>JAFTDL010000296.1 GCA_017454215.1 Lentisphaeria bacterium | reverse complement strand
TTTACAAGCCGCATCGACTGGAGCGACCTCGACCTGCTCGGACACGTGAACAACCTCGCGTTTTCGAGGTTCTTTCAGGCGGCGCGCGTCGAATACTGCGGACACATCGGGATGAAGGTCTTTCAGGGCATGAAGACGGGCCCGATCCTGGCGGCGTCGCGCGTCCAGTTCACCGCCCAGCTCTTCTTCCCCGGCAATGTCCGCATCCTCACGCGCCTCAAAAAGGCCGGCGGCACGAGCATCGTGCTGGAGCACGCCCTGTTCGACGACGCGGGCACGCTGTGCGCGTTCGCGGAGGACGTGGTGGTGCGCTACGATTTCGAGGCGAAGACGAGGATCCCGCTCGGCGACGAAATCCGCGCCATGATCGCCGAATACGAAGCCGCCTGCACCGGCGAATTCCCCGCCCTGCCCGGGCAGACAAGATAACCCCCGCATTAACGCACTGTTTCGGTTCACTTTGTGTGCGTGAGCGGGGGCATGATGTATCTGCCTGTTTATTTACACGTACGAGCGTAAGCCGTGCACTGTGACTGCACTGCTTACACTCAAAAAAAACCTGATGCGTCGTTTATTTCGCTTCCCTTTCAAGAAGAACAACGGCATAACAGTATTCCTGGTCTCTACAACATTGATAAGAAGCTATTTGCCATCCATCCGAAAAATACTGTTCCAAAGGCAACTCCATTGGCAAATACCCAAAACGCGTTTTATCATTGGCTAATGCTCTCAGCGCAACAGATACAAGCTTTTGTTCCTTCATTTCAGTTTCCTTTCCGTGCCATTCAATTCGGCACTTTTTTAATTATTCCGGGAACGATTAAGCAGTTTTCTCTAATATAGCATATCTTGATTCATTTTCAAGATAGTGAAAAAACAAAAAAACTGAAGATACTTACAAATGTACGGCCCTCATCTGCTCAAACGGGGTATTGAGCAGTATTCAAAATGCTCTTGTCCGCAAAAACAATCAATCTTCTTCCTCGAGATCGGACTTCCGGAAGAATCCGGCGATCCGGCTCAATTCGTCCTTTTTCGCAGCGGACAGACCGGACGCGCGGTCGAAACGGTTCCGCAGGAGTTCGGGATCGACGCCGAGGAAAAGCGCCCGAACAAACAGATATTCGCGGAACTCCTCGGAAAGCTTCGACAGCTGCGGACTGTTGATGAGTGTGACGACGATGCGGTCCTCCCCCTCGTCGGCGCGGAGTTTGTTCCAGGCGGCCCGCTGGATGATGCTGGCTTTCTGGTCCGGGACTTTCAGGCGGAACGTGCTGCCGGAAATGTCCTCGAGGACGCTGTCCGGGTAGGTGCGCGGGAAAAGCTTCATGCCGCGAAGCGCTTTTGCGTTCTCATCAAGATACGGCAGAAGCGGCGCGTTGTTGAGGACGATGAATTTCCGGATGCCGGTGCAGTTTTTCCGGGGGATCTCATCGGTGAAAGCCTTGTCCGCCAGCAGATCGTTCACCATGCGGAGCGCTTCGGCGCGTTTGGCCTCGTCGCGGATGGTGCCCGGCAGATAATCCAGCAGGAGCAGGTAATTCAGGAGCAGCTTGGAATCCTTCACGGTCCCGGCCGCGTCATCGGGCTCCGTTCCGGCGGCAGACGGATTCGTTTTCCCGGTCGCGGGCTCCGTTTTTCCGGCCGCGGGCTTTGTCTGCCCGGATGCCGCCGGAGTCTGTTTCCGTTCGTTTCCGGCCGGGCCCGTCCTGGTTCCCGCCTGGACATCGCCGCCGAGGGACACGGCCAGCTGGAGATCGGAGAGCTGTTTCACATAGGCGTCGACCGTTTTCCGGTGCTCCTCCAGAAAGATGTGTTCCGGCAGCTCGGCGTCAAGCTTTTTCAGCTCGTCGCGTTTCGACATCACGGACATGCAAAGCGCGTCAAGCGTATCGAAATCCATTTTTGCCGCCTCGTCCGGCCTGAACGCCGCCGCCTGGTCCAGAAGCTCGTTCCGCAGGGTCAGCGCCCGGCTCTGTTTCTCCTCGGCGCGGAGCCTGGCGAGGACTTCGACCGCCTCGGCGGGTGCTTTCTCCCCGGCCTCCGCGATGAACTGTTCGACCTGTTTCCGTTCCAGGCCGGAATCCCTGGATTCCTCCTGGATCATCCGCCAGCGCGCCTCGTAAAACGCCGCGTCGCGGACCGATGCGGGTTCCGTTTTCGTTTTTCCTCCGGGTGCGGGATTCCCCGGCGCGGACGGACTGTTGCCGGCGGGGGACGGAACGGTCCTGCCCGGCGTGTCCTTTTTCGAGGCGACGCCGAAAAATGCTCCCATAAAAAAGCTCCTTGTTTATCCCAAAAAGCGTACCTCTTAACCGAGGACGCGCTTCATCATTTCTTTATAAGCGTCTTCTACACCGCCCATGTCTCTTCTGAAACGGTCTGTATCCAACTTTTC
>JAFTDL010000295.1 GCA_017454215.1 Lentisphaeria bacterium | reverse complement strand
GGGTGCCACCCGCCCTTCCCCCGGGCCCCAATCCCTTTCGAGGAAAGCGGGGTGTTTTGAGATGAGAAGCGCGAGGTCGCCGATCACGCGCGACGGGAGCGGCTTGTTAGATCGTCTGCGCGATACGGGGCGGACTTTTCACCGCCCCGCGTGAGGAACGGAGCCTCTCCGTAATGATCCGTACCCATCCGTAATACTCCTTCCCCCTGCCGTGCTTCGGTGACGGCGGCCTCGCTGTGAAATGATCCCCGCAGGTATTCCCGCCGCCCTCCGCGTTTTTTCATGATCGTTCTTGCTTGACATTTTACGGAAGGAGTGTATATTTAAGTGTACTCACACAAGTGAGCAACATGTTCCGAAAGTACAAAAGGAGTGCGGAGATCATGAATGAACGGGTATTGGCGGTCAACGGCGGCGAGCCGGAACTCAGGGAGTCCTTTCCCGATATGTTTCACTGGCCTGTCGTGACGCGGGAGGACGAAGAGGCAGTCATCGAAGTTCTGCGCGCGGGGACGATGAGCGGAACCGATATCACCCGTGTTTTCGAACGGGAGTACGCGGACTGGGCGGGTGCGAAGTACGGTCTCGGCACCTGCAACGGAACGGCCGCGCTGCAGGAAGCCCTGTGGGCGTGCGGCGTCAAAACGGGAAGCGAAGTGATCTGTCCCTCCATGACTTACTGGGCCAGCGCCGCAAGTGTCGTCGCCATGGGCGGCGAGGTGGTGTTCGCCGACATCGATCCCGTGACGCTCTGTCTCGATCCCGGGGACATCGAACACCGGATCACAGGAAGGACCGTGGCGATCATGGCGGTCCATTATGCGGGGCATCCCGCCGATATGGATTCCATCAACGCCGTCGCCCGCAGACACGGCCTCAAGGTGATAGAAGATGCGTCCCATGCGCAGGGCGGTTTTTACCGCGGCCGCATGTGCGGGACTCTGGGCGATATTTCCGGAACCAGTCTGATGGGCGGCAAGGCCTTTGCCGTCGGGGAGGGCGGCATTGTCCTGACCGACTCACGGGAGCTGATCGAGAAGTGCATGCTCTTCGGACATTACGAGCGGCTGGGGCATTCGCAGTACGCGCAGGCGTCCGAGAAATTGACGGCTTGTCCCGAATATACCCGATTCATCGGGATCCCCATGGGCGGCGTCAAGCACCGTATGAATCAGACCTGCGCGGCCATGGGAAGAGTCCAGCTGAAATACTACCCTGAGCGCTGTGCGGAGATCAATCGAGCCATGAATTACTTCTGGGACAATCTGAGCGATCTGCCGGGGATCCGCGCTCACCGGATCACCGGGGACGGCTGCTCCATGGGCGGCTGGTACAATCCCCGCGGATTGTTCCGGAGCGAAGAACTGGACGGTCTGACCTGCGAGCGTTTCTGCGAAGCCGTCCGGGCCGAGGGGGTCCGCTCGATCCCCGGCACCAACTATCCTCTGCACAAGCATCCCTATTTCACGAGCAGCGACGCTTTCGGGCGCGGACGCAGGACCGTCGCGGAACCGGAATATCTCCCCGTCAGCGAAAATACCGCCGGGACCGTCTTTACCCTGCCGTGGTTCAAACACGCCCGTTTCGACATCATCGACCGCTACATCGCCGTCTTCCGCAAGGTGTTGACCAATTACCGGGAGCTTCTGTAGAAGGACATTGTTTCTCCTTCCCTGATTTCAGCCGCAAGACGCAGGCGGGGGAGGGGACCCTCTTTTGTGAAGAAGTCAAGCGTCCGCGCCAGCATTTTTTCGTGCGGGACCTTGAGCGTCGTCAGATTTTTGCGGAAAAGTCTGCTGATCTCCAGGCCGTCCCATGAGATGAAGGCGAAATCCTCGGGGACCCGGAAATTCCGGGACTGCAGACAGGCGATGACACCGATGGCCAGCTGATCGTCGTTGATGAACACGGCCTGCGGCAGATCTTTTTTTTCGGTCGTCCGGATCAGCTCCTCCGCGATGCGTCTTCCCGTATCGAAAATATCGGCCGACTTGCCTTTTCCGACGGTGATCTCGCGGGTCCCGAGCCCGGAGTCACGGAATTCAGCGTTTGAAAAACCGTAGTGCCGCAGTGTCCGGTAGCCGTGATCTCTGACGCAGCGGAATACCATCTGCCGGGCCTCGCGCCGATCGAAGCCGACAAAGCCCGCGTTGGGCAATTCGATGAGGTCGGGACACTGGTCGTCGTCGGGACAGTCGTAGAGCAGCCAGGCGGTTTCCGGCGTTGCGGCGATTATGTTCTTCCACACGGGAACGTTGTTTTTCTTCAGGATCGGGTATGCGATCAGGAGTGCGCGCCGGACGTTGAAAGCCTTGACCTGTTCCAGAACCTGTTCCGCATCGGGCTTTGCCGACACGGGCAGGATCAGGTATTTCAGCCCGATCTCATCCAATATGCCGAGCAGATGAAAAAAGGCTTCCCTGTGATGCAGGTACGCGCGGACCGGGAGCAGGATCGCCGCGTCCGAAGTGACTTTTCCCTTGATCGCGCGGCCGAAAAAATTGGGTATGAAATTGACTTTGCGGGCGTAGTCTTTGACTCTTTTGACCGTTTCAGGGCTTATATTCCGCTCTTTCCACTTGTCGTTGAGTATGTATGAAACCGTGCTCCGGGCCAGATTCAGCTCTGCGGCGAATTCGGCCATGTTGTTGTATTTTTTCATTTTTTTTTCCCGTTCCCATTTGACTTTTCATAAATATAGCACTACTTTAGAAAAAGTACACACTTAAGTTAGTATTTGTTCGTTGAAGTTTTTGCTCTACACAAGTCAGTATGTATGACGGAGGTTGCCTGATGGGACGGATGATCTTGTTTCTGACGCTTTTTTCCGCGATGGCTGCCGCATCCGGGGGGGATCTTGTTCTTTTTGAAAAAGGCAGGCTCCACGGCGCATTGAAGAGCGCGGCGGCGGTCAGGGACGGCAAGCTCGTTTTCCGGACAAGCGATGCGACAAAGCTGATACTCGCGCCGCCCGCGCCGGATCTGAGCAGGTATGATCGTCTTGATATGACGTTCACCGCCAGCCGCGGCGGAGACAGTTACCGGTTCACGATGACATCGAATCCGCCGGGCAGTACGGTGTGGAACTACTATTTCGCTCCCGTGAACACTATCGGAGCGCAGGGCAAACAGACCGTGTCCGTCGATCTTGCGGGAATGCACGCTTCGCGGAAACCCGTCGGACGCGACAGGATCCAGACCCTGGAGTTCAACTTCGTCGGCTGGAACATGCCCTACAAAAAAGGGCTGGTGCTTGAAATTGAAAAGATCGTTCTTTCAGAGGCAGTCCGGCCGGAAACCGCCGCGAAGACCCCCGCCGCGCCCGCGGCGTCCGCGAAGGAACTTGTTCTCTTCGAAAACGGCAAACTCAACGGAGTTTTGAAATGTGCGGCGAAAATCAAGGACGGCAGGCTCGTTTTCCGCAATTCCGATGCCGTCAAATTGAAAATTGCGCCGCCTTCGCCGGATCTTGCCCGGTTCGACCGGTTCGAGATGGTCTTTTCCGCCAATCGGGGCGGAGACGGTTATCGATTCACCATGACCTCCAATCCGGAGGGGAGCGCGTCGTGGAATTATTATGCCGCGCCTCAGGGCGTCATCCCGTCGGCGGGAAAGCAGACTTTGATCATCGAACTTGACCGCGTGAGCGTTTCCCGGAAACCTGCCGGGCGGGACAAGATCGACACGCTGGAGTTCAACTTCACCGGCTGGGATATGCCTTACAAAAAAGGTCTGGTGCTCGAGATCGAAAAGATGCGTCTGTTTTCCACAGGCCGCCCCGATGCCGCGGCCGCGGACCGGGCGGCGATGGAAAAAGCCCTTGCGGGGGCCGGGAAACAGGCCCTCCTTCTGCCCTCCGCACCGTGGATCCCCGTTCCTGACGTCTCCGACCGGAAATTCTGGAACGCCAAAAGCAAAACCGTTTTTTTCCGCAATCTCGAAAAGCACGCCCGAAGAGCATTGGAAGCGCAGGCGGCTCCCCCGCCCGTCGATCACTATCTTGATTTTTTGCGCAACGGCAACCGGAGCCGTTATGAAAAGGCCTACAGGCCGCTCATCCGCCATTACGAAAACCTCACCATGGCGCTCTGCGTGACCGCAGACCGGGACAAGTATCTCGGCAAGTGGCGGGAGTTCAATAAAGTCCTGTGCGGCATGGCGACCTGGGTCCTGCCAGCGCACGATTCGAAACTGGACAATCTGCTGATGCGCCGTCCCCATATCGAACTTGTCGGCAGTCAGGTCGGCGCCGTCATGTCCACGGCCGCGGTCCTGCTCAAGCCGTATCTGAGCAAGGCTGAACTTGACATGATGGACAAGGCGGTGAAGCGTCAGATCGTGACGCCGCTGGTCGAGACGGCTCTCGGCAAAAGATCGAAAGACTGGTTTCTCGTATCCACCAACAACTGGAATGCCGTCTGTACGGCCAATGTGATGCAGATCCTTCTTGCCGTCGAGCTTCCGGAGAACACCCGCAGGAACGCGTTTGCCTTCCTGCTTGCGCATGCGGGAAATTACCTCAAGGGATTCAACAGCGACGGTTACTGCAGCGAGGGAATATCCTACTGGAGTTACGGTTTCGGGCACTACCTGAGGCTGGCTTCCGTCGTCCGTTCCGCCTCGGCCGGCAGGATCGATCTGATGCGTTTTCCCATGGCCCGGCTGGCGGCGGATTTTCCGGAAAAATTCATGCTTTCCCGAAAGGATTTCTTTCCCGCCTTTGCCGACTGCGGTTTCACCGCCGGTCTGGGGGACGCCGTTCTCTTTATGCGTGACCGTCTGCTGGGGCGGTGTCCGGGAAGCGATGAGAGAATCGCAACGGGGATGCTTCCCCAGCTGGCCGTATGGTGTCTGCCTCCCGACGGAAAAGAAGGGACCGGTCCCGACGGACTGGAACGCATCTCGGCCTTCCGCGAAACGGGAGTCTTCGTGTTCCGCCATCCGGACGAGGACGGGTTCGTATTCGCGTGCAAGGGGGGCAGCAATCACGAGCTTCACAATCACAACGATGTCGGCAGTTATTCGCTCGCCTTTCCCCGCAGCCGGACCGTTTTGGGAGATCTGGGCGGATCGGTGTACACGCGGGACAGTTTCAACGCCAACAGGTACAGGAATCCTCTGCTGAATTCTTTCGGACATCCCGTGCCGGTGGTCGGCGGCGCCCTGCAGGACGCCGGACCCGGTACGGATTCACGTATTTTGAGTTTTTATTCCCGGAAGGATTCCGCCCGGGTAGTGTTCGACATCCGGCCCGCTTACCGCGGAACGCCGGGAATCCGGAAACTTGAGCGGTCCTTCCAGTTCGATTTTTCCGGAAGAGGCAAGGTCACCATCGCCGACGCTGCGGAATTGGCGGAGCCCCGGACGTTCGAGACGGCTCTGACCACTTTCGGAAAGATCGTGCGCGAGGGAGATCATCTGCAGGCGGAATACGAAGGCAGGCGCATCGCCATCGCCGTCGAGACCTTCGGCGTCCCCTGGAACCTGTCGTTTCAGGTCATAAACGCAGAGACCCGCTGGAAGGATACGCCCCGCCGCTATGCCGTTGTCCTGAACGGGATGCACAAAAATCCGCGGATCACGATGACGTTCGAGCCATCGGAAAATCAAAAGGGGACGGGAATATGAAGGTCACCTATCTCGGCACGGCATCGGGCATCGCGACCAGGACGCGTAATCAGAATGCCATTTTGCTGGAATCTTCCGGCCGTTATCTTCTGCTGGACGGCGGCGAACCGCTGAGCATTCCGCTGATCCGGCGCGATATCTGCTGCGACAGGATCGACGGTATGGTCATATCGCACATGCACCCTGACCACTGCGGAACGCTGCCGCAGCTGCTTGCGACTTTCATCATCCAGCATAAAAAGACGCCGTTCACGGTCTATCTGCCGTCGGAGGGCGTGGAGCCGTTCAAGATCTTTCTGCGGGCGGTTTATACGGCGGAACCGATCGTGAATTTTCCTCTGCGGCTGCTTCCCATTCCCGAACAGGGTCCGGCGGCCATAGGAGATTTCAGGATGAGTTTTTTGCGCAACAACCATCTGAAGGGTGCTGCCGCGGCGATGAAGGCCTCTTCTCCGGGATGCCGCGGAGAAAGTTACTCCACGGAACTCTTCTGCGAGGGAAAAAGGATCATCTACAGCGGCGATGTGGCTTCCTGCCTGGACCTTCTGCCCCTCTTCGACAAGCCGGTGGATCTGCTGATGTGCGAGATGGCTCACTTCGCGCCGGAGGATTTTCTCGAACTGACGGCGAAGATCCGTCCCGGAGTGACGGCCTTTTCGCATTTTCATCCCAAATTCGACGTCCATCCGGAACTGCTGCTCAAGGATGTTTTCGATCATTACCCCGGCCGGGTGATTTTTTCCCGGGACGGGACCTCATTCGATATCTGACGGCGAGTCAGGAAAAAAAAGGAGATTCTCACCATGTTCGACAAGATGTGCAGACAACCGTCCGGTCCGCGTACCCGCTTCACTTTGATAGAATTGCTGGTCGTGATCGCCATCATCGCCATACTTGCGGCGATGCTGATTCCCGCCTTGCAGCAGGCCCGGGAACGGGCCAAGGGGTCCACGTGCATGAACAACCTCAAGCAGATCGGCAACGCCATGATATTCTACGGCAACGATTTCGAGGGCTACCAGCTGAACAGCGGCGGCGGATTCGAGAATTATCTGCGAAGCGGCATCGCCCGTCTTTCGGGTTATATGGGCGGTCCCAAATGGCAGGATATCTTCAAACTTTCGCAGTATCGGGACGACGGTCTCATTCCCAAAGCTTTTTACTGTCCGTCCTGGCCGGCCCCCGCGTCGACGGAATCGCAGATCAGGGGCAGTTACGCGTATGCGCAGGCTGCCGGTCTTGAGGCCGCCAACGACACGAATCCGCTGTTCAAATGGACGAGTTTTCCGAGTTCCGTCGACAAAGCCAAAATTCCGACCAGTTCGCTCATCGTCGCCGGAGACACCCGCAACGGCGGCACCGTCAACATGATGAACACGAAACTTCTTTCGTACCACAACGCGAAATACGGTATTCTGGCGCCGCGGCACAACGGAAGTGCCAATCTGCTGACGGGCGGCGGCAGCGTCAAAAGCGTCAACGCGGGCGGGCTGAAAGAGCTCTTTGTTCTGGTTTACCGGCAGGCGATGCCCGTCACCAGTTACGCCGATCCCGTTTCCGGATCGAAGATCGAGTGAAACGTCTGCAGTGGCAGCCCTTTGTTCCGGGCGTCGGCGCCAATGCGCAGCTGGTCCTTTGTCCGGAAAAGGGCGGAACGGCCGATTTCATCCTCTGCGCCGGGTGGCGTTCCGGCAGCCGGATAAAAACCGGTCAGATATTCTGTCAGCGCAAGGCCCACTATCTGCCGAGTCTTCAGCTTCATGCGGGCGTTCACACCATTGCGAGGGAGCTGGAGTATCTTCCCGGCAGGGCGTGGAAAACGGATATCCTGGCCGATGCCGCCCGCAGGCACGTACTTGAAGCGGTCTTTTTCGTCCGTTCCGACGGAAAT
>JAFTDL010000294.1 GCA_017454215.1 Lentisphaeria bacterium | reverse complement strand
GTCACGTCGGAAGCGGTCCTGAAACGGCATTTTTTCAGCCGCGGTTCGGCGTGCGTGCCGTCGATTTCCGCAATGAAGCGCAGCCGTTCGCCGCAAAGTCCCGTCATGAGCGCGCCGAAGCGGTCGTAGAAACGGTATCCCAGCGCTTCGGCCATGCCGACGCCGCCGTCCACGGTGGCGCTGCCGCCGATGCCGATGATGATCTCCGACACGCCCGCATCGAGGGCGGCACGGATCATTTCGCCCGTGCCGAAGGTGGAAGTCGCGAGCGGATCGCGTTCCTCCTTTTTCAGCAGGACCATACCGGAGGCTTCCGCCATTTCGAGAAACGCCGTACCGCCGGAAATGCCCGTTTCGGCCTCCGCCGGGCGGCCCAGCGGATCGCTGACGCGGCACGTGACGAGCCTGCCGCCCGAGGCGGCAGTCAGGGCGCGCACCGTTCCCTCTCCGCCGTCGGCGAGGGGAACGCAGAGGATCTCCGCATCGGGAATGACCGACAGGATCGCCTGCTTTTCGATATCCGCCGCCTCTTCCGCGGTCATGGAACCCTTGAATTTGTCGGGCGCGAGGATGATCTTCACGAAACGACCTCCTTCGAAAAGGCCGGCGTACTGCCGTCGGCGAGCCGCAGACGGAACCATTTTTCCGCCAGATGCTGCCAGCCCGTCACGGGAATGCCCGGGCGGCAGACCGTGGAGTACCCGTGCCCGCCGCATTCGTAGAGGTGCATTTCGGCCTTGACGCCCGCGTCGCGCAGAGCCTTGTACCAAACGAGGGCGTTTTCCACGCGGATCCCGTCGTCTTCGGTCTGCACGATGAAGGTGGGCGGCGTCTTCCCGGTCACGGCGAATTGGGGAGCCGTTTTCATGTCTTCCGTCGCCAGATAGGCCGGGTAGATGAGCGCGGTGTAATCGGGAACGAAAGAGATTTTATCCATTTCGTCCGCTTCGGGGGAGGGGGCGTCTTTTGCCGCGCTCACCGCGGCCGCCAGATGGGCGCCCGCCGAAAAGCCGATGATGCCCAGTTTTCCGGGATCTATGTTGAATTCCCCCGCGTGATACCGGCAGAAGCGGACGGCCCGCGCCGCGTCGGCGCGAGCGGCCCGGCGCTGATCCGGACAGCGGTACTTGAGCAGAAATGCGGTGAAACCGATGCTCTTGAGAAAATCGCAGATGGCGAAGCCCTCGCGCTCATAGGAGAGATAAGCATATCCGCCGCCGGGACAGACGATCACGGCGGGGGCCGGTCCGGGGGATTCCACCGGCAGAAAGGTCACTTCGGGAACGGAGACATTGTGCAGACGCAGACAGCCGTCGTGACGGCTGTTGTCGAAGAACTCTTCCTGCGCGGCCTTTCCGGCGTCGGTGAAGGGCGCCTCCTGTTTCCAGAGTCTGAAACTGCGTCCGCGCAGTCCGGCCCGGAGCAGTTCCGGTTCGGTTTCGCGCAGATAACGGCTGTTGTCACCGCGTGAGAGATAGTCCTGAAGCATGGCTCGATATCCTTTCTCAATCGACAAGTTTTCCGAAAAGCGAGACCGGATTGGTCTGAGTGATCTTCACCTTCCGCAGCGTTCCGGGACGGACGGCGGCATCGGGCTCGAAATGGATCATGAGGTTCGTTCCCGTCCGGCCCGTCCAGCGCGCGGGAGTGCGGGGACTGATCCCCTCCACGAGCACTTCGACGGTCTCCCCGTTCATCGCGGCAAGTCTTTTTCGGACCCGCGCCGCCAGATCGGCGAGGAGGATCTGATTGCGCTCCTCCTTGACCTCCTCGGGCACGGAGTCGGCCATCTGCGCGGACTTCGCTCCCGGCCGGGGGGAGTATTTGAAGATGAACGACTGGGCGTAGTCCATTTCGTTCATCACCTCCCGCGTCAGGCGGAAATCCTCGTCCGTCTCGCCGGGAAACCCCACGATGACATCGGTGGAAAAGGTGAGATCGGGAATGGCCGCGCGCAGCTCCGCCGCCTTGGCAAGGTAGGAGTCTCTCGTGTACTGGCGGTTCATGGCCGCAAGGATCCTGTCCGACCCCGACTGCAGCGGCAGATGGATGTTGTGACAGACCTTTTCCGCCTGCGCCAGCGTGCGGATGAGCCGCCTGTTGAAGTAGCTCACGTAAGGACTTGTGTAGCGTATCCTCAGCAGTCCGGGCAGTCTGTCAAGTTCGTCCAGCAGATCGGCGAAGGGCGAATGGTCGTCGGCAGGAGGACGGATGTCGCCGCCGAGGCCGTAGGCCGCCACGTTCTGTCCCAGCAGCAGGAGCTCTCTTGCGCCCGAGTCGACAAGCCGCCGGGCTTCAGCCAGCACGTCCTCCTGACTTCTGCTGATCTCCCGCCCCCTGACGTAAGGCACGATGCAGTAACTGCAGAAGCGGTTGCATCCCCGGGTGATGGCGATCTCTCCGTGCCACGTGCCCGAATAGTGTCCCGACATGCCGGTGAGGACATCCGGCGACGGTTCCGTTTCGGCGAACCGCAGGTGCTTTGCACGGACTTTTTCAAGCTGTTCCAGCAGAGTGTGGAGCTGTCCCGTGCCCAGAACGAAATCCAGATGCGGCAGTTCTTCGAGAAGAGCGTCTCCCAGCCGCTGGGCCATGCATCCGGCGACGCCGATGATGAGTTCCGGCTTGCGCGCCTTGAGTTTTTTCATGTAGCCGATCTTGCCTTTGGCCTTGCGTTCGGCGGCTTCGCGGACGCTGCACGTGTTGAATATCAGCGCGTCGGCCTCTTCCTCGGCGGACACGATCTCGTGTCCCTTTTCCCTGAGCAGGGCGGCCATGGCGTCGGAATCCCGCTCGTTCATCTGGCAGCCGTAGGTTTTGATGTAGACCTTCATCGGGGCGCGCTCCCTTACAGCAGAGTCAGATTGTCGCGGTGGACCATTTCGGTCTCGCAGTCGCTGCCCATGATCTCATTGATATCCCTGGAGTGACAGCCCCGCAGATTGAGACACTCTTCGCCCGTGTAGTTCACGAGGCCCCGGGCAAAGGGCACGCCGTCCGTACCTGCGATCTCCACCGTGTCGCCCCGTTTGAAATCGCCCTCCACGCCGGTGACTCCGGCGGGAAGAAGACTTTTCCCCGCGGTGACGATGGCCTGACGCGCGCCGTCGTCGACGGTGATCCTGCCGGAGACTTTGCTGAAAAAGGTGAACCAGCGCTTGTGTCCCGACATGCGCCGTCCCCGGGGCAGGAACAGAGTTCCCACGTCCTCTGCCGCGAGGATCTTCCGGATGACGTCCGGTTCGCGGCCGTCGGCGATCCAGAGATAGCCGCCTGCCGAGGTGACGATGCGGGCCGCCCGCAGTTTCGACTCCATGCCGCCGATGGAGAACTTCGAATCGTCCGTTCCCCCGGCGAGGCCGAGAATGTCGTCGGTGAGTTTGGCCACTTCGGGGATCCGGTCCCCGAGCGAGCCGTCCTCTTTGCGGTCGCGGAGCCCGTTCACGGTGGTGAGCAGGATCGTCAGCTCCGAGCCGGTCAGGGAGCCCAGCAGTCCGGCCAGCGTGTCGTTGTCGCCGAACTTGAGTTCGTCCACCGAAACGGAGTCGTTTTCGTTGACGACGGGCAAAACGTTGTTCTCCCACAGCGCGTTGATGCAGTTCATCACGTTGAGGCACCGCTCCCGGTTGCGCAGATCGGCGGCGGTCAGCAGCAGCTGCGCCGCCTCGAAACCGTGCCGCTTGCACTCGGAAGCGTAAATGGCCATCAGCGCGCTCTGGCCCACCGCGGCCAGCGCCTGGATCCTCGCCAGATCCCGGGGGCGGGACTTGATCTTGAGCGTCTCCATTCCCATGCCCACCGCGCCCGAGGTGACCAGCAGGACCTTGCGGCCCGTTTTGCGTATTTCGGATACGCCCGTCACCAGACGGGCCATTGCCTCCCGGTCGATCAGAAGGCGGGTCCCCGCCTTGATGATGACCTGCCGGCTTGCGGCCAGCGCCGCACTGCGTCCTTTTTTATCCATGACAGAATATTCTCCGGGAACTGTCGTGTTTTCTTTTTTTCGTACCACAATTAATATACTGCCTGCGCCCGGCTTTTGCAACGTGGGGACTTTCGCCGCAGCCGTCCGAAAATCCGGCTTTTTTCCGTCAGAGATCAAAAAATTCGAAAAATTTTTGCTTTTTTTGCAAATTTTCATTTGAAAAAAGTGGAAATGTGTGGTACAATTAGGAGTGTTTAGGAGTGAATAGGAATATATTTTCAGATGGCGGACGAAAAAAGGCAGCGCAAGACCATGTTTTACGGCGAGTACGACCGTGCTCTGGATCCCCAGTGCCGGATCTCTCTGCCCAGCGAATGGCGGAGCCGGGAAGGGGAGACGGAACTGGTGATGATCCCCGCTCCGGGACGGGCGCTGGTGCTGATGCCCGAGGAGACGCTGCAGGGATTTTTCGAGAAACTGCAGGATGAATCCATCGCCAATCCCAAGATCCAGATGGCCTTCGCGTTTCTCGGTTCGCAGGCCCGGGTCTGCCGCTGCGACAAGCAGGACGCCTGCCGCTGGACCGGAAAAAACTGGAGTCGGTCGGCATCGGAAATCAGGTCAAGATGATCGGCGCCATCACCCATATCCGCATTTGCGCGCCCGAGAACTGGCAGATCCCCGGCGACGAGGAGACCGTTGCCGGTTATCTGGGCGATATCAGAAGCGTCGGCGGAGCGGCCGGCGGCCTTGCCGGCGTCCTCGGCAGTATTCTGGGAGGGAAATGACACGATCATGACTTTTGCGCATGTGCCGGTCCTGAAAAACGAGGTGCTGGAGTATCTGACTTTCGACTCCGGCCGCTCCGCGCGCCTCATCGACGGGACGCTTGGCGGGGGAGGGCACAGCGCCGCCCTGCTGGAGAGGTATCCGCTTCTGGAGCTGCTGGGTATCGACCGGGACGAACACGCGCTCGCGGCGGCCCGCGAACGGCTCAGGCCTTTTGCCGGACGCGTCAGGACGGTGCACGGCAATTATTCGGACATGGCGGCGCTCGCCCGCGGCAGCGGCTGGGATGAGGTCGACGGCGTACTGCTCGACATCGGCGTGTCCTCTCCGCAGATCGACACGCCGGAACGCGGATTTTCGTGGCGCGAAAACGGTCCGCTGGACATGCGCATGGATCAGAGCGCTTCCATGACCGCCTCGCGGCTCCTCAACCGGGCGCCGCAGGCGGAACTCGAAGAGATCTTCCGCAAGTACGGCGAGATCCGGTCGGCGAAGAGACTTGCCGCGGCCGTCGTCGAACGGCGGACTGTTTTGCCCTTTGCCGCGACGGCCGATCTGGTGGCGCTGTGCGATGATGTTCTCGGACGGGCCGGAAAGGGCGAACTGCCCCGGCCCACGCTGGTGTTTCAGGCTCTGCGCATCGCGGTGAACGGCGAACTCGACGAACTCGAAAAAGGTTTGTCCGCCGCGTGCGGACTTCTGCGGACGGGCGGACGCCTCGCGGTGATAAGTTTTCATTCGCTGGAAGACAGGATCGTCAAGAACTTCATGCGCGATTCTTCCCGCGACTGCATCTGCCCTCCGGGACTTCCGGAGTGCCGCTGCGGCCACCGCGCGTGTCTGAAACCGGTCACCCGTCACGTGGTGACCGCGGGCGGGGACGAACTTGCGCAGAACCGCCGTTCCGCGCCGGCGCGTCTGCGGGTGGCGGAAAAATGCTGAGATTCACGTTTGAAAAAAACTTTTGATATGACAGGAGAGATTTGAGATGAACATTCAACCGGGACGCATGACACAGGGCAGACGCACAAGTTCCGCGCGCCGGGACCCGGATTTCGGACGCCAGCTCGTCCGGGTGATGAAGGTCCTGCTTTTCCTCGTGCTCGTTTCGGGCGTGCTGGTCATCCACATCTACATGAATCAGCGGATCGCCGAAACAGAAAGCCGCATCCGCGGCGTGAAGCAGAGCATCGGCCGGGTCAGGATCGAGATCACCAATTTGCGCAACCGCCGCGAGGAGTACTGCAGTCCCGAGGTCATCCGCCGGCAGATGGTCCGGTTCGGCCTGAATCTGGTCCCGGCCGAGCCGGGACAGGTCAGGCCGATGGCCGTCATGCCCTCGTGGCAGGCCCGCCGTCAGGCCGTGCTGATGGAACAGAACCGCTCCGTCGTCACGGCGGACCGTGCCGTCCTTCCTGCTTCGGTCGAAAGACGCTTCGGGAGAATGAGCCGTGACTAATACTTCCGATTCGATTCGGATGCGGGGGAAACTCATCGCCGTCTGGTGGTTCCCCGTCGCGGTTTTTCTGATATTCCGTTTTTTCCAGATACAGGTCACCCGTCACGAATACTACTTTTCCGAGGCGCGGGGGCGTTATACGGCCAGCCGCACCATGGCCGGCAAACGCGGCGAGATATTCGATCGCTCCGGATATCTGCTCGTCGGCAATTCCCCCTGTGTCGAGATCTTCTGCACGCCCGCCAATCTTCCCGAAAACAGCCGCCGCGGCGTCGCGGTGATCTGTTCGAAGTTTTTCGGCAAGCCCGCCATGTGGTACTACCGGCGGCTGGCTCCCGTTGTCCGCAGAAAGGGGCCGGACGGGGTGGAAAGGGAGGTCCGGTCGCTCTACTTCATGATCAACCGCCAGACGCCGCTGGAAACGGCGGAGGCCTTCAAAAAGGCGCTCACCCGCCTGTTCCAGACCGAGAAGGAACGGGCGGCGGGAAAGACCACGGCCCGTCATTTTCCCCGCGGATTCATCGCGTACCGCAATTCGAGCTACCGGACCTATCCCAAAGGGCGTCTGGCCTCGAACATCCTCGGCTACATCAACGTCGTCAACGATTCGGCCATCCCGCAGGGCGGGCTCGAGAAGGAGCTTAACAAGACCATCACCCCCGAGATGGGCCGCGAGATCTACGAGCGCACCCGCGACGGGATCCCGTTGGACTACGGGTACAGAAAGTTCTCCGAAAGCCGCGACGGCAAGGACGTGTATCTCACCATCAGCGAGCCCGTTCAGGCCATTCTCGAGGAGGAGCTCGACGCGGCTTACGAGAAATGGCGTCCCGAAACGATCTACGCGGCCATTGCCGATCCCAATACGGGCGAGATCCTGGCGCTGGCCCAGCGGCCGACCTTCAACCCGGGAGACCGCAGGACCTTCGATCCGGCGGCGGTCAGGACGCGCATCGCCGAGGACTCCTACGAGCCGGGATCGGTCATCAAGCCCTTCAGCATCGGCAAGGCGCTCGACTGGGGCGTCGTCACGCCCGATACCGTCATCGACTGCGAGAAGGGCCGCTGGATCTATCTGAAGCGCCCCCTGACGGACTCCCACAACTACGACAAACTCACCGTGGCGGGGGTCATTCAGAAGTCCAGCAACATCGGTACCGCCAAGGTGGCGCTGACGCTGGGCAAGGAGCGGGTCTACGAGATACTCAAACTTTTCGGATTCGGTGAAAAGACGGGGCTGCCGTTCCCTCTCGAAAGCCGGGGATATCTGCCGCGCCCCGGACGCTGGGACGGGCTTTCGATCACCCGGTTCCCCATCGGATACGGCATCCGCGTGTCTCCGCTTCAGCTTCTGCGGGCCTACTGTGCGCTGGCCTGCAACGGCGATCTGCCCGAACTCAAACTGGTGGACCGTCTCGTCGACACGTCCACGGGTGAGGAGACCCGCAGACCCGTGAGGATCATACGCAGGACCTTCATGAATCCCGCGGCCCACCGCCAGCTGGTCGATATGATGGTCACCGTCACGGAGCCCGGCGGGACCGCGACCAAAGCCGCCGTTCCCGGGTACCGCGTGGCGGGCAAGACCGGAACCAGCCGCAAGTACATCCCCGGCCGGGGATACAGCGCCGGAGCCTATTTCGCAAGTTTCGTGGGGTTCGTTCCGGCGTACAAGCCGCGGCTGGTCATGCTGGTCACCTTCGACAATCCCAAAGGGGCCAGCTACGGCGGCACCATCGCCGGTCCCGTGTTCAGCCGCGCCGCATCACGCATCCTCAAATACTGGAACGTGCCGCCCGATCACGTTCCCGGCAAGAATACCGCCGGAAAAAAGTAGACCGTTTTTGCGGAGATCCCCGTGCGGCCGTAAAATAAATGTCTCCCGCCGCCCGTTATATGGGCAGTTCCGGACATGTCGGTGATTCAGAAGAGCAAATTACGGCAGGAGAAAACAGCATGATGAAAAAAGTGTCCATGGCGGGCGCGGTCGCCGCGCTTCTCGTCGTCAGTGCGTCGGGCAGTCCCTATTCCGAGGCTCAGGCAAAGATCAGGGAGAGATTTCCCGAGGAATATGCCGGGATCCAGAAGCTGGCGGCCACCGATCTCGGAGAGGCCCAGAAGAAAATGGCCGAACTCGCCCGCAAGGGCAATATCGCGCTGCCCCGTGAAAGCGGCCGGTCCCGTTTCGGCGGCCGTGACGGTCGCGACGGGGGACGCCGCGGCATGGGCGGCATGGGCGGCATGGGTATGATGCGCCGTTTCAATCCGCTGCGCCGTTTCGTCGCCGAAAGCCAGATCAGGAGCAAGTTCCCCGCCGAATATGCCGCGGCCGACAAAGAACTGCTGGCCGCGGCCGAAAAGATCGACGAACTGGCCAAAAAGGCCAAGGTGACTCTGCCCGTTTCCACGGAACTGCGCATGCGTCAGCTGCGGGCCAGAGCGCCGGAGGACTTCGCCAGGCTCGAGGAGCAGTCCGAATCCGATCCCCGCGCCGTTTTCGGCGGTCTCCGTGAACTGGCCGAAAAGAACGGTGTGACCCTCTACGAGAATGCCGGGAACGGTCCGGGACCCGGCCGCGGCGGCGAAGTCCGTGCGGGGCGGCCCTCCGGTCGGGAGAATCCCATGCAGATGGTGCGCAAACTGCGCCGGAAATATCCCGAGGAAATGAAGGAGATCGAAGCGCTCCGCAGCGAGGATCCCAAGGAGTTTTCCCGCAGACTTCAGGAACTCAACCGCCGTTATACGCAGGAGAACGGCGGAGAGAAGAAGTGAAAAGTCAGGACCGGAGCCGGCCGCAGGCGGCCGGCTCCCGGTGACGGAGAAATTTTTTCCGGACTTTTTTGCCGCTGTCGTCGAAAACAGATTGCAAAAAAGCAATCTTTGTGGTAAGTTATGCAAAAGTCCGGTATTTGTTCTGAATCAGGGGGCGGAAGGACGAAATGTCGTTGTGGGGAAGTGATCAGTTTGCGGTGGTGATGTTTTCGCCGACGCACATCCGCGGCGCGGTGTTTTCGCGGGGCAAAAGCGTTCCGGCGCTGACCGCCTTCGCCGAAGAACGGGTCGATTCCTCCGACGCGTCCGGCTGCTGGAAAACGGTCCTGAACCGGATCGGCTGCGGCAAATCCGTTCCCATGTACATCTGCGGAAGTTTCCGCGGCGGGATCTTTTTCCAGACTCTTTCGGCCGATCTGCCCGCCGACGAACAGCGCGGAGCGCTGGAACTGGAACTGCCCCGGCACCTCATATCCATCCCCGACGACCACAGGCTTCAGTTCGTTCCCTGCGGCGGGGAGGGGGAGAAGGTGCGCGTCAATGCCTACGTTTTTCCCGCCGCGTCCATCGGTTCCGTGGCCGATCCTCTTTCGGGCTGCGGCCGCAAGACCGACGGTTTCATCTATCCGCTGATGGCGCTGCAGGCGGATGATCCGCCGTTTTTCAACGCGGAGATCGAACCGGGGTTCTGTTTTTCCGGAGGCCAGTGGCATCCCTTTGCCGGCGAAGCTGTCCCTCCGGCCGTGCCGGAGGCGTGGGGCAGACTTTTTTCCGGCGTGTTTTCTCTTCCCGAAGGGTTCGAAACCGTGTCGTTTCTCCCCGTTCTGCTGACGGCGCGGCTGATCTCCTCGCGGGATTACCCCTCTCTGCGGGCCGGACTTCCGGTCCTGCCCGACGAACTCCGGCCGCGGCGCATCCGCCGTCAGCTTCAGGTGACCGTCGTGCTTGCCGTGCTGCTGGTCGTCATGCTCGCGTGGAGCGCTTCGGGTTCGTGGCTCGCCAACCGCAGGGAGTACAACGACCTCAAGAGCCAGATCAAAAGCCTCACGGCGGAGACCGCCCGCATCCAGGCCGTTCTGCGCCGTCAGAGCCGGACCCAGAAGGACCGGAGCAAGATCGTGGGCATCAAATCCGGTGAATACAACGTGTTGGCCTTTCTGGCCGCGTTCTCGTCTCTTCTGCCTGAAAACGTTTCGGTGAGCAATTTCCGGCTCAGCGAGACCGGCATCGATATCGTGCTGGCCAGCGAGACCGAGAATCTCGATCTCGCCCGCGTGCTCAAACCCATGTCGGACTGGAAGATCAGCCAGCTCCAGCAGCGTCAGAACCGCAGCGGAAACGGCAACATGGTCACGCTCAAACTCGTTCCCGCCTCATCGGGGGAAGCGCTCAAGAAAGGCCGCCGCAGATGAAGAAGAAACTGTCGGCCTTTCTCAAGACGCCCCGGGGGCAGCTCACGGCAGCCGTCGGCGCGCTGGTTCTGGTGTGGATCGTCATTCTCGTTTCCTGCACCGACGGGCTTGATTCGCTGTTTCCCGACGCCGCCCGCATCGCCGAGGCCAGACGCGAGCTTCTCCGCAGCAGAAAAGCCTGCGAGGCAGCCCGGAGCGAAAAGGCGAAGGCGGAGAAACTTCTCGCGGATTACAACGACGCCATCGCACAGGCGTGGCGCGAGGAGAAACACGGGATGGTCGATACCGAGTTCCGCCGCCGTGTCTCCGAGGCCGCCCGCAGCGTCGAGCTGACGCCCGACAGCCTCGGCGCCGTCAAGACCAGCCGCATCAATGCCGATTTCTATTACGCCGAACTGGATATCTCCGTGAGGACCGGTTACGCCGAAATGATAAAGTTCATCAAGGCCGTGGAGAAGATCACGCCCCGGGTCGTCTGGCGGCGCATCGACCTGCGGCCCGACCGCCGTCCGCCTTTCCTCGGCGGACCCGGCAATCAGGGCGGCAGCATCGCGGCGCGGATGCTCGGTGACGATTCGTCCTCGAAGGTCTCCACCCGGGTGGGATTCAGCGGCACGCTGCGGCTCATCGGCTACGACGGCAAGACCGTTCCGTCCGCGGTGCGCAAAGACGACAGGGGAGGACGCAAATGAAGACTCTTTTCATCGTGATCAACTGTATCCTTGGAGCCGCCGTCTGCGGGCTTTTCGTCTCCAACGTCGCCCGTGCGGCGAAGAGCAAACCGCAGTATGAGGTCAGGAAGCGTCCGGCGAAAAAGGGGCCCGTGCAGGGACCCGCGGACCGGACAGGACTTGTCATTCCCGAAGAAAACCGCGAGAAGACCATCGTCGATGCCGACATCTTCAACCCCGAGCGCGCGCCCAACGTTTCCATGTGGGGCCGGGGCCGTACGCAGATGTCGCTCGTGGGGACCTTCAAGGCGGGCAAAATGGAGGGTGCCATCATTCTGCAGCAGACCTCCCAGCGGTGGCGTTCGCCCATGGGCACCATGGGAGCCATGATGAATCCCGAGGCCATGATGGCCATGATGAACGGCATGAACCGTTCGGGACAGGGCCGTGGCGGCAACCGCCCCGGCGCCAACGGCGGCGGCCGGGGCCTCGGCAGCATGCGGCAGCGCTGGTCCATGATGAGTCCCCAGACCGGGAACGACAGAAACAATTCCAATATGCCCATAAAGCAGTATGTGCGCGTCGGCGAAACGCTGGCCAACGGCTACACGCTGACCGAGGTCACGCGGACCAAGGCCGTTCTGAGCAATGGCGGGGACAAGATGGAGCTCGAACTGCAGGATCCCTCCAAAAACCAGACCCAGCGGCGTGCGACGGCGCGGCGGGGAAATGCCAGTCAGCAGCTCCAGCAGGCGCAGCTGCAGACCCAGCAGCAGATGCTGCGCATGATGTACATGATGCAGGGCCGCATGATGCAGGGCGGCGGCGGCCGCGGCGGCAGACGATGACGAAATGATTTCAGCATGAATCAAAAATAATGGTGGTGAAAATGACAGAAAAAAAATCCTCCCCGTCGGCGCGGTGCGGGATCCGGCTCCGGCACTTTCTTCAGGCGTTTGTCGTCGTCTTTCTGATCTCCTCGTTCGGGTGCAGTCTTTTTGAGAGCGAACCCGAGAACGGCGCCGGAAAAGACGAGAAGAAGAAGGACGAGAAAAAAGAGGACCGGTTCGCTTTCCTGCGGCGCGAAGAGCAGAAAAAACTCAAGGAAGTCTACGAAACCATCGAAATGGAGCAGATCAGCGCCAAACAGCAGACGCAGGCGGCTGTTCCCGATGCCAAACTCAAGGCGCTCGAAGAGAGCCGGGTCGTTCCCGGCGCAGCGGGGAGCGCTTCGGCTCCCGCCGGCGGGGACGGCAAGGACGGCAAAGGCGGCAAAGGAGCCAAAGCCCCCGCCAAAAAGAAGTTCTACGACGATTTCATTCTGCTCAACGGTGACGAAGAGATCGCCGTTTCGCTCATTTTCAACAGCGCGCCGCTGCTGGATGTGCTTTCGGCTTTCGCCGACGTGCTGGGGTTCAACTTCGTCGCCGACAGCGACATGAAAAGCACCATCACGCTCAATCTCAACAGCAAGATGACCCGCCGGGAACTCTGGGCCACTTTCGAGCACATGATCTCCCTCGCCGGCGGCGCGGTCAAGGTCGAGGATTCCCTTCTGCGCATCATGCTCCGCGCCAAGGTGAGGACCCAGCCCGAGGCCCGGCCGGGGCGGGACGGCAATTCGGACATCCTGTTCTTCCCCCTGTCCACCGCCACGGCCCGCGAGGCGATGAATCAGATCCGGCCGTTCCTTTCGGTCGGGGGCATCTGTTCCGAACTCACGCGGCCCAACGCCGGCATGGTGAGCGATTCTCCCGAAAATGTCGAGAAGATCCGTCAGCTTCTCGAATGCATCGACCGCAACAGCAAGGCGAACTGGCCCCGCGCCGTCGTCAACTGCCGGAACGTTCTGCCCAGCAAACTTATTTCGGAACTGCAGGAGGTCCTCCCCGTCCTCGGGCTCAACGTGGTCAAAAACACGGACCGCGCGGAACTGCCCGGCTCCGTTCAGCTGGTCGGACTCGACCGTCTGCAGGTGGTCGTGGCTTCCGCCGCGACGCAGGAGGCGGTGAAGACCATCCGCGAGTGGATCGGTCTGCTCGACTCCCGCGACGCCACCGATCAGGAACGGGTCTTCGTCTACAAGGTGCGTCACAACAAGGCGGCGCATCTGGCTCAGGCGCTGGCGACGATCTACGAAACACAGGGCGCCAGCCTCTCCATCGACACCTCCACCGGCCGGACCAGAATGGAAAATGTCGTTTCCGCCCGGGCCCGGGTGACGTCGGTCCCCAACACCACCGGACTTACCGCCCGCAACAACCGCACCGCGGCGGCCAACGCCATCGTCAACACTTCGACGGACAGGGAGTCCAACGTCTTCGAGAAGACCATCAAGGTCTTTGCCGACGGCATGCTCAACCGGCTGGTCATCCGCACCACGCCGCGGACTTACGCCTCCATCAAAGCGCTGCTCGACCGTCTGGACGTGGTCCCCGCCCAGGTCCTGCTGCAGGTGCTGGTGGTCGAAGTCACCCTTTCCGAAAGCACCCAGTTCGGTCTGGAGTTTTCCGGACAGGAGACCGGCAACAAGGTCACTTCGCTCTTCGGGACCAATTACTCCAACGGCATGAATCCCTTCGCCCAGGTGTACAACACGACCACCAAGGAGTGGGAGAACTCCGACCAGTTCAAGATGGGCGCCGACCGTCAGAACGGCGGCACCTTCGTGATAGCCGATCCCAACAATCCCCAGTCGCGCTTCGGCTACATCCGGGCCATGGCGGGCGACGGACTGGTCAAGGTGCTGTCCAGTCCCCAGCTTCTCGTCTCCAGTCACACCAAGGCCAGCATCAACGTCGGTCAGGATGTTCCCGTCATCTCCAGCGGCATCACCAGCACTTCCAGCAACGGCAGTCAGCAGTACAACTACCGCTATGTCTCCACCGGCGTGATCCTCACGGTGACGCCGCAGATCACCAGCAACGACCTGATCTCGCTTGAGATAAAACAGGAGCTGTCGCAGGCCGTCACCACCACCAGCAGTCAGATCCAGTCGCCCACCATTTCGCAGCGGACGGTGGAGACGGCAATGACCATCGCCAACGGTCAGACCATGGTGATCGGCGGACTGATCCAGGAGCGCAAGGACGACACCCTCAACTCCATCCCGATCATCAACAAGATCCCGATCCTCAACCGTCTGGCCGGCAACACCGACGCGAGAGTCGAACGCAGCGAAGTTCTCGTGCTCGTCACCGGGCACATCGTCAACGAACACAGTCCGGTGGAAGATATGATCAAGCGCTATGACGACGCCATCAAGGAGCTGAGCGCGTTCGACAAGCGCATGGGCGACCGGCCCGACGCCGGCAAGAAACCCGCCCTGATGACTTCCAAGGATTTCTGGCTCTGAATCATGGAAAACGTGACCGAAAACTTCTGCTCTGCGGGCTCCGCCCGGCTCGAAGCGCTCTTTGCGGAGCGCTTTCCCGGACTTGACCGCAAAAGCGGCCGCCGGGAGGTCGACCGCGAACTTATCCGCTCCGGGAGCCTCACCGAAAGCGAACTTCTGGCCATGTACAATACGGCATTCGGTACTCCCGAGGTCAACGAAGAGGAGGTCGATGTTCCCGAACTGCCCGACTCCGCGCCGCTGGAATTCTTCAACTCCAACACCTGCCTGCCGCTGGAGTGGGAGCGCGACTCCGTCACGCTTCTTCTGCCCGATCCCTACGACCACGAGGGACTGACCTTCCTCGTCCGCAAGTCGTGGGAGTGCGATGTCGTCCCCCGCTTCGTCAAACGCGCGTGTCTCGAGCGTCTGCTGACCCGCTTTCAGGAGAACGAAAACGATCCCGGCAAAATGGCCGAGCAGGAGGACGAGAACACTTTGCGCTCCATGGCCGGCGAGGCCCGGATCGTGCGGCTGGTCAACGACATTTTCACTCAGGCCATCGAACTGGGAGCCAGCGACATCCACGTCGAGCCCGGCGAGACTTCCCTGTCGGTCCGCTGCCGGGTGGACGGCGTGCTGACCGAGATCATGAACTGCCCTCTCAACCAGTTTCCCGCCATCGCCTCGCGCATCAAACTCATCGGCGGGCTGAACATCGCCGAGAGCCGTCTGCCTCAGGACGGCCGCACCAACGTGCGCATCGGCAGGACAGAACTGGATATGCGTATTTCGACCATTCCCATCCTGACCGGCGAGAGCATCGTTCTGCGTCTGCTCAATCAGGAGGCCGTGAGTTTCGATCTGCGCACGCTGGGAATGAGCGACGACATCCTCGCCAAGTTCAACCGTCTCATCGGCATTCCCCACGGCATGATCCTCGTGGTGGGGCCCACGGGAAGCGGCACGACCACCACCCTCTACAGCGTCATCCATCAGCTCAACGACCAGAAAAAGCACATCATCACCATCGCGGATCCCGTGGAGTACAAGACTCCCGGCCTCTGCCAGATGCAGGTCAACCACAAGATCGGCGTGACCTTCGCCGCGGGACTGCGCTCCATCGTGCGTCAGGACCCCGACATCATCCTCGTGGGCGAGATCCGCGACCGCGAGACGGCCGACATCGCCATCAACGCCGCCCTGACGGGACACCTGGTCTTGAGTACGCTGCACACCAACGACGCCGCCGGCGCCGTCACCCGGCTTCTGGATATGGGCATGGAGAACTTTCTCGTTTCCTCCGCGCTGTTCGGCGTGCTGTCGCAGCGGCTCGTGCGCAAGATCTGTCCCGCCTGCGGCGGTTCCGGAAAGGCCGGGGACGGCAGCCGCTGCCGCCGCTGCAACGGTTCCGGATACAAGGGCCGCTGCGGCATCTATGAACTGCTCATCATGGACGACGAACTGCGGGCCGCGGTGAACGCCAACGCCTCCAGTGCGGAACTTGCCCGCATCGCCGTTGCCCACGGCATGACCACTCTGCTCGAGGACGGCCGGAGCAAGGTGGAAGCGGGCATCACGACGCAGGAAGAACTCAACCGCTCCACCGCCAACTTGTAGAGGGACCTTCATGGCGTTGTACAAATACATTGCGGCCATTCCGGGGGAAGCCTCGCGTGAAATGGTCATCGAGGCCGACGGCGAGAAGGAGGCTCTGGGCAAACTTCGCAGCCGCGGCGCCGTTCCCGTCCGTTTCTGCGGCGAGGTCTCGCAGGAGTCGGGCAGGGGGGGCTTCTCTCTCAGGCGCAGCAAGGTCGACACCTACGAATTCACCCGTCAGCTGGCGCCGCTGCTGGACTCGGCCATCCCCCTCGAACGGGCTCTGGCGATCATCGCCGAGGGCGCGCAGGAGCCGGATCAGCGCAGTTTCGTCAACAGTCTGCGTCAGGGACTCCACGAGGGAAAGAAGTTTTCCGAACTGGTCAGGTCTCACGGCGCCCTGTTTCCCGGCTACTACGCCAACCTCATCGAAAGCGGCGAGGAGACCGGCTGTCTGCCCGTTGTGGTCAACGAACTCCACAAATTCATGGGCGAGAGCAAGGAACTGCGGGACTTCATCGTGTCGAGCTCCATTTATCCTCTGGCCATTCTGGGCATCACCGTGGCTGTGACGGTGCTGCTGTTTACCGTATTCGTGCCGCGATTCGCCAAAATTTTCGTGGACATGGGGCGGGAACTGCCGGGCTCCATGCTGTTTCTCATGGCGGCCAGTTCCTTTTTCGCTTGGGCGTGGTGGCTGGTCCCTCTCTCCGTCACCGTCGTCTGGAAGACGCTCAAGCATGTCATGGGCGAACAGAAGTTCAAGTACAAAGTCAGTGAGTTCGTGGTGGCTCTGCCGCTTTTCGGACGGATCGCGGTGGATCTCGACATGTGCAAATACATCCGCACGCTGGCCATATTGATCGCCAATCACGTGGAGATCATCAGGACCGTCCGCATCGCCGGGCGGATCATCGGCAATCCGGTGGTGGCCGCTTCCTTTGACGGCATCGACCGCAAGCTCAAGAGCGGCGAAAAACTCTCCGCGGCCCTGCGGGGCAACGCCTTCGTGCCCGCTGCTCTGGTCCCCATGCTCCGCGTCGGCGAGGAGTCGGGGACCGTGGGCGACATGCTCGGCAAGATCGCCGGAAATCTGGAAAACGATACGCGCCTCAAGATCAAGCGGCTCCTGAGTCTCTTCGAGCCTGCGGTGATCGTTTTTCTCGCCGTTGTGGTTCTGGTTGTCGTGGTGTCGATCTTCGTCGCCATGATGGAAATAAATTCGATCAGTCAAGGAGGACCTTCGATATGAAAAAACAACGCAGGAACAACAGAATCGTCCGTTTCGGATTCACCCTCATTGAGATCGTGGTGGTCATCGTGATCCTGGTGACGCTGGCCTCGATCGCCACGCCGCTTTACCTCAATTATGTGAAGCGCGCCAACGTGGGGGCCGCCAAAACCCAGATGAAGCTGCTGGAGGACGCGCTCACCGGCTACCGGCTCGACGTCGGCAGTTATCCCGACGGCAACTCCGGACTGCAGGCGCTCGTCGAGAATCTGGACAACAACGAGAAATGGAACGGGCCCTACATCAAGCCGGCTATCCCCAAGGATCCCTGGGGCAATGACTATGTCTACGCCTGTCCCGGCGAGCACGGCGATTACGACCTGACCTGTTACGGCGCCGACGGCCAGCCCGGAGGCGAGGGCGACAACGCCGACATCAACAACTGGGAGTGATGCCCGCGTCGGGCCTGACAGTCCGGGATGAAGCCGCCGTTCACAGCCCGAAGTCCTTTCCGGGCCGGAAAAAACTCTTCCGGACCGCGGTCCTTCACGCTGATAGAACTGGTGGTCACCATCACCATCATCGTTCTCGCCGTATCGCTGGTCTCCGCCACTTTCCGCAAGGAATCTCCGGCGCAGGCGCTGGAGCGGGCGGAGCGGGAGTTCCGCGCCTTCTGCGCCCGGGTGCGTTACCGGGCCTGCGAGTCGGGCCGCGACTGGGTGGTGAACTACGATCCTGACGAAAAGACCTTTTCCGCCTCGCCCGGCCGGTACGTGCGTTTTCAGATGCCCGGCGCCGACGGCAAAACGGACGGAACTCCCGAGTTCGAGGACGAGGATGAGGCCGCGGAGAACGAAGACGGCATGTATTCCCCCGGAGGAACTTACGCTCAGCTCCGGTGGAAACTGCCCGAGAATTTCGAGTTCAGCACCGAAAACGCGGCTGAGGATTCCCTCATGGTCGGAGAAAAACTGGAGATTTTCCGTTTCTTTCCCGACGGCGGCGGCTCCGGCAGCGGACATTTGGAACTGCGCTGCGGCGACGTGAGCCGGATCTTCATGATAACCAGACTCACCGGCCGTTTGACGGTGACGGACAAGGAAACTTTTGAAGCGGAGCGGAACGAATGATGAAAAGGTTTTTCACCCTCATCGAGATCGTCGTGGCGCTGGGCATCCTCGCCATCAGCCTCGGCGGACTGCTTCAGCTTTCGATCAGTTCCCAGCTGAAGGTCAGCCGGGCCGTGGAAACGTGGAGCCGCATGCACATGGCGACTCAGGCCGCCGAGTACCTGCTGCTCCACGACGAGGAGACGACGGAGATCCCGCCCGAGTTCTTTCCCTATCCCGGATATGAGATCAGCTGTTCCTACGACGACGCAGAGGGACTGCCCGAGGAGTTCGTGGACCTGACGGGACAGATCCCGCTCAAACAGTGCCGCATCGAACTTATCCGCTCAAGCGACCGCAAGACGCTCGAAACGGTCATCGTGGACCGTTTCGGTTACGGGGAGTCTTCGGAACGATGATCTTCCGCCGGTATTTCACCCTTTTCGAAGTTGTCGTGGCCATGATGGTCATGGGCGTCGTCGCCATGATCATCGGGACCGCCGGCGCGACTTTCTACAACGGCTACCGGCGTTCCGTGAGCAGTGTGGAGCGTCTCGAGTGCTGCATCATGATCGACCGGATATTCGATACGCTGATCCGCAACGCCGTGCCTTTCAAGTGGCCCGGCGAGGACAACGCTTCGCGGCTGGTCTTCGACGGCACGGCCGACACGCTGCTTTTCACCGCCCTGCGCCGTTCCTACGGCGGGGATTCCGGCGCCATCGTCTTCGTGCGGCTTTTCGTCGAGGACGACCAGCTGATTGCGGCGTATTCCTCCAGTCCCATGCTGCCGTGGAGCGAGGGCGACGAGCAGGGCGTCGAGCGCGAAGTGATCGCCAGAAATGTTGCCTCCGTCACCTTTCAGTACGCCGAGTTCGGCGAAGAGAACTCCATCGACTGGCAGGAGACCTGGGAAGAGGAGGAGCACGACACACTGCCCCTTGCCGTCCGCATGACGGTGGAGTGGCTCGACGGCAGAAAGGAGTACTGGCTCCGCCGCACCGCGGGCAATTCGCAGGAAAGCACTTTCGGCTACCGTGCGCTTCCGACTGATGAAGCCCAGTCCGGAAACCGCCAGACTGGAGGCACGCGGCGATGAAGACGGAACGAAAAGAAAACGGTTCGGCGCTGGTGGCGGTGCTGGCCCTGATCTTCACCGCGGGACTGCTGACCTCCGCGGTGTTGGCCCTGTCGCGCATCGGTACGTTCGAGGTGCTTCCCCATGTGGCGCGGCAGCGTTCGATGTACGTTCTGGAGGGCGCGGGCAACCGGGTGCAGTATCTTCTGGCCGCCGACAGGTATCTCAACAACGACGTGACTCTGGGAGAACTGGATTACTCCGAGTTCGAATACGACCGCTATGTGGCCGACGGCGTGCCTCACGTGATCGACTACTACGGTGAGACCGTTGAGTTCGTCATCACCGACGCCGCGGGCGGCTTCCCCATGTCCGGAACGAATTATACCCAGACACTGAACCGCATGGCCCGCGGCTTCGAGGACGATTCCGAGTGGAACGACAAACTCACCGCTTTCCGCGACAAGATGGACGACTACACCGATTCCGACACCGACGTCAAGACCGAGGGCATGGAGTCCGGCGAGTACGAGGAACTCAAACTCTACAACCTCCCCCGCAACGGCGCCCCCCAGTTCCGCGAGGAACTCCTGTGGATCCCCGGCGCCCGCGAACTGTTTCCCGTCGACAGAAACGGCCGGTTTACCCGCGTCACGATCATTCCTCCCGAAAATACCGGAAATATCCCCGTCAAACCCAGCCTCATGACCGCCGATGAACTCATGCTCAGAACCTACTGCGGCCTCGACGAAGACGAGGCCAAAGAAGTCCTCGAAAGCCTCCGCCGCCTGCGGACCGACAAGGAACTCCTGAGCGAGACCCTCGATCCCCTCATCGCCGAAAGACTCTCCGCCCTCGCCGTCAAGGAAAGCGGTTTCTATACCGTCGACCTCAAACTCGGCGGCGACTCGAAAAGATCCACCGCCCGCTTCTCCTTCAGCTTCGAAGGCTTCTCCGTCACCGGTCCCGAAAACAACATCGTCCGCTTCCTCGACTGGATGATGTACTGATCCCCCTTCGTTTTGGACAAGGGGAGGAGATGACCCGGGAGAGGGGAAAAGCTTTTTTGCGCGGCAAAAAAAGTTTTCCCCCTCTCCCGGACCCTCACCCCTTTTTCAAAAAAAGGCTTTTTCGCAGGGAGGGCTCCGCGCCCTCCCTGCACCCTCCGGCGCCCCGTAGCACGGGGTGGCGGGTGACTGCGCGCGGCCCGTTGGGGGCGCGCAGGAGCCGAAACGTCGGCACCGGGGTGACTGTGCGCTGCCCGCTGGGGGCGCGCAGGGCCGAAACGTCGGCACCGGGGTGTCGCGGCGGCTGTTTGCTTCGCGCTTGACACATCTTGTATATTTAAACTCCGTGTTCTGCAGCAGTCCCCTTTTGCGAGAATGGGTCATCCAACTTGTCGGAGGCGGGGCGCCGACTGTGTGCAGCTCCGTCGAGCCGCCCCCATCAATCGGAGCGGGCAACTGAAATATCTGACTTTTTAATTTGCAGAACTTGACAAACACGATCGCGGACGCCCT
>JAFTDL010000293.1 GCA_017454215.1 Lentisphaeria bacterium | reverse complement strand
CCGGAACAGGCTTTCCGGATCGCCGAAGCCTTCGGCGCTTTCCAGAGCCAGCTGGTCGATCTCCCCGGCAAGCGTCTCAACGAGACGATCCCTGATTTCCACAACACGCCCAAGAGGTTTCAGCAGCTCGAAAAGGCGATCAAAGAGGACAAGTTCGGCCGGGTGAAGGAGGTCATGCCGGAGATCGACTTCGCCCTTTCTCTCAAGGACGAGGCGGGAACGCTGATCCGTCTGAACAAGTCCGGCGACATTCCGGAACGGATCACCCACAACGATACGAAAAGCAACAACATCCTGATAGACGACCTCTCGGGGGAGGGCATGTGCGTGCTCGATCTTGATACCGTGATGCCCGGACTCTCTCTCTATGATTTCGGCGACATGGTGCGCAGCGCGACCAACTCCGCCGGAGAGGACGAGGTGGACTGCAGCAAGGTCTGGATGCGTTTCGATCTCTATGAGGCGCTCTACCGCGGTTTCATCAGTTCCGCCGGCGGCTTCATGACTGCCGCCGAGAAGGAAAACCTGCCGCTGTCGGGCAAGATCATCACGACGGAAATAGGCATTCGTTTCCTCACCGACTACCTGGAGGGTGATGTTTACTTCAAGATCCGGCGCCCCAAGCACAATCTCGAGAGGTGCCGCAATCAGTTCACGCTCGTGCGTTCCATCACCGAACAGATGGATGAAATGCTGAAGCTCGCCAAGGATCAGGGTGTCCGATGATCGATCTTGTCGAGGCGGCGAATCGCGTGAAAAAGGCTGTTCCCGTGGGGATCGTCTCCCCGCAGGAGGATGCGGATGTCGTCCGGGAGCAGCTGGTCGAGCTTTCCGAACTGCTCGGAAATCTCAACATCGCTTCTCTGCCCGTTGAACTCGCAAAACTCCGCGGCGGCAGGTGCCGCTACCGGATCGGCGACGGACGGGCAGAGGAGATCGCCGCTTCCGCTCACGGTCAGGAGGCCGACCTCATCGTTATCGACGCGGAACTCACTCCTTCTCAGCAGCGCAACTGGGAGCGTCTGGCCGGAATGCCCGTCATCAGCCGCGAGGAGGTCATTCTCGATATCTTCGCCGCCCGGGCGCAGACCCGCGAGGCCGTTCTGCAGGTCGATCTGGCCCGGGCTCAGTACCAGCTGCCGCGCCTGACCGGCGCATGGACTCACCTGTCGCGCCAGCGCGGCGGCGGCGCCACCAACCGCGGTCAGGGCGAGGCCCAGATCGAAACCGACCGGAGACTGCTCAAACGCAGGATCCAGACGCTGACGAAGGAACTGGAAACGGTCCGCCGACAGCGTTCGACCCGCCGCAAGGCCCGCGAGAGACGTCCCGTGCCGCAGGGCGCCATCGTCGGTTACACGAATGCGGGCAAATCCAGTCTGCTCAACGCTCTTTCCGGTGCGGACGTGCTGGTGAAGGATCAGCTTTTCGCCACGCTGGATCCCGTGGCCCGGCGCATCGAACTGCCGGGGCATATCGAACTTGTGCTGACCGACACGGTCGGTTTCGTGAGAAAACTCCCTCACACGCTGGTCGAGGCCTTCCGCTCCACGCTCGAAGAGGCGGTCCTGGCGGACTTTCTTCTGCTCGTTCTGGATATTTCCAGTCCGCGCCTCGATTCCGAATGGGAGACGACCCTCGGCGTCCTGAAGGAACTCGGCGCCGATGAAAAGAAGATACAGGTTGTCTTCAATAAAATGGATAAGATCGACCGGACTGCGGATGCCGTCAAACTTGCCCGGCTCCACGGATTGTTTCCGGGAGCGGTCTATATTTCCACCGTTACCGGCGAGGGGCTGGACGATCTGCGGGCCGTTCTGCCTTCTCTGGCCGCCGGCGAGCGCAAGGTCGTTCATCTGCACCTGCCGCCGTCGCGTTCGGATCTTGCGGCGCTGGCCCATGCCGTGGGCGAGGTCTACGAGGAGTCTTATGCTCCGGACGGAGTCCTCGACATGGTCGTCGCCGTTGAAAACAAACTCGTTCATAAATTTGCGGATTATCGGAAATGAAAAAGATAGGACTGTTTCTCGCCGTGTTCGCGCTGGTCCTCTGCCGGCTGTGCGCGGATGTTTCCCCGTGGGACGCCTGGCGTCTGGGGTATACCTGTTTCGAACAGGGGGAGGGGTGCCGCGACCGCGGGGAATACACCAAGGCCCTGAAGGCGTTTCAGGAGGCGCTCGAGCATTACAACAATGTCAGACGGGCCCGGCCCGACTGGAATCAGAAAGTCATCGCCCGCCGCATCGCCGACTGCGAACGTGAAACCGAGCGCATGAAGCGCCTTCTGGGGGATCAGGAACCGTCTCAGGAGAAAATGGCCGAATCCGGCGCGGCCATGCTCCGGCCCGCCGCTCCCGAAACGGCCCGCGAGATGGACGATATCCGCAAAAAACTCTCCGAAGCCACCGCCGAACTGGATTCTCTGCGCCGGCGCACCAGCGCCCAGCGAAATTACGAGCAGGAGATCACCCAGCTCCTCCGCGACCGCCGCGTCGCCCAGGAACGCTACACGCTTCTCGAGCGCCGCTACCGCGATCTGGACAAGGCCTCCCGCCAGCCGGACCGCCGGACTCAGGAGCTCCGCGAACAGCTGGTCGAAGAGAAAATGCGCACCGAACAGCTGAAAAAACAGGTGGCCACTCTTGAGCGTCGCAGACAGACCGATGAGAAACGTTTTCAGGATCTTGAGAACGAACGCCGGCTTCTTGCCCGGCAGATGGCCGACAGGACCTCCGAGATCAGCCGTCTGCAGAGTGAAAGCGCCGGCCTGAAAAGCTCCCGCAAACTGGCGGAGGAGAAGCAGCGTCTGCTCAGAGCCCGGGGCGAAGAGATGCGCCGCCAGATGGCCGTGCTCGATCAGGAAAAGAGCGCAAGAGACGACGAAATATCGACTCTCAAACGGCAGTTGTCCGAATTGACCGCAAAAGTCGCGGAGTCCGGCCGTGCCGCCGAACGCGAAAAAACGCTTCAGAAAGAGCTCGACCGGCTCAATACCGAAAAGAATTCACTCAGGACCGAACTGGACAAGATGCTTGCCCAGATGGAAGAACTCAAGGTGAAACTTATCCGTGTCCAGGTGACTGAGGCCGCCCGGCAGGAGCTCGAACGGCACATCGCCTCTCAGGATAAGACCCTCGAAAATCTCAAGGGGGAGCTTGCTTCGAGCAGGACCGAAGCTGCCGCTCTGCGCCGGAAACTTGCCGAGTCTTCCGCCGAGAAGGACAAGAAAACGGCCGAAGTCCAGCTG
>JAFTDL010000292.1 GCA_017454215.1 Lentisphaeria bacterium | reverse complement strand
GGTCCCGACGGCGGCGACGGCGGCGGCCGTCTCATCGGCGCGGGCACCCCCGAAGAGATCTGCCGCATCAGGAGATCCGAAACGGGAAAATATCTCAAACCGTATCTTAAATGATTGCCAAGGTCGTCACAGACGTTTCCCTCGACCGGGAGTTCGATTACCTGATCCCGCCGGAACTGGGATCCGCGGTGCGCGTCGGCATGGCCGTCGATCTCTGCTTCGGCCGTTCGAAGCGCACGGGATACGTTCTGGCCCTGTCGGAAAAGAGCGCCTGGCCCTCCGAAAAGCTCCGGCCTCTTATCGGAATTTCGACGGAGCGGGCGCACATTCCCGAAAATCTGATCGCCCTCGGCAAGTGGATGGCCGAGTATTACTGCTGCAGTCAGGAGCAGGCCATCCGCACGCTTCTGCCGGCCGCGGTGCGCAGCGGCAAGGTCCGGGCCCGCAGCCGCAGGATCTACTACATCCGCGACAGGGAGGGCGCCGACCGTTTTCTTGCGGACAACGGCGAGAACGCTTCCGCCCGTCAGCGGTGCGCCGTGCTCAAGGCCCTGCAGACCGGCGGTCTTTCGCTGGAGGAACTGCGCCTCGTGCCGGACTTCAGCCGCTCCAGTCTCTCGACCCTGATGAACAGATCCCTCGTGGCCGTCAAGGAGGAACTCGTCCGCCGCGAGCCCTGGGGCGAGGGGGAAGTCCTGCCGGATTCCCCCCTCGAACTCAATGCGGATCAGAAAAAGGCTCTGGCCGCGGTGGACGGGATCATCCGTCCCGATGCCGAAAAGCGCGTCATACTGCTGCACGGCGTCACCAACAGCGGCAAGACCGAAGTTTATCTGCAGGCCATTGCCAAGGTGATCGCGCAGGGGCGCTCGGCCATCGTTCTTGTGCCCGAGATCTCGCTGACGCCCCAGACGGTGCGCCGCTTCCGGGCGCGGTTCGGCGACAGTCTGAGCGTTCTCCACAGCCGCCTCTCCGACGGGGAGCGTTTCGACGAGTGGAACCGCATCAATGCCGGAGAGGTCAGGATCGTCGTGGGGGCCCGTTCCGCCCTGTTCGCCCCCGTGAGAAACCTCGGCCTTGTGATCGTCGACGAGGAGCATGAATCAACCTACAAGCAGAGCGAGGCGCCCCGCTACATGGCCCGCGACGTGGCCGTCATGCGCGGGCAGATGGAAAAGGCGGGGGTCATTCTCGGCAGCGCCACGCCGTCGGCCGAGTCCATGTACAACGCCGAATGCGGAAAATTCATTCTCTGCCGCATGCCCCGGCAGGTCGCGGGACGTCCTGCGCCGCTGATGCACGTGGTGGACATGCGGCTACAGCCCGCGCCCGTGCCGGGGAAAAGTTCGGTCTTTTCCCCGGAACTGCTCGATGCCGTGCGCCAGAGGGTGGAGGGCGGCGAGCAGTGCATCCTCTTTCTCAACCGCCGGGGATACGCCCGGGTCATGCACTGCGAGCAGTGCGGTTTCGACGCCTGCTGTCCGGAGTGTTCCCGCTCGAATCACCCGGTGAGTTACGTTTACAGCCGCAGCCGTGCCACGCTGAGCTGTCACCTGTGCGGTTCGGTCATCACCGCCTATGAAAACTGTCCCGAATGCGGTTCTCCCGAAATACGCTACTCGGGAACGGGAACGGAAAAACTCGAAGCCATGGCCTGCGGGACCTTTTCGTTCGCCCGCATCGCCCGGATGGACTCCGATGCCATGAGGTCCAGCGAGGATTACGAAGAGGTCCTCGAACGTTTCCGGCGGGGCGATGTGGATATCCTCATCGGGACCCAGATGATCGCCAAGGGGCTGCATTTCCCCAATGTGACGCTGGTGGGGATCATCAACGCCGATCAGGGGCTTTCAATGCCCGACTTCCGGGCTCCGGAACGCACCTTTCAGCTGATCACCCAGGTCGCCGGGCGCGCGGGACGGGGCAATTCGCCCGGAGAAGTCATCATTCAGACCCGCCAGCCGGACAACGACGCCATCGCCTGTGCCGTCAACTTCGATTTCGACGGCTTCAGCGAGTATGATCTGGAGTTCCGCAAGATGCTGGGATTCCCGCCTTTCACCCGGCTCATCGCCGTTCATTTCCGCGGCGAAGACGAGGACGCGGTGAGAAGCTACGGCGAAGAGATCGTGAAAGCCCTCGGACCCTACGTGCTCGAGGGAACGAGCATCTCCGCGCCGCTTCCGGCGCCCGTTGAACGCATCAAGGGCAAATACCGCTACGTGGTCACGATCAAGGGCACGAGGCTAAAAATTCTGCGTCAGGCGCTGAGGGTCCTCGCCCTGCACCGCGTGCCCCCGAAAGGCGTCGAAATGTACGTGGACGTGGACGCCCAGAACATCATGTAGGTCCCGGTCCCGCTCCGGGGCGGGACCGGAGGTGTTTCAGTCCGCCCGCACGTCCGCGACCATGAGCCGGTCCGCCTGATGCTTGTAGAACATCGCCGCGTCGGAGACGAGCGCGCGGTCGTTCCCCAGCGGGGCGACGTGGAAATTGCCCATGAGACCGTCCTCGCCCTCTATCTGCTGGCGCGGGATCACGACGCGTTCGGTATCCCTTTTGAGGACGCCGCGGGCGGGATCCGCCTCGGCCGCGAAAAGCGGAGCCCGGAAGCGCATGAGGTGGCCGTTGTCCTCGGCTTTTCTCGTGTAGACCAGAAAGATCTTTTTGCCGAGCCGCATCCAGTGCTGCTGGGTGCTGGACATCTCCAGACAGTTCCCGTCTTCCCAGTGCCAGGGAACGGGCGGACCCCAATGCAGTCCGTCCTGCGAGGCCGCCGTGTAGCCGCGGCCGTCTTCCGCCCGCAGCGTCAGGTAAAAAGCGCCGTTGTCCGCGGCGATGATCGAGGGTTCGACAAAGCCCCGGCCCGCCTCGATCTCCAGCTCATTTCCCTTTTCGGCAAAGACGAGTTTCTTCCCGTCGAAACGGTATTTCGCCGTGATCACGTAGAAGTGCTGCGAGACTTCGCCCGCAAACATGCACGTGCCTTTGACCGCGTAAAAGGGCACGATCCATTCGTCTTTGCCGCAGGGGCAGATCTGCGTGCAGGCCGTCCGGAGCCAGTCCGTCTCCCCCGCTATATCGAGGATGTGCATGGGACTCCAGCTGCCGTCCGGGTACAGAAATGTGCAGACGGCCTTGCCGGGAGGGCGGACGGCGACGGGGACCATCTGGCCGTCCTTTGTCCGCACGCCCGCGCATCCGAACGCCGCGGCGACGCCGTTCCCGAGATCGAAGATGCGGACGTCGAAGACGCGCCGCAGCAGACCGTCGGGAGTCTCGCTGACGGCGAAGGAGGGAATGGGGTCGGGCGCGGGAAAGGGCTCCTCAGGCGATTTGCCCACGGCGTAGAAGGGCGCTCCGTAATAGTCCGACCCGAGGTACTCCTGGGCGGCAAAGAGAAGTTTGCCGTTCCAGCTGCAGAACGACGGATGGAACCAGTGCGTTTCATTGGGAAACGACATTTCCCTCAGCTCGATCTTCATAGTTGCTCCTTTTTTTGGCTCTGTTCCCGGCAAGGGTCGACGAAAAGTCCGGCCCGTATCGCGCAGACGATTCAACAAGCCGCTCTTGCTCAAAACACTCCGCTTTTCTCGCAAAAGGAAGGGGGCCCGGGGGAAGGGAAATCCTCTTTTCCCGTGAACAGAGGATTTCCCTTCCCCCGAAACCACCGCTGCCGTCCGGTAAAAAACGCCGGATCCGATCGGAAACATCGGCTCCCGCGTCATATCGAAGGTGTCCGGATGCCTTGATGCGACTTACTATAGCATCTTTCAGCTGTTTTTCAAGTTTTCAAAACGCCGGAACCGGCCGCATGAACGGATCGGATTTCGGATCACCGGGTCGTTTGTTATACCGCCGTTCTGTCAGGTATTGGTGGAAGGCTGTTTTTTGTCCAGCAGGGCGCTGCCGCGGTTGTAAAGCGGCAGAAAAAGAATGATCCCGATGATGCCGGCCGCCTTGAAATAGGCGGCGAACGCTTCCGGGATCCCGCCGCCGGCCCAGTTCTGACAGAAGAGAAAGAGCCGGCTTGCCGCGAGGGAGCCTGCGAAACTGAAGAGTCTCAGGATCAGGGAATAGGCGGCAACATAGGGTTCTCCCCCCTCATCCGGTGCGAGTTTCGCGGCGGCGGCTCCCCGCATCATGAGCAGAGGTCCGGCAAGAAGACCGCTGGCGCCGTTGTAGATGAACAGAAGAAACAGGACCGTTGCCGCCATACTGCCGGGAAAAAATCCGAAGAGCAGGGTCAGAACGACCAGCGCCAGAGATCCCTGACGGAAGAATTTCAGATAACCGATGCGGTCGCATCGGCGGGCCATGGCGATCCCGAAGAGATTCCCTCCGAAAACGGCGATGTTGCCGATCAGCGCCACCGTGAAGGCCGAGGCGTCATGCACCTTGTAGAGATAGATGCCGATGTACGTGCCCGGCAGCGCCGAAAAAAATGGTTCGCGGCCGTGATCAGAAGAAACTGCCGGTACACGGGACAGCGGAATCCGGCAAACGCCCGCCGGAAATGATCCGCATAGGAGATCTTTTCCGGTGCAGGACCGCCACCTGCGGAAAATGTCAATTTTTTGTTGATCCTGAAGAGAGCGAGCTCGAATATCCCCGTCCCGGTCTCCAGCAGTATGAACAGCATATAAAACTCGCGGTCGGCCAGTCCGGACGCCAGAGAAAGGACTCCCGCCCCCAGCAGACCGACCAGTCCGGGAACAATGTTGAAAATCGCGGTGATGACCGCGTTTCTGCGGTTGAATTCCTCCTCCGGCAGCAGCTGCCGGTAAAGCATCATCAGCGTGTTGCTGCCGAATACGGCGGCGACGAAGGCGACCGAAGTGCACAGAGAGGCGGCGGCCAGCAGTCCGTGACGGTTTTTGGTATACAGCGCGGCAAGGGGGATCAGCACGGCGGCCGCGATCCGGACGAGAAAGGACCACTGCACGATCTCACGGCTGCGTCTGGTGCCTTTCAGCAGCGGCGCCGCCGCAAAGTAACTCAGCGCCGGCAGCAGAAACATGCTGCCGCGGATCACTCCGAACCACGACAGATCGAAGCCCATCCGGAGATAAAGCAGATCGAAAAGTTCCGCCGTCGAAACGACCCCGAGCCCGATCCCCAGAAAAAAATTCAGCCGGAGCAGCAGCCTGTAATTGCCGGTCCCCCGGTCGGCCGCTTCTCCCGTTTCCGCCGCGAACATTTGAAGATCACCTCATGGGAAGTGTTTTACGGCCTTGGAAAGATATGACGGCCAGCACCTCCACATTCAGCGTGCCGGGGAAGAAATCGAAAGGCAGGAGCTTCTCCACCGTACAGCCGTTGGCGAGGTAAACTTTCAGCGCCGGAACGATCTCGTCGGCGCCGCAGAACATGTGCAGGATCCTGTCCGGACGGCGGGAAACGAGAGTCTCTTCGACGCCGGGCGCGCATCCCCTGCGGGGCGGGTCCAGCAGGATCCGCTCCTTTTTTCCCTGGGCGGGGGGCAGTTTCTCCTTGAGCGTTTCGGCGGTTATGGAGAGGGTCTCGTAGCGGATATCCCTGTCCTTGAAGTGGAACACCGCGTTGCTCCGCGCCGCTTTCACCGCATCGGGGGAAACTTCCGCGCCCCACACGCGGTCGAACTTGTCCCCCAGCGCCAGCGACCACAGGCCGTAGCCGCAGTAAAGATCGAGCAGGGAAGAGCTTCCGTCGGCCGACAGGTTTTTTTCGAGCGCCTCCAGAAAGATCGGCAGGATCGATTCGTTGCTCTGGGAAAAGACCGTTGGCGGATAGAGCAGTTTCCTGCCTCCGAGTCTCAAGGCGAGAAATTCCGGACCGAAGAGCTTTTTGAAGGCCACCTTTTTTCTCTCGGGCCGCTCCGACTCCAGATAGTAGTCGGAGCCGCTTTCGTCCAGATAGATGAAGGCGCTGCGGAGCGCGGGGAACGCCTCCGCCGCCGTCTCCGCGACGGCGCGGAGAGTCCGGACGATCCCGCCGTCAAGACGCCGCACGTTGAAGATCAGCGCGTGTTCCGCGTAGTTTCCCCGCAGGATGCAGTAGTTGAGCGCTTCGGCCGCGGTTCTGTTGCGGGGCAGTGAAAGCACCCTGTGCAGTTCAAGGTATATCTCCTGATGGCCCGGCGCTTCGAGCTGCGACAGCGTCACGGGCTCCCGCCCATGGGTCCTGCCCATGTGGAAAAATACTTTTCCCGACGAGCAGGAGACCCGCCGTTTGCCGGTCGTGCGGCAGTGCCGCGGCGCGGGGGAGGGGACCAGCGGGGCCGGAACGGCGGAAATGCCGCCGTCGGAAAGCAGACGTCTCAGCGCCCTGTTTTTGAGAGCCAGTTCCGCCTCCGGAGGCAGCGCCGCCAGCGCATCGGGCGAATGGCGGTCTATCTCAACACCTTCCGCCGAAGCGGGAAAAAACTCCGCAAACGACATGACGCACGATCCCTTTTTCGCAAAGAGTGCGCAGGAAGATCACTTCTTGACGGGAGAGATGATGTCGAACCCGCACAGTTCGCGCAGAGCTTCGGGGATCACGATGGAGCCGTCGGCCTGCTGATAGTTCTCCATGATGGCGATGAGCAGCCTGTCGGTGGCCGCCGTTGCGCTGATGGTGTGCACGAACCTGCGCTCGTTCCCGTCCTTGAAGCGGATGTTGAGCCTGCGGGACTGGAATTCGGTCAGGTTCGTGTTGCTGGTCACTTCGCGGTAGACGCCGAACGCCGGGAACCAGGCTTCGATGTCGTACTTCTTGTATCCCGGTGCGCCGAGGTCGCCGACGCAGACGTTGACCACGTGGTAGGGAATGTTGAGCTTCTGCAGGATCAGCTCTTCGTTTTCCAGACAGAATTCATGCCACTTCACGGATTCCTCGGGACGGCAGAAGACGATCTGCTCGACCTTGTGGAACTGATGGACGCGTAAAATGCCCCGCGAGGCCCGTCCGTAACTGCCGGCTTCGGTGCGGAAGCAGGGGGTGAACGCCGTGTATTTGAGGGGCAGTTCCTCCGCGTCCAGAACGTCGTCGGCGTGGTAGCCCACGAGGGTCTGCTCGCTGGTGCCGATCAGGGCGAGATCCTCGCCGGTGATGTTGTAGGTCTGGTCCGCGAAGAAGGGCAGATATCCCGTTCCGAAAAGCGTGCGTTCCTTGGCCAGACACGGGGTCATGAACATGGTGAAGCCCCGGTCGATCAGAAGACGCTGCACCCAGAAATACAGCGACTGGGCCAAAATGGCGCCCTTGCCCTTCCAGTAGTAGAATCCGGCCTGTGCGACTTTTGCGCCGCGGGCGATGTCGAGGATGTCGAGCCTCTCGCCCAGATCCTGATGGTCGCGGATGGGGAAGTCGAACTTGCGGATAGTCCCCACCTTGCGGATCTCGAGATTGGCCGTGTCGTCGAGCCCGTCGGGCACGTCGGGAGCCAGCAGGTTCGGCAGACGGACCATGATCTTGTTGATCTTTTCGGAGATGGCGTTGTAGGCGTTTTCCTTTTTGCCCAGATCGACCTTGAGCACCTTGACCCGATCGCGGGCCGACGGATCGGCGGCGCAGAGTTTGCTCAGGCGGTTGCGTTCGGCGCGGAGTTCCTCGATCTCCTGCGTGAGCTGCCGGGCTTCGGTGTCCAGTTTCAGGAGACCGGCGATGTCGACGGGGTATCCCCGGCGGGTGCAGTTTTTCTGAACGAGGTCGCTGTGTTCACGGATAAGTTTGATATCGATCATTTTGATTTCTCCCGGTTAAAATTGCGGCATGGGGAAGTCCGCCATGAAGGCCGTGACCTCTTCACCCAGAGCTTTGAGGGCGGCTTCGTCTTCGCGCAGAGCGACGCCGCGTTCGATGAAGTCGGCGATCCTGACCATTTCCTTCTCCTTGAGCCCCCGGGTGGTCACGGCGGGCGTACCGATGCGGATGCCGCTGGTGACGAAGGGTTTCTCGGGATCGAAGGGGATCATGTTCTTGTTGACCGTGATGCGGGCGATGTCGAGGGCGTTGGCCACGACTTTGCCGGTGGCGCCTTTGGGACGCAGATCGATGAGCATGAGGTGATTGTCGGTCCCGCCCGAAACGATGCGGAAGCCGCGGGCGGCCAGTTCGGAAGCCAGTTTCGCCGCGTTGAGCCGCACCTGATGCTGATAGGCCTTGAACTCGTCGGAGAGAGCCTCTTTGAAGCACACGGCCTTGGCGGCGATGACGTGCTCCAGCGGCCCGCCCTGAAGTCCGGGGAAGACGGCGGAGTTGATCGCCTTGATGTACTCCTCGCGGCAGAGGATCAGTCCGCCCCGGGGACCGCGCAAAGTTTTGTGGGTGGTCGTGGTGACCACGTCGCAGTAGGGAACGGGATTGGGATGCTCTCCGGCCGCCACGAGACCCGCGATGTGGGCCATGTCGACGAAAAGTTTCGCGCCCGCCTTGTCGGCGATCTCGCGCAGACGGGCGAAGTCGATGATGCGCGGATAGGCGCTGGCTCCGGCGAGGATCATCTGCGGCTTGTGTTCCATGGCGAGCCTGTCGATCTCGTCGTAGTCGATGCGTTCGGTCTCGCGGTCGACGCCGTAGGGGATCATGTTGTAGAGTTTGCCCGAGAAATTCAGCGGATGACCGTGGGTCAGGTGGCCGCCGTGGTCGAGGCTCATGGCCAGCACCGTGTCGCCCGGCTTGCAGAGGGCCGTGTAGACGGCCTGATTGGCGGCGCTTCCCGAGTGAGGCTGCACGTTGGCGGCTTCGGCGCCGAAAAGTCTCTTCACCCGCTCGATGGCGATGCTCTCGACTTCGTCGATGTGGACGCAGCCGTTGTAGTAGCGCTTGCCGGGATACCCCTCGGCGTACTTGTTGGTCAGCACGGAGCCCTGCGCCGCACGCACGGCACAGCTGGCGAAGTTCTCGCTGGCGATGAGTTCGATGCCCTCGTTCTGGCGTTTCGCCTCGCGGTCGATGCAACCGGCGATCTCCGGATCGGCGGCG
>JAFTDL010000291.1 GCA_017454215.1 Lentisphaeria bacterium | reverse complement strand
GGCCCCGCTCTTGCTCAAAACACTCCGCTTTTCTCGCAAAAGGAAGGGGGCTCGGGGGAAGGGAGATCCTCTTTTCCCGCGAAAAGTGGATCTCCCTTCCCCCGAAACCACCGTCCCTTATCGGGAGCAGAGCCGTCAGATGTACTTGGGCAGCATGTCGCCGTGGGCGGCGATGAGGTCGTCGCACATCCTGACGATGTCGTCGATCGAAAGTTCGGCCGCGGTGTGGGGATCCAGCATGGCCGCCTGATAGATGCGGTCGCGGTTGAGGGTGAGCGCCGCCTCGATGGTCAGCAGCTGCACATTGATGTTGGTCATGTTCATGGCGGCGCACTGGGTCGGCAGTTCGCCGACGTAAGTCCCCTGCACGCCGGAACCGTCCACCAGGCAGGGCACCTCCACCACGGCCTCGGCGGGCAGATTGGGAATGAGCCCCCGGTTGAGCACGTTGCCGCCGATCTGGTACGGCGTGCCGGTGACGATGGCGTTCATGATCCCCGTGCCGTACTCGCAGGAGCGCTCCTGCGCGGGCATGACGGAGTCCTTCTTGAGCTGGGCGTACTCCTTCTTCCAGCCCTCGATCTGGGAAACGCACCGTCTCGGATATTCATCCAGCGGGATGTTCCAGCGGTCGATGAGTTCGGGATAACTCTTCTTGATCCAGAAGGGCGCGTATTCGGCGTTGTGTTCGCTGGACTCGGTGACGTAGTAGCCGAAGTGCTTCATCATCGCCACGCGGATCATGTTGCGGTGCTTGTCCTCTTTTTTGGCCTTGATCCAGGTCTTGAGCTTGCGTTCGCCGGCATTGCGCAGTTCGGGATAGAGATCCCTGCCGTTTTCGGTGATGTCGAGCAGCCACGCCATGTGGTTGATCCCGGCGATGCGCGACCTGATGCGGGCCAGACGCTCGGGAGAAGCGTCCATGCCCAGAGACTCCAGCAGGGACTTCACGCACACCTGAACGGAGTGGCACAGTCCCACGGTCTTGACCCCGGTGCCCCGCAGCATGGCTCCCGTGAGCATGGCCATGGGATTGGTGTAGTTGAGGAACCACGCGTCGGGCGCCACCTCCTCGATGTCGCGGGCGAAATCCAGCATGACGGGGATCGTGCGCAGCGCCCGGAAAATGCCGCCGATGCCCAGCGTGTCCGCGATGGTCTGCCGCAGACCGTACTTCTTGGGGATCTCGAAGTCGATCACGGTCGAAGGCTCGTAGCCGCCCACCTGAATGGCGTTGACGACGAAATCGGCGCCCTTCAGCGCCGCCTTGCGGCTGCGGGGCCCCAGATGGGTCGTGATCTTGAGCTTGCCGCCGTTGAGCTGTCTGTTCATCGCGCCCAGAATGAACTCCGACTCCTTGAGCCGCTCGGCGCTGATGTCGTAGAGGGCGATGTGGGAATCACGCAGACTCTCGGTCAGCATGCAGTCCCCGATGATGTGACGCACGAAAACCGTGCTGCCAGCTCCCATGAATGTGATCTTCGGCATAAACTCTTTCCTTTTTCGTTTCGCTCCGTTTCCGGAAAAGATCGGTGACTCCGGGGGGAAGAAAAAACTTTTTTTCGCGTGAAAAAAAGTTTTCTCTCCCCTCCGGCCCCCCATCTTTTTCAAAAAAAGCGGGGTGTTTTGAGCGGAGCGGAACAAAGCCGCCGACCGCGGAAAACAGAGCCTTTCTTTTTTTCGGGGAAACCGATATGTTTCCCGCCTGATACGAATATAAGATACCGCGGCGAAGCCGGATTGTAAATCCGAATAACATGCCATTTATGGTAATTTTGTGCTGTTCTGCTCAGGCTCCTGCACAGCGGCGACCTCGATGACGCGCATTCCGGTCCAGCGGCCGCTTCTGTAGCGCAGAAAGAAAAGCGTGCACAGCAGAAAAATCTCGGATTCGAGGGCGATCCACAGCGTCCACCACGGGAAGCCGGTGAGGTACAGGATCAGACAGGGCAGTGCGAAGAGTCCGATCCCCACCCCGGTCATGGCCCACATGGTGAACCGGGTGTCCCCAGCCCCGCGCAAGGCGTTGCTCAGCACGATACTGCACCCGTCGATCAGAAGATAACCGCTGATGAAATACAGCATCTGCCCCGCGATCCGGATGGCCTGCGCCTGATCCGCGTCCCCCGGCCGTACGAAGGGATAAAGCACCACATCCTGAAAGACCGAAAACAGCAGAACCATGAAAAACGTGTACGCGGTCACGATGACCAGACAGTTCTTCAGCGCCTTCTTCGCCAGCGGGATCTTTTCGGCCCCCACGGCCCGCCCCACGAGGATCGAGGCCGCCATGCCGATGCCGATGGCCGGACAGAAGGCGATGTTGTTGATGCCGAACGTGATCCCCGACGCCTCGTGCACCGCCACCCCGTAGCACCCCAGCAGCAGTCCGAAGGTGTTGAACGCGATGAGATCCAGCGCCAGATGCACCCCGTTGGGAAGTCCGTAGCGCAGCATCCGCCCGATCAGCGCCGCATCAAAGCAGATCCGGTGCGTCCCGAAGTGCCGCCGCGCAGAGGGTGAAAAGAAGACCGCCGCGTAGATCACAAGCCCGATCACTTCGGCTCCCACCGTGCCCCAAGCGGCCCCCGCCGTGCCCATGGCCGGCAGTCCGCACTTGCCGAAAATGAAAAGATAATTGAGCGGCAGATTGAAAAGCGTCATCACCACCGACACCGCCAGCACCAGATTCGTCCGGCCGCGCCCGCTCCAGAAACAGCACAGCACGTTCACCAGCATGAAGGAGAAACTGCCGATGCTCAGTATCTCGAAATAGACCGCCTCCTGCTTCGCCACGCCGGGGTCGTGTCCGAAACACGAAAACAGCGGCTCCGCCCACCAGACGCCCGTGGTCAGCACCGCCGTTCCCAGCAATGCGAGAAATATCCCCTGCCACATGGCCCGGCCGATGCGCTCCCGGTGCCCCGAACCGTCGTACTGCGCCACGAACGTGCCCGTATACCCCACCGTGCCGATGAAAATGCACGCAAAGGTGAAGTGGGTCAACCCTCCCGTGAACGCCGCCGCCACCGCCTCGTTGGAGTACCGCGCCAGCATCAGCCGGTCGAAAAACATGTTCGCCGCATGACAGGAGTTGGAGAGGATCAGCGGCAGCGCTATTTTGAACACCGCCCCGAAACCTCCGTCCACCGGCAGTCCGCCGGAATTCCTCCGATCAGTCTTCATGGAGTCCGCTCCGCCCTCAGAGGAACTCTTCCGAGAGTTCCGCCGCCAGACGCACGCACTCTTCGCAGGGGAATCCGCTGCCCGTCTTTATCGCGCGGCAGGTCTCCGCCCCCGCCTTCGCGGCAAAGGCCTTTCTGATGCGCTCATGTTCACTCGCCGGAGCCAGCCGCAGGACCGCATACAGCGCCCCGCACAGCCCCTCCGGAGCCCGGCCTCCGCCGCACGCCGCAAGTTCCTGAACCAGATCCTCTTTTCCTGCGCCCGCCGCCACCGACTGCGCACAGTTGTGCCTTTTCGGCACCGCCTTGAAATATGTCAACGCTTCATTCTTCACGTTCTTTGCCTCCATCCCGACAATATATCCCCCCGCCGGTCAATATTCAAGCCCCCTTTCGTTTGCAAAAAAGAAAAGGAAAGGGAACCGGGAGAGAGAAAAAACTTTTTTGCGCCGCAAAAAATGTTTTTTCCCTCTCCCGAGCCCTCACCTTTTTTCAAAAAAATGGGGTGGTTTGCAGGGCGGGCTCCGAGCCCTCCCTGCACCCTCTTGCGGCGGGTGGCACCCGCCGGCAGGGGGTGTGGGGGGCGCGCCGCAAGCGCCCCCCGCGAAAAAGCCCCCTTTTTCTTGAAAAAGTCGGGGGTCCGGGGGAAGAAAAAACGTCTTTTCGCAAGAAAAGAAGTTTTTTCCTCCCCCGGGGACACAGCTCTTTCTCAGAAAGAGGCGGTGCGCAGGGCGGAGAAGAAGTCGGGGGGGACGGAGAAGTCGGTCATGGAGAGGGTGTCTCCGGCGGCGTAAGCGTCGAGGAAGGCGCGGACGGGGTCGGGACCGTAGAGGGCTTCGAGGCCCTGGAGGCAGCGCATATCCTGAAGGGCGTCGTAAAAGACTTCGGCGCGGAGGGAATATTCGGGCACGCCGCCGGGGCCGGGGTAGACGATGAAGGCGTCACCGGCGGGGAAGGCGCCTCCGGCGGTGGTGGAGACGTAGGGATCGACCTTGAAGCGGCAGAGGCGCGAGAAGTAGAAGTTGAATCCCCAGTGGAGGAAGCCCTCCATGCCGTACCGGTAGAGCAGAGCGCCGAGGATGCGGCTGCGCCACGAGCGCATGTAGATGAAGCGGTTGGGGTAGCCGGAGAAGGGTTCGCAGCAGTAATAGGTCCAGCGTTCGGGCAGTTTTTCGTTCTCGAAGAGTTCGAGATTGCGTTCGTAGATGACCGGGATGGTCTTTTTTCCCGTGGCGGCGTAGACTTCGGGCCGGGAAAGGGCGTCGAAGAACTTCATGCCGGGCAGGTATCTGCTCATGACGGCAAAGGCTTTGCCGTAGCTTTCGCAGTGTTCCAGATGGGGTTCGTCGGAGCAGTGGAAGTAGAAGTTTTCGCGGAGACCGTGACTGTCGATCCACCGGGCCAGGGCGGGGAGGAAGGCGCTCAGAAACGCCTCGTACTCGGGGGAATCGGCGGCGAGGTCCCAGCCGCCGAAGGACTCCCGGACGCCGTCGCGGGTGATCATGATCTTCGGCGTGAAATTCGCGCCCCACTGGGTGAAGAGATGGGCTGCCTCGAAATAACGGATGCCGCAGGACTGCGCCAGACGGCACCAGCGTTCCAGCCGGGAAAAGTCGAAACGCCACACGCCCCTGTCGCAGGAGATCTCCGCCAGCTGGACGGTGGGACGGCTGCCGCCGACCTCGGTATCCAGCGGCGGGGTGATGACCGGGGTGAGGATCATGTTCATGCCGCAGTAGACGGCGCTTTTCATGAAGTTGGCGATGTATTCCCAGTGCTTTTCGGAGAAGACCTCCACGCCGTAGAAGCGGGCGATGGCGTCGCAGTGGAACCAGTGGCTGTTTTTGATGGTCTGCGCGGGGAGTTTCCGGGGCAGGACGCGCAGGGTGACCGGAGCCGCCGCAAAGACGGCGTCCTGCTTGGAGACTATTTCGTGGACGTGAAATTTTACGGTCACGGGGTAGTCGCCCGCGGGCAGGTCTTCCGGCAGATCGAGGGTGACCCAGATGCTGCGCCACTGATTGAAAACGGAGGAAAAGGTGTTTTCGGGAATGTCGCGCAGCAGATCGGGATAAAGTCCGATGCGGTCGTCGACGCAGTCGGCGTCGCGCTCGGGGGGCAGGTAGTCCACGGGAACCAGTTCGACGCTGCGCAGACGGATGAATCCGCGCAGCGGGGAGTCGGCTTCGACGCGGACCTTGCCCCAGCTGAAGTCGGGACGGAACACCGTCTGAAAATGCACGCGCTCACCCTGCCACGCGGGGATCAGCCGCAGAGGGGGTTCCGCCGGTGCGCGGTCGGGAAAAATCTTGGCGAGGGAACTCTGACAGGTCAATTCAAGATTCATCATCAAATATCCTGCTGTTTTTTTGTGAAATATTTACTGCTGCTGTGTCTGTTTGTCTTTGTCGATGGCTTCGAAGGCCTTTTTGTCGGCCAGAGAAACGTGTCCTTCGACGCGGCCGTCGTCGAGGACGTCCACCTCCTTGCGGTTCTTGAGGTCGCGGAAGAGCCGGCGCATGTCGCGGACGCCGCCGATGGTGAACCAGACCGTAGTGAAGACCGCCACCGTGCCCGGAATGACCATGTGGGTGTAGAGGAAGTAATTGCCCCACCACCAGGTCGAGAAGGGCGTGATCGCGTTGACGATCAGCACCAGCACGAAAGCGAGGAAGAAACGGTAGATGATGGAGTAGACGAAGAGGAACCAGGCGAGGAACTTATCCACGCCGGTGTATTCAGGCGTGATGCCGACGAGCTTGGCGATGACGCCGCGGAAACTCCAGTCGGTCCTGATCTTGCGCTCACCGTCGATGGCGTAGGCGCCCCGGTGGAGCATCCTGTCCAGATTGAACTTCTCCTTGCCGATGTTGGTGATGACCGACACCGCGCAGTAGAGGAACAGCGTGACCAGCATGGTCATGAGGTAAAGCTCGTAACTGTTGATCGGACACTTGACGGGATTCATCTCCCACACCACGTAGGGATTGAGGGGCCGGGAGACGGCGGTGAGGAGATCGCCCACCGCCGGGACCAGTCCGCGGGCGTCCAGCCACGGGTAGACCAGACTGGCCCACTGGCGCTGGAGAAAGATGCTCCCCAGTCCGAATCCCATGCCGGTGAGGAGAGAGGTCCACGCGCCCCAGACGTTGCCGAAACGGCTGTAGAGCCCGAGGATCATCACGGGACCGCAGCCTCCCAGCCACATCATGGTCATCAACGTCACGAAGAGCTGGATATAGTCCAGCTGGGCCATGTAGAACGATCCGAAGAAAAAGACCACGCCGATGCCGACGGAGACCAGACGGATCATCATGATGTGCTGACGGGGCGTGAGGGGATTCCTGCACAGGGGCAGAACGACGTCCTGCGCGATGGTCCCGGCGGCGCTGTAGATCCGGCTGTCGTCGGTGGAGATCATGGCCATGATCATGAGCAGACAGAACATGCCGATGAGACCGTGGGGCAGAACGTGGCGCATGGAGACGGCGATCATCATCTGGTGATAGAGCGTGCGGAACTGCTGGAAGAGCGCGTTGCCGCTGCCGCCGGCAATTTTTTTCAGCTCGCCGTGAGCGGCTTCGAGGTAGGGCGTGTCCAGATTTTTCTTCTCCGAAAGCGGTGCGTCGCGGCCGATGGTGTGGTCGTGTTCGGCGATCCGCG
>JAFTDL010000290.1 GCA_017454215.1 Lentisphaeria bacterium | reverse complement strand
GCAGGTCCCGGAAGAGACCTGCGGAGCGGGAAATACCCAGAAATACCAGAAATTCTCCACTTCTTCGCCGTCGAGAAGCGCTGCGGCGCGCAGAACGCAGCGTTCGCCGCGGGAGGATCCCGGCAGAGTGAAGGCAAGTCCGCACAGGGGTGCGACGGTGCCCGGAGGGGTTTCGGGGCGGGAGAAGTCGGCTTCGGCGAATATCTTTCCCGCGGCGTCTTCGAAACGCCAATGGCCGCGGATTTTTCCCGGCCCCCGGCCGAAGAAGCTCAGAAGGAGCTGTTCGTCGAAGGGGGCTCCCGCGCGGAAATTGCGATGCCGGAGGGCGGAGCAGAGCAGGATGCTCTCGTCGTTGTAGCGGCGCACGTCCTCCGCGGTCTCGCCGGGTTTTTCCTCGTAGAACTCGTTGAAGATGCCGCAGGGGTAGCCGATGAGGTGCCAGTGGGTGTCGATGCCTCCCAGATAGTCGTAGCCGGTTATGCTGGAGCAGCTGCGCAGGTTTTCGACCAGCTGTTTGCGGAGTGACGAGATGAAACGGCAGTTGTTGAGGAAATAGCGTTTTCTATTCTGCCAGACGCCGCGTTTCCGCATGTGTTCCCGTGCGGCGGCAAAGAGGTCCGTGCCGATGTAGGTCCCCTCATAGCGGGGTTCGAGGTCGAAGTCGAGGTAGCCGCCGAGGATGCCGATCTCGTGACTGAGACAGGGTTTTTTGTAGTGGCTGTGCTCGTAGTCGGTCCTTTCCGGGCCGGGGAACGTGTCGTGGTAATAGCTGAAATAGCCGAAGCCCAGAGAGCCGTAGACGTCGCTGAAGGCGGCCACGTCGGCCAGCCGGGCGGCGTCGTGGCGGACGGGCTTCTGCGCAAGGGGCCGGGCGGGATCGAAATCGTACTCCACGACGCGCATGGCCTCCTGAGGATTGAAGAGCATCCCGGGGGCCATGGCGCGGAGCATGGAGACCAGTTTTTTCATGCGGGCCAGGACCTGGTCGTTGATGAGTTTTTCGTTTCCTTCGCAGAAGATGACGGCGCAGGGATGGCGGCGGATGTGGCGGATGATCGCCGCCGCTTCCTCAAAGGAGTAGACGCTGGGCAGTTCGGTCTGGACGAAGATGCCCAGTTCGTCGCAGGCGGAGTAGAACTGTTCGGGGGGGCACCACGTGTGGCAGCGGATGAAGTTGAAGCCCGCTTTTTTCAGGACGCCCAGATCGTGAAGATATTTCCGCCTGTCGAAGTGGGGGTTGCAGGTTTCGGCGAAGTAGCAGTGCTCGGTGGCGCCGCGGAAGAAGGTGATCCCGTCATTCACGGCGATGCGGTTGCCCCGGCACTCCACGGTCCTTGCGCCCCAGAGGCGGGACCAGACGTCGGAAACGCTCCCGTCGTCCGTCACCAGTTCCATCCGGGCGGTCAGGAGTTCGGGGTCCCGGTCGGACCAGCGGGGCAGTGTGCTGCCGTCCGAAAAAAAGTCCGCGGCGTCGCCGGAACAGGAAAAACTCCCGGAGTCGAGAAGTTTTCCGCCGTGTTTCAGGGACCAGATGAGGCGGGTCCCCGCGCCGTTGACAAGTTCCGCGTGCCAGTGGGGACGGCCGTCCTCGAAGGTGATCCACGCGTCGGAAACGGCGCTCCTGCCCGTGACGCGCAAAAATGTACGGTCGCCGATCCCGGCCCGTTCGGACTGGTAGCCCTGAGCGGCCAGTCCGCGGTGCTGACCGGGGCGGGCGCCGAAGGGGATGCCGTCGTGGGAGCCGTCCAACCGGCAGAAGGCGCCGCCGTCGTCATGCACGTTGCAGACGGCGAGGACGATCTCGTTGAGTTCGCCGCTCCGGATGAACGGTGTGATGTCGAATTCGCTGGAGACGGAGTATCCTGTGACTTTTCCCGCGAAGGAGCCGTTGCAGAATACGGCGCATCCCCACATGGCTGGTCCGACGTTGAGGAAGAAGCGTGCCCCGGGGGAAGCATCCGGTCTCACCTGCTTGCGGTAGAAGCCGGTGCCGACGAGGAAACAGCTGCTGGCGTGGGGCAGCAGGGTGGTGCCCATGGGGAAGTGGGGCTTGCGGTAGTCGGGGTTGAAGCGGGCGCGGAGGCTGAAAAAGTCCTCTTCGTCGAAGAGTTCGAGATGATCGTCCCAGTAGCCCGGGGTCACCATTCTTCCCGAGAACGCCTCTCTCTCCGGCAGGGGAGAATTTTCGTCGAACTTCCGCGGCGAATAAAAGAATTCCCAAATGCCGTCCAGCGGGATGCAGACAGGTTTATCCATAATGAGCTGTTCCTTGCTTCAGTATTCTCCGGCAGCGCCGTCAGTTCCGCGACCGCGGGGACTGCCTCTTCCTTACTGTACTGCCATTGCCCGCAGTTTGCAAGGGCGTCATTCAAAAATCCAGACATCGCTGCCCGCGGGAGGGATATTTCTCTTGAACACGCCGTTTTCTAAAGCTGTTTTTTTGCCGCTGAAAAGGGAACGGCCGCCGGATAAGGTCAGTCCCGACAGCTCATTCAGGCACACTTCGAGGGAAGCGGCCCTGTCGTTGAGTTTGCTCGCGCAGATCAGCATCGCCCGGCCGTTCAGACGAAAGACCGCAAAACAGACATCCCTGCCGTTGACCGCTTTTTTCTCGACGCAGTTGTCGTCGCAGATGAATTCTGCGATCTCCGGCAGTCTGGAATTGCAAAATTTGACCTCTTCCCATGTTTCCTTTGCCGCCGGGAGACCGAGGAAAACGTAGAAGATCCGGTAACCGGCGATCAACGCCGTGCATAATTGAGCTCTGTATTCCGCGGGAGTCGGACAGGCCTGCTCCATGGAACCGAGATTGGCGACGTTGAAAACCTGTCCGGTCGGACGGCGGAGTATCCGGGAGGCATGCCCGATCCTGAAAAGTTCGTCGCAATGGATCCTCAGGCTGCGGGTATAGACATCGACGAAAAAGTAGTCGGCGGCGTCGATGCTGCCGGAGGGCTCTCCGTTGTCATCGACGAATCTGGGGGACCAGATGCCCGCGACCGGTCTCCACGGATCGCCCCGGCGGAGCGCCGGCAGCAGACCGCTCATGCGGTTCTGATCCACGATCCCTTCGCTGCCGCGGAAGTAATTGGGTTCATGGTAAATGAGATAAGAAAAGATCCCGCCGTGTCCCCGGCAGATATTCTGGATCCGGTTCAGGACTTCGACGGTCATTTTTTCGTTCCGAAGGCCCTCCTCTCTGCTGAATCCCGCCGTGTAATAGGAGCGGGGGAAAAGCGAAGCCAGATCGAGCAGATACGGGGTGTTGAATTTCTCCGCCTGAATGAGCCAGCGCCGGAGCTGCTGAGGCGTTATCGACGGATCGATACCTCTTTTGATGCCGCCGTATCCGGCCTTGCGCGCGCCTTCCAGCATGCGGTCGTAATTCAGAACAACGCCCGGATCGTAAGCGAACTCCGGAGATCCGCCGGGCTGGTACATCAGGGGAACGACCGGCCCTTTTACCGTCATAAGACACCTTTTCAGGCGGTTGATGCGGATCATTTCCGGACGCCACGGCAGGATCCGGAAAGTTTCATAACTCCGGAACGCCGCAACTTTTCCGTCTTTTACGGCGCTGACCGAGATCCGGTACTCGCCGTCCGGGATCCCGGTCAGCGGAACAAGCAGAGACTTCGTCGTTTCGGCGGAGCGGACCTTTTTTCCGTCCTTGTCCAGAAGGTCGATCACAAGATGATCATACTTCGCTCTGTCGAGATTGACCGCAAGTTCGATATTTTTGTCTTTTTCCGTAAAAATATTGTATTTCGGAAAAACCTCCATGCCGCCGTCGAACCGTGCGAAGGAGGAAAACAGCAGATACAGGAGCCTCGAGGAACGGCAGAGCGTCCTGCCGTCCTTATCCTTCACTTCCAGATGCACGGCCGTCTCGGAGCGGGTGAAATCATTGACGTTTTCGGGCAGCTCGATGACAAGCTCGGAACCGTTCAGGATCTGTTTTTTTCTCCAGTGTTCTTTTCCGTTGGTCGCGAGGACCGTCTCAACGGTCCGTTCACCGGACTTGTCCGGAGGGATGTTGAAGGAACAGTGAAGCTTGCCGCCGTCGGGCGAACCGTAGAAGCGGTCGATCCCGAAGCGTTCTCCTTTTCCCGGAGGAAGTCCCTGAAGAAGGCCGAATTTTCCCGGAACATGACGGCTGAAGGGCTGGGCCCAGTCCAAGGCGGTCCTGCCGTACACCGGGTGCGTCCAGGTGCGGCAGAAGTTGATCCTTCTCCTCCGTCCGGATCCCAGCAGACCGAGCGGGACCCTGACGACCGCGCACCAGCCGTCGCTCCGCCGGGACACCCGGTCGGTGATATCCAGATCTTCCGCAGCCGTGCCGCGGAAGGAGAAACTCCTGCCGGAACTTTCCACGATATGGTGAAAATAGGTCCCGTCGTCCAGTGAACTGCAGAGAAAGAGTTCGAAAGCATCCGGCGTTTCCGAAGCCCCGTCGGCCTTTTTTCCCTCGAAGCGGACGAAGAGGAACCGGTCGTTGTGAAGTATTTTCGCGGTCGATCCGGGAAGCGTGTCGATATTTCCGCCGGAGAGCTGGTCGATCGGGTAGGCGGGAGCGTTTTCCCAATCTTCTTCTCCGGGCTCCCCCGCGATCCGGCGGCTTTCGGCGATCCCGATGTTTTCGTTGGAATGAGCCACGACGCCCTTTTTCAGACTTTCGGGAACTTTCCACGGAACAGGTTCACTGCCGCCGTTGAGCACGGGCGCGGAAAAATAAAAGGCGCGATCATAATCCGGCGAGCGCAGATAATGGATGAAGCTGTTGCGGTTTGCCGTCTGCGTGAAAACATAACGCCGCCAATCGTCGGTCAGGACAACGGTCTTTTTTTCCGAACCGAACCGCACCTGGAGACGCACGTTTTGCCCTTTGACGGCATTTTTGGCATAAAAAGATAATGTGTAAGGATTTCCGGGGATCGCCGCTTCGGCCGCGTGGCCGATGACGGATACGTTTTCGGCAAGCAGGACCTGCGCCCCCTTCACGGGAGGCGTGACCGATTCGATTTTGAATGTGTAATTCCCGGGCCGGGCGGTCCCCGTCCCCAGACCGGGGACCCAGCCGTCCGGAAGATCGCGGTAAACCGTTTTTTTGCGGAAATCGCTGTTGATGAAAAGATTCTCCTGTTTTGTTTTCGGGACTTCCGTGACGGAAAGATCCGAGAACCACGCGGTTCCGGGACCGATGATCCGCGTCGCGACGAGCATGCCGGTCTCCGCGCCGCCGTCTTTGCCTGCCTTGCCGGTCTTCAAGACGATGTCTATCTTTGTCCAGGGCGTCGTCTGATAGAGCATCTTCGAATTCTTCTGCTGAGTCCCGGTGCTGACATGAAGATAAAACTTCGCCTGTCCGGAGGTTTTGATCCAGCCGGTGACCCGGTAGGAAGTCTCCGGCTTCAGCATCTGCCCTGAAATGCTCTTGTTGCCGCCGTAATGCTCCTTGCCGGTCGTGACCCGCAGAACATTGCCG
>JAFTDL010000289.1 GCA_017454215.1 Lentisphaeria bacterium | reverse complement strand
GAAGCATTGCTCCGGGAACCCCCTTCGAGAAACTGTTCCCCGGCGACACCCGCATGGAACTTGAGGTGACGCCCAACCGCCCGGACTGGCTTTCGGTGTGGGGCATCGCCCGCGACGTTTCGTGTCTGCTGGGGACCGAGGCGAAACTTCCCGGGATCGGCGTCAAGGAGAGTTGCGAGGCGCCGCGTTCCGATCTCGTGACCGTTGAAGCCCCCGAACTCTGTCAGCGGTACATCGGGCGGGTGATCCGCGACGTCAAGGTCGGACCGTCGCCCGCATGGCTGGCGGAGCGGCTTGAGAGCGTCGGTCTGCGTTCCATCAACAACATCGTCGACGTGACCAACTTCGTCCTCATGGAGCTGGGCCAGCCCCTCCACGCCTTCGATCTCGACAAGCTCGAGGAAGGGCGTGTCGTCGCCCGCCGGGCGGCGCCGGGCGAGACCATCACCACGCTCGACGGAAAAAATCTCGAACTGGATGAGAACTGTCTCGTGATCGCCGATGCCCGCAAACCCATGGCACTGGCCGGCGTCATGGGCGGCGAGTTTTCCGGCGTCAGTGAAACGACGACTTCCGTTCTGCTCGAAAGCGCCGTGTTCCAGCCTTCCAACATCCGGGCGACGAGCCGCAGGCTGGGCATCAGCAGCGACTCCAGCTACCGTTTCGAACGCGGCGTGGATTACGACATGGCCGAGACCGCTTCGGTCCGGGCCGCACAGCTGATCCTTGCCGTCGCGGGCGGCCGTCTCGAGGGCAGGGCGCTGGATGTGAATACGGGGCGTCCGCAGGAAGCCGTGATCCCGTGCAAATTCGAAAACATCAGGAAACTCATCGGGTCTCAGGTGAGCGATGCGCGGATCGTGGAGATCTTCAGGACCCTGCACCTCAAGGTGGACGATGTCACTTCCGCCGGATGCACGGTCACTGCGCCGCTGTTCCGGCGGGATCTTTCCCGCGAAGCGGATTTGGTCGAGGAGGTCGCCCGCATCGACGGATTGGACAATATTCCCGAGATCGCGGTCCGCGGCAAGTGCTGTCATCCGCAGTCCGAGGACGCCTGGATGCCCCTGCAGAAACTTCGGGCCGCGGTCGCAGGGCTGGGATTCTGCGAGTGTGTGCATTACAGCATCGGCAGTGCGGCGGCCTTTCTCGCCGACACCCGGTTCGTCGAAAGCGATCTGGTCAAACTTGAGAATCCGCTGAGCCCTGAAATGGCGGTCATGCGTCCCAGCCTGCTGGGCGGACTTCTCGGCGCGGTGGAGCGCAACATCGCCCGCGGCAATAAAACGCTGGAGCTGTTCGAACTCGACCGGGTCTTCTGCGCCGACAGGAACAAATTTCCCGAGGAACGCAACGAACTTGCGTTCATCCTCACGGGACTGCGTCACCCGGAGCGCTACTCTGCGGAACTCAAGGAGAATTTCGATTTCTACGACCTCAAAGGCGCACTGGAATCGTTGTTCGAACTGCTCAACATCTCCAATTACCGTTTTGAAGCGTCGGCGGAGGACGGCCGTTTCCGTGCCGGACACGCCTGCTCGATCGTGATCGAGGGCAAGTGCGCCGGAGCGTTCGGGGAATTGCGTGATTCTCTCACCTCCTCGTGGCGGACGGTGTATCCTGTGTTTGCCGCGCAGATCGAGGTCGATTCCCTGCTTGCGGCGGCCCGCCGCGCCGCGGCGAAATACAAGCCGGCGGCCCAGTATCCCGCCACTTCCCGGGACATCGCGTTCGTCGCCGCCTCCGGGTTGAGCTGCGGAGAGATCGTCGATTTCATCCGCCGCCGGAAACTTCCGGATCTGGAGTCCGTCCGTCTCTTCGATATCTTCGAGGACGACGCGCTTCGGGCCGGGCATCAGAAGAGTCTTGCGTTCACGCTCACTTTCCGCAACAGCGCAAGAACGCTCAAGGACGACGAGGTCAACGCTTCCGTCGAAAAACTGCGCGCCGCCCTTGCCAATGAACTCAAAGTCGAACTGCGATAACAATACACAAGGAGAAAATGTCATGATTGATAAGAATGTCGGTTGTGTTTATGAAGGCATGCTCGAAGCCAAGGGGCTGAAGTTCGGTATCGTCTGCGCCCGGTTCAACGATTTCTTCGTGAGCCGCCTGCTTTCGGGCGCCGTGGATGCCATCGTGCGCCACGGGGGGAATGCCTCCGATGTGACGGTCGCCTACGTGCCGGGTTCCTATGAGATCCCCTTCGCCGTCAAAAAGATGCTGGCATCGGGCAAATTCGATGCGGTGCTGGCGCTTGGGGTCGTCATTCAGGGAGCGACGCCCCACGCGGGATACATCAACAGCGAAGTCGCCAAATGTCTGGCCCAGCTGGGACTGGAGTCCGGTATCCCCGTGACCTACGGCATGATCACCGCGGACAATCTCGATCAGGCCATCGAGCGCAGCGGGACCAAAGCCGGCAACAAGGGTGTCGATGCGGCTCTGGCCGCCATCGAAATGGCCAATCTCAACAAACAGATCAAGTAAGTTTCCATGGCTGAAGATATCAAAACCGGAGCAGGTCCGGTCAGGAAGCCCCACGGCAAGCGCCTGGGGCGCGAGCTGGCCATGTCCTTTCTTTTCAGCTGCGACATGCGCGGAGAGACGCCGCGGGCGGAGCTCTTCGACAGTTTTTTTGAAACAGCGTCGAGCGAGTATGCCGATGTGGATGCCAAGACGATGAACCGGGCGAAGGAATATGCCGTCCGGCTTTACGTCGCCGCCGCGCTCAAACTCGATGAGATCGACGCCATGCTCATTCCCCTGTGCGTCAACTGGGAGTGGAAGCGCATCTCCGCCGTCGACAGAAACATCATGCGCATCGCCGTTGCGGAGATGATGGATTTCGATGAAGTTCCTCTTGTCGTCAGCATCGACGAAGCCGTCGAGATCGCCCGGGATTTCTCGGGGACCGACGGGGGGAATTTCATCAACGGCGTGCTCAACGCGGTGAAAAACAAACTTGTTTCTTCGGGCAGAACTCTCCGCTGAAAACTTCAGAGGTAAACGATGGCGTCGATTTTTTCTATTTTCAAGCGCGGACTGGAGAAGAGCGCGACCCGGATATCCCGTGCGATCTCCGGCGTATTCACCGGCATCAAGGCTCATGGCGACGCCAGTTTCGAGGAGCTGGAGGCCATGCTCGTCTCAGCCGATTTCGGGTTGAAGGCGGCTGTGGAGATCACGTCCCGTCTGCGCGACCGTTACGAACGGGGCGAGATCGCCACCGACGCGGATCTCGTCGATGCGGCGAAACAGGAGGTCGTTTCCATACTGAAGCGCCGCATGCGGCCCGTCAATACCGCGCCTGAAGGGAAACCCACTGTCATACTTTTCGTCGGCGTCAACGGCAGCGGCAAGACGACCACCATCGGCAAGCTGGCCGCGCGGCTGCGCGGGGAGGGAAAGAAAGTCATTCTCGCCGCCTGCGACACCTTTCGCGCCGCCGCGGTGGAACAGCTGCTGCTGTGGGGCGAGCGGGTTCAGGCTCAGGTCGTCTCATCCCGTCACGGGGCGGATCCGGCCAGCGTCGCCTTCGACGCCACTCAAGCCGCTCTTGCGCGCGGCGCCGACTATCTGCTGATCGACACCGCCGGCCGCCAGCAGAATCACCGCGATCTTATGGAGGAACTGGCCAAGATCCGCCGTTCCATCGCCAAAGTTTATCCCGGCGCTCCTCACGAAGTCTGGATGACCGTTGACTCCACTTTGGGGGCCAATGTGGTCAGTCAGGCCCGGGAGTTCACCAGGACCGCCGGTGTGACCGGGCTGGTCATCACGAAGCTGGACGGGACCGGGCGCGGCGGCATGGCCGTGGCTCTGCATCAGGAGTTCGAGCTGCCGACATTTTTCACCGGCCTCGGCGAACAGCCCGACGAGCTTCAGCCCTTCGATCCGGAACTCTACGCGGAGGCGCTGTTTTCCTCCGAACGGAAAGATTGAAATGACGGACGGTTCTGACAGCGGCTTCATGCTCCGTGCGCTGGAACTCGCCCGGCGCGCATGGGGAATGACCAGCCCGAACCCCATGGTCGGCGCCGTTCTCGTGAAGTCGGGCCGCGTCATCGGCGAGGGCTGGCACCGTCGCGCGGGAGAAGCCCATGCCGAAGTCAATGCCTTTCTTGATGCCGAGTCCCGCCGGGAAGATACCGCGGGCGCCGTTCTGTACGTGACGCTCGAACCCTGTTCCAGCACCGGCAGAACGCCGCCGTGTACCGACAGGATCCTGCGTTCGGGGGTGAAAAAAGTGGTGATCGGCTGTCTCGATCCCAATCCCCGTCACAACGGCCGGGCGGTCGGTATGCTGGAGCAGTCCGGCATAGAGGTCGTTTCCGGTGTCGAAGAGGCGGCCTGCCGGGAACTCAACCGGGCGTTTTTCTGCTGGATCGCGACGGGACGGCCTCTGGTCATTTTGAAACTTGCGACCACGCTTGACGGCCGGATCGCCGCATACACAGGCGATTCCCGCTGGGTGACGGGGGAGCCGGCCCGCGGCCGCGTTCAGGAACTGCGGCGTCTCTGCGATGCCGTCATGGTCGGGGCGGGGACCCTGAAAGCGGACCGTCCGCTGCTGACTGTCCGCGAGCCCGCCGGCTGGCCGCGTCAGCCTCTGCGGATCGTCGCAAGTTCGACCATGATACGGGAGGAGCTGGACGCATATTTCCCCGACGGGAACGCCGAACTTGCCGATCCCCGCAGGGAGGGGTGGAATGCTTTTCTCGACCGGTTGGGAAAAAGGAATATCACGGCTTTGCTCATCGAAGGCGGAGCCGGCCTCGCGGGAAGCGCTCTCGATGCGGGAGCCGTTGACCGCGTGGAGTTCCACATCGCTCCGAAGATACTCGGGGGAGCGCGGAGTCTCTGCGCTGTCGGCGGCAGGGATCCTGAACGCATGGCGGAGGCTCTGCCGCTTGCGAATGTTCAGGTGCGCCGTTACGGGGACGACATTGCCGTTTCGGGTGATTTGAAGTAAACACGGGAGGGAAAAAGAGAGATGTTCACCGGATTGATCCAACAGGTCGGGACCGTGGTTTCCTCTTCCGGCAGCCGGATGCTGATCCGGCCCGGACGCAGGATCGAGTCTCCCGTCATCGGCGAAAGCATCGCGGTCAACGGCTGCTGTCTTACGCTCGAACGGGTCAATGCCGCCGGGGAGTTGTCCTTCTTTACGCTTGCCGAGACTTTGAAACGCAGTACGCTGGGACGGCTTTCTTCCGGAAGCCGCGTCAATATGGAGCGCGCGCTGGCTCTGGGGGACCGCCTTGGCGGTCATCTTGTTCAGGGGCACGTGGACGCCGTCGCCGCGGTCGCCGGTCAGCGGGTAAAGAGTGACGGCGACGTGGAGCTTGAGATCGTCATTCCCGATGGGTTTGCCCCCGAACTGGTCGAAAAGGGCAGCATCGCCGTCGACGGCGTATCGCTCACTGTCGCCAAACTGACGGAGAAGACCTTTTCCGTGTGTCTGATCCCCCGGACTCTGGCCGATACTGCGCTGGGGAGCAGGACTTCCGGAACTTTCGTCAATCTCGAGGGCGACATCGTCGGAAAATACGTGAGGCGGATCCTCTCCCTTTCGCGGCCGGAGCCGGACGGAGAAAAAGAGACCTCTTCGGGGAGCATAACTTATGAGAAACTCCGGGAGGCGGGCTTTTTATGAGACCTGTGTTCGGATTGAGCGTTCCGGATGCCGGAACGCTTTCTCTTCTTCCCGACGAACTGCCCGCGGCGGTGGCCTTCGGCGAGATCACCGGCGAAATGCTTGAGAACACTTCTCTTCAGGCGGTTCTGCGCAGGATCTTTCTCAAGCATGACCGGGCTTTGGTCGTCCGCGACATCGTGCCCCCGAAACTTGCCGATGCGGTCCCCGCATCCCCCCTGCGGCTGAAGATGGAGTTCGACAGCGGTTTCCGCGCCCGCTGCCGCGCGGCCTCCGCTCTGGGCTGCCGGGTCGTTTCCGCCGAATTCGCCGTCGGACGGGCGTTGAACGATGCCGCCTACGAGGCGGAACTCGTGAAAGTGCTCCACTCCGCGGCGGGGACGCTTGAAGAATTCGGTCTCGTCATGGCGTTTCCCCTGCGTCTGCCCGCTGAGGCCGAGCGTGCTGCGGCGTTTCTCGCGTTCAAACACCGGCTGTTTTATCCGGGGTTCCGCTATCTGCTGGATTTTCACTTCGAGGAACCGGAGGCGTTTGCGGCTTTGGAGCGGGCGCTTCCCGTTCTGACCTTCGACCGCAGTCTCTGGCGGCTGCCGCATCTCCCCGGGGCGGAGTCTCCTCTGACGGCAGAAGTGCTTGAAAAAATGCGGCCCGTCTGGTGCGGCGGAAACGACGGGCGGTCCGTCTTCGTGTGCGTCGATGCGGGGAGCGGTCCCGAAGGGGAGTTCCCTTTTGCCCGGCTGGCGGAGATGTTCACCTGTTTTCTGCGGAAGGGGACCCTGTAAATGGCCGAAACGAAGCCGGATGAAAAGAAAACTCTGCTGCGCCCGTCTCTGGGCGTGGGGGCGGTGACGCTGGTCAGCCGCCTTCTGGGGCTGGTCCGGGTCCGGCTCGAAGCGAGCGTTCTCGGCGGCGGAGCTCTGGCCAGCGCATGGTTTCTTGCGTTTTCCATTCCGAATCTCTTCCGCCGCATACTGGGGGAGGGGGCTCTGGGAACCGCGCTCACGCCCCTGATCGCCGGGATCGAAAAGGAGCGGGGCCGCGAGGAGATGCGCCGGGAACTCGCGGTCATCTTCATCGCGTTGAGTTGTGTGCTCGCCCTGATCGTCATTGCCGCGTCTCTGCTGGCCGTCGGTCTGCGCCGGTACGGGGAGGCGTGCAATATAGCCTATCTCTGCAATCAGCGCATGAACGTCGCTCTGCGGCTGCTGCCGCTTCTTATGCCCTACGCCTTTTTCATGTGCCTTGTGGGCGCGGCGACCGCGGTTTTGAATTATGCGCGGGTATTCGTGCTGCCGGCGCTCGGCGCTCTGCTGCTCAATATTTTTCTCATTTCCGGGCTGTTTGTCGGACTGAAACTGCACGTCACCGTTGCCGATCTGCCGGATTTTCTGCCCGTATTGAGCGGACTTGTGCTGGTTTCCGGGGTGTGCCAGCTGATCCTGACTCTGCTTCTTCTGTACTTCTGCGGACGCTTTCCGCGGATCGGCCATGCCGCCATGAAGCAGTCGAAGGTCGTGGGCAAACTCTTTCGTCTTTCCCTGCCGGGAATGATCGCGGCCTCGGTGCTGCAGATAAGTTTTCTCGTCGACCGGATGCTCGCCGTGAAGCTCAACGATCAGGCGGTCCCGGCGCTGACGTTCGTCGACCGGCTGATCGATCTGCCCATCGGCATTTTCGCCGTCTCTCTCGGAAGCGTGCTGATGGCGTCCATGTCGCGGGCCGCGGCCGAAGAAGATTATGAAAAACTCCGGGACCAGATGCTTTTCAGTCTGCGGCACGTATATTTTGTCTGCACGCCCATGGCTCTCTGCGTCATCGTATTTCACGCGCCGCTGCTGCGTGTTCTGTGCCTCGGCGGAAACTATACGGCAAGCGATCTGGATGCGGCCCGGAGCGTGGCCGTGTTCTACGGCGCGGGGATCCCCTTTTTCTGTTCGCTCAAGATATTGCTGCCAGCGTTTTACGCGCGCAGGAAAATGAAGCAGCCCCTGTTCGCGTCGCTCATCGCCATCGGGACCAATATCGTTCTCAATCTGCTGCTGATGGGGCCTCTGCGTCAGGGGGGGATCGCGCTGGCCACGACGATATCCTCGATACTGAACAACTCCATTCTGCTCTGTCTTCTGAAAAAGGATTCCCTGATGCCCGACTGGAAGGAGATGCTCTTTGCGTCCGCGCGTGCGCTGGGGCTTTCGCTGGCCGTCGTTTTTCTGCTGTGGAAACTTTATTCCGCGTATGAGGAAGAACTGATGCTCCACCGCTGGCTTGATATTTCGGCGACGGTGCTTCTTTTCGCCTCCGCGGGAGTGCTGTATCTTGTTTTTGCCGGGCTGATCCGTTCTCCGGAGACGGGGGAACTTTTTTCGGTCCTCAGAAGAAGGAAATAGGAGTTTATGTTCAAAAAGTTGTTTCTTCCCGCGGGTCTGCTCGCAAGCGTCGTCGTTTCCATGATCTTTCCCCAGCTGGGGACTCAGATCAAACACTTCTGCGGCAGCAGCGTGTTCATCGTGCTGATCTTTCTCGTCTGCGGTTACCAGACGGACTTTTCCGGAACGCGTTTCGACAGGCGCTTCCTTCTGTCCTTCATCGGGTGCGGCGTACTGTCCCTGCTGGTCGCGCCGTGGTTCGGCGTGGCGCTTTCGACTGTGTTCGGACTGGATACCCTGGCCATGACGGGACTGATCGTCATTGCCTGTGTGCCGCCCACGCTTTCGAGCGGGATCGTCATGACGGAGACGGCCGAGGGCAACATCATGCTCGGCGTGATGATGACGGTGTTCTACAATCTGCTGGGGGTCGTCACCATGCCGCTCGTGCTGGCGTGGACCCTTTCGAGTCAGGCGGATATCGACACGGATCCCGCGGGCATGTTCCTGCAGCTGCTTCTGCTGGTGGTCCTGCCCTTCGCGGCGGGCTTCGGAGCCAAGATGCTGCTGAAGCGCAAACTGCCGCGGATCTGCGGATATATTCCGTCGACCTGCGTCATTCTGCTGATATTGTCGTTTTTTTCAAGCGCCAATGCGCATTTCAAGGCGTATCCGGTCAAGGTGCTGCTGCTGGCCGCGGGCGCGGGGCGTGCCATGCGGCTCGGTCTGCTGCTGATGCTGAGGTTCGGCGGGCGTCTGATGAGGATGCCCTACGCGGACCGCAAGGCGGCGATCTTCACCGCGGGCTCCAAAACGCTGACCATCTCTCTGGCCATTCTGGCCATTCTCAAGATCGGCGACGGTCCGGCGGTGATCCCCTGCATGGTCTTTTATTTTCTGCAGTCCATGATCGACTCCATGCTTGCGGGCAAGATGGGGCTTGCCGCGGCGAAGGCCCGCGAAAAGACGGCCGCCTGACGGCGGATCGCTCCGCCGCCCGGCGGCCGGCCGCCGGATCGGGTTATTCCTTTTTCCGTCCTTTGACGACGGCGATCCTTTCATTGACTTTGATGTTGTCCGCCTCAAGTCCCGGTTTCTGGCCGTGGAGATCGAACTCGATGTCCACGTGAGGACCGAAGAGCAGACAGTGGGTCGAACCGCCGAAGTGGAACATCCCCGTTTCGTCGCCCTTTTTGACATGCTGGCCCTCGTAGACGGTGATCTCGCACGTGGAGACCTCGGCCATGCCGATGGCGACGAAGCACATGAGGCCGATGTCGGGATCATCCGCATGGATGTAGATCACGGCCCGGGTCGCCAGTTCGGAGATATATCCCTGGGAGTCGTTGGGGGCGAGGGGATCGAAGCCGACGCTCCGCGTTTCGGAGTAGTAGGTCCCCGGAATGACCGCCGTCTTGACGATCCTGCCCGAAACCGGTGCATGCCAGCGGTGATAGCTCAGGGCGCTGAGAAACGCCTGATAGACCGTTCCGCCCGCAAAGTGCGCGGCGCGGGGATCGTTGTCGAGCATGAACTGCAATGCGTAGGGCTGGGCCTTGATCCAGAATTTGTCGCGCATCCGGGCGTTGCGGACCAGGGCGAAGGGCGCGGACTCGCAGGCGTTGACCACGACCTTGTCGTCGTCGGGTGAGGCCACGGGACGGACTCCCGGGCGGAACCGCCGCACGAAAAAGTCGTCCCATGATCTGAAGCCGTGATGGGGCTGCGAGGGATCGCAGATGAATTCCTTCTCGAAGTCCGGCAGGGCTTTTTTGGCATCCTCGCCGAACCAGCCGTTCCGGGGATCGGTGTTGAGCACATAGGCGCTGTCGGCGGATTTGAGAAAGCGCCCCCATTGGTCGAGGATGGCTTTGATCCGGCAGTTGATCCGGCTGTCGATGAAGCCCGCCCAGCCGCCCTCGGTGGCCATGGACCAGTCGAGAATGGCGTTGAAGGGAAAGCCCACGAATCCCGTTTCGTCGAAATCCGGCGCGTGGGTCAGGATGACGTTGAAAAGTTTGAGCATGTGCATGTAGTCCCGCACCTGCGGAAGTCCCGTGAGGGTCTCCTTCTTGCCCGAAGGGACCTCGTCGAACATCTGGGTGAAGAACATCCAGGCTTTTGCGTCGTTCTCGATGAAGTGCTTCAAGTCCTCCACTACGGGCAGAAGGGGGGCGTCGCTTTTGTCGGCCTTGTCCATGATCTTCTTCATCCACTGGGCGAGTGTCTTGCGGTCACGGGGCATCCAGCGTCCGGCTGCGAAGGCGTGTTTTGCGGGTTTTTCCTGTGTCGGCATAATTTTTCTCCTCTCTTTTGCGGAACGGGTTCTGCCGCTCCGATCCTCCTCTTTTACCACAGATAAACCGATTTTCCGAAAATCCAAGCCGTCTTTGCCGATTTTTCACCGCATCGCGCCGGTTCCGATAAGGGCCGGCGGCTTCGGGGAAAGAAAAATCTCTTTCCACGGGGAAGGGAGGTTCTCCCTTTCTCCGGGCGCTCATACTTTCCGGGAAACTCTCTGTTTCCGCGGCGCATGATACCGTTTCGAATATCCCGGAGGCCCCTCCTTCCCGCGGGGGGCGGGGCGGCCGCCGCCTCTCTCCGGAAACCGCAGGCAAGTGGACCGGCAGCCGCGGCTGCCGGATGCGGAAGGGCAGGGCGCAGTTATTCGCCCGCCGGGTGCGGGCCGCGGCCCGGCCGTCGAATGAAATCATGCGGTATGCGGAACGGAGCGTTTTGCGGCGCGCCGCGGATCCGGCGCTGCGACTTCGGGCAGTGCCGTCTGACTGTCCGAAAAAAAACTTTTTTGCGGAGAAACTGCGCTTTCTGCTTGACTTTCAGGATATTCGGGAGTATATTATCAACCCCGCGCACGGGTGTGCCGCGGATGTCGGGGCCTCTTCCGCACAGGTGCGG
>JAFTDL010000288.1 GCA_017454215.1 Lentisphaeria bacterium | reverse complement strand
CTTCGGCCGCCGCGCAGGGAAAGGGATAATTGCGCAGATTCCGCGCCAGACGGATGCGGCTCGAGATGGCGATGTCCTCATCGGGCCCGGAATCGGCGAGAAAACTTACGGGACTTGCCAGCAGGCGTCTGACGGCGTCACTGTTCATCGGACACCCCCTGTTCCTCCAGCGTTTTGAGTTTGCCGTTCAGGACGTTGAGCCTGTCGCGGCAAACGGCGGCCTGTTCGTACTCCTCGCGGCGGACGAGTTCGGCCAGCTTCTTGCGGGTGCGGGTGATCTCGATGCGCAGCGCGGCGGCGTTGAGCAGAGGATCGCTCCTGTCCGGCCGCTTGCCGATGTGCATCCTGCCGCGCTGGATCCGGTTCAGCGCATCGCTGATGATCTCTGAAAAACTCCGGTAGCACTCCGGACAGCCCAGACGGCCGTTGGAGCTCTGGAGCTTCTCCATATTCCAGCCGCAGACGGGACAGGTGACGCCCGGATCGGCGCCCGCCGGAGCGGACTCCTGCGATTCCTCGGCGGGCGCGGGCTTGGCGAGTTCTCCCAGATTGAAAAGCACTTCGGCCAGATTGAACCCCAGCGCGCCCAGAACGCCCTGCTCCTCCTTCTCCCGGGCGCAGTCGGCGCACAGGTGCAGGGACTCTATCTTGCCGCCGGCGACTTTCTTGACGTGGATCGTCGCCTCTTTCTTTTTGCACTTGTCACAGAGCATGAAAAGATCCTTTCCTCTTCCTGTCAGGGAATATACATCGCCCGGTGCGATTCTTCAAGTCCCGGACGGAGGCTTTCCCGGAGATTTTTCCGCGTCGTTGATCCTCAGATTTTCCAGACGCAGGGCTTCGGTCTCTTCCGCGGCGGCCTCCCACGCTTCTTCGGTCTGCGCCAGAGACTTTTCCACGGCGGCCAGCTCCCGCTTGAGAGCCGCGAAATCCAGCTTCATCCCGCTTGAAAGTTTGGCGATGAGGACCTTTTTCCTTTCGGAGTCTTCGTCGAGTTTCTTTTCGAGTTCGGCCAGTTTTCTCTTCGCCTCGCGGTACTGGCCCGATATGGCCTGCCGGGCCTGCGCCCGGGCTCTTCTGCGGTCCCGTGCGAGACCGCCGGAGGAGGCGCCGCCGCCGCGGGTGTCCTCCGGTCCCGCGGAAGAGCCGGCGCCGGATTTTTCGAGGTAGTAGTCGTAACCTCCGAAATACTTCTTCACGCCGCCGTTCTCGAGGGCGAGGATCGTCTGTGCCACGCCGCGGACGAATTCGATGTCGTGACTCACGAAACACACCGTGCCCGGAAATTCCCGCAGGGCGTTCTGCAGAAGTTCCCGCGCCGCCACGTCCAGATGGGTGGTCGGCTCGTCCAGCACCAGCAGATTGGGCGGATTGACGAAGATGCGGGCGAACTGCACCCTGATCTTTTCGCCGCCGGAGAGGACCTTGCACAGTTTCGCCGCGGCGTCGCCCGAAAAACCGAAGGAGCCCAGCACGTTCATGAGATTCGCCGTCGGAGCTCCCGGCGGCAGCGCCTGACGGACGGCGTCGTAAACGCTCATGCCGTCGGCGTCGAGGTCCGAGAACTCCTGGGCCTGATAGCCGATGACGCTGTGATGACCGAGCACCACCCGGCCCGAAACGGGTTTCAGGCGGCCGGTCAGCAGTTTGAGCAGCGTGGTCTTTCCCAGACCGTTGTAGCCGATGAAGGCGCACTTGCTCCCGGCGTCGACCGAAATATCCACGTCTTTCAGCAGTATTTTTCCGGGTGTGTAACCGAAGGAGACGTGTTCGAAGCGGAAGGCCTCCGTTCCTCCCGGCGGGGGCGCGGGAAAGCGGATGACGCCCCGGTATTCCAGACTGTCGGGCAGATCCACGTCTTCGATCCTGTCCAGTTTCTTCTGCATGCTTTTGGCCAGAGCGGCCTTGGTGCTCTTGGCGCGGAAGCGGTCGATGACGCGCTCCATCTGTTCCTTGCGGCGGTCGGTGTTCTTTTTGGCGGCCTCCAGCATTTTCATGCGGTTGTCGCGTTCGGTGCGGTAGAAGTCGTATCCGCCGGGGTAGCGGGTGACGGTCCTTGCGTTGACTTCGAAGGTGACGGAGGTGAGTTTCTTCAGCAGAAACCTGTCGTGCGAGATGAGCATGAGGGTGCCGGGAAAGCCGGTGAGAAAGCGGCAGAGCCACTCCACGGCGGGCACGTCGAGGTAGTTCGAGGGCTCGTCCAGCAGCAGCACGTCGGGGTGCGAGATCAGCACCCGGGCCAGTGCGGCGCGCATCTGCCAGCCGCCGGAGAACTCTCCCAGCGGACGGCTGAAGGACTCGACCGGGAATCCCAGACTCGACAGCGCCTGCCGGGCCTCGAGGTCGAGATGATACGCGCCCAGATGCTCGAACCGGGTCTGCAGCACGCCGTGTTCGCGCAGCAGGGAGTCCCGCGCGTCGCTTCCGCAGTCCCGGGCCAGCAGCGCTTCGATCTCGGCGAGGCGTTTTTCGCAGACGCGGAGTTCGGGAATGGCGTCGGAGGTGAACTCCAGCAGCGGGCGGGGAGTGTCGGCTGGGCTGATGTGCTGGCGCATGACGCCCAGCCGGTGATCCCGGGGAATGACGACGCTGCCGGAATCCGGGACCACGTCCCCCGTGATGATGCCGAAAAGCGTGCTCTTGCCCGCGCCGTTGGGACCGACGATGCCGGCCCGCTCACCGTCGTTGACTCTGAAGGTGACGTTCCTCAGGATGTCCTCTCCGGCGTAGCTTTTTGTGACGTTCTGAAAATCGATCATGATGCTGAACTCGTCAGGGCCGGATCCGGGCCGGGGTGTTTTCGGGGAGTTCCGCCACGTAACGGAAGCCGGTGTCGCGGTCGCCCGACGCGGTGTACCGGAGCAGGCGCGGGTCGGTGGAGGGACCGGTCGGAAAAGAGCCGCCGATGACCTGACGGGGCCGGTCCGGACGGTCCCTCAGCAGTTCCCGGGCGCTGCTCGGAGCGTTGACCACGCCGAATACCGAAATATCGTCGCGGGGGACGGCGGCCGCCGGAACGCCGGACTGCGTGTCCTTTTCCCGGTCGATGGCGTAAAAGGCGCCGTAAATGTTCTCGGCGGAGAAGCGGAACGCGGCCTTCTGCCGCTCCTTCAGCGAGGGCAGGCGGATCTTCATGCCGCGTTTTGCGCCGAGCCAGCGGCAGTACGCTTCTGCGGATCCGGCAGAGATCCCGGTCACCGGGAGCGATCTGTCATAGGGGCGCGGAAGCTGTCCGTTCCGGGCCCATGCCGGCCGGTCCGCGCCGCCATGCGGCGTGTGAAGGAGCCGTTCCCCGGGAGGAAGGGAGTTCAGAAACTCCAGATACTCCCCGATGCTGACTTCGTGCCGCGAGATCAGGAACGGCCGCACGTCGCCGCCCGTGTAGAAGTGGACAAGATCCCTGACCGGCACTTCGCCTCTTCCCACGTAGCAGAGATCCGCCGGGATGTCCCGGGGAACACCCGGGTCGAGAGAGACGGTCCTGCCCGAAAGGATCCGGACCGGAAAGAAGAATTCTCCTTTTTCGGAGTCGCTGAAGCGGACGATGTAATTTTGCGCGGGCAGGGACTGTTCCGCAGCCGGGGACCCCGGCGGGGAGAACTTCGTCCCGTCGGCGTTCAGAAGCTCCATGCGCCAGTGGCCGTTCCGGGGCAGTTCCACCTTGAGGGAGCCGCTGCGGGATTCGGTGAGGCGGACGAGCCGCAGCAGTTCAGGGTCGTTTTTAAGCACTTCGAGGTAGAGCGAACCCCAGCGTCTGCGGCAGTTTTCCATGACGTCGAGAAGCTGCCGGTCGTCTCCGATCTCGCGGTAGATGATGAGGGCGTTGCGGAAGACCTCTCTTCCCAGCACGACCCGCGGAGAACTGTCGTCGCCCCGGGGCAGCAGAGACAGCGACGAGAGCGCCAGCGCGTTGGCGTTGTCCATGTGCGCGGTCTCTCTGCTGAATTCCCTGTAGAGGGCGAAGCGTTCGGCGTATCCCATATCCCCGCCGGCCCTCAGTTTGCGGTGGCACCGGCGGACCCGGATGCCGCACTCGAAGGCTTCCGCGGCGTTGTAGTCGGCGATCTGAAAATGCGACGTTATTTCCGTCCTTGTCTTAAGCTGCGTGTAGATGCCGAATCCGCCGCCGACGACGATCAGGGCCGAGAGGATCCCCGGCACGATCGGGTTGCGCGACAGCCATTTGCCCCAGCGGTAGACCGGGGAGGGGGAGTAGGCGCGCACGGGATAGCCGTCGAGGTAGTTCTGGATCTCGTCGATCATGTCGCTCACCCGGGCGTAGCGCCGCGAGGGGTTCTTTGCCATGGCCTTGCAGCAGATGGCCTCCAGTTCCCGGGGCACGGGCTGTTTCCCGGGGGCGGCCTTGCGGGGCGGCTGGAACTTGCCGACGATCACCTGACGGATGATCTTTTCCTGAGGCTGGTTTTCGGTTTCGTAGGGGGCCGGACGCCAGGTCAGGATCGAGTAGAGAATGGCGCCGAGCGCGTAGACCTCCGAAGTCTCGGTCAGTTTTTTTTCGGCGCCGGTGAGGTGTTCCGGAGCCATGAAGACGGGCGTGCCGCCGATGGGGGGCTCCTTTTCATCATCTTTTTTCCCGATCCGGCTGAGTTCGCCGCCGCTGCCCTTTGAGCCGAGATGGGCCTTGTGCCGTTCGGCGATGGTGTCCAGTTCGGGCCGGTAGCGGGCCATGCCCCAGTCCATGACCAGAACTTCGCCGAACTCCCCGATCATGATGTTGCCCGGCTTGAGGTCGCCGTGGAGAATGCCGTTCCGGTTGGCGAACGAAACGCCGTTGCAGGCGGCGAGGAAGATGTTGACCAGACGCCGCAGCGTGTAGCGCCGGGCGTAGCCCTTGTGGTTTTCCGAGAGTTTGCGCAGCACGTCCCGCAGGGTCTCGCCGCGCACCCGCTTCATCGAGAAGTACACGCCCTCGTCCTCGAACACGCCGAAGCGGTAGACCGGCACCACGTTGGGATGGTCGATCTGCGCGGTGGCCCGGGCCTCGTGGATGAAGGACTCTATCCGCTCCCGGCTGTACTTGTACTGCGGCCGCAGGATCTTGATCGCCACTTCCCGGTCGGTGCCGGGTTCGTCGGCCGAGTACACCGCGCCCACGCCGCCGAGGCCGATGGGACGGATATCCCGGTAGTTGGACATCTTTTCATCCGCGGGGATCCCCAGTCGGCGGCGCAGTTCTTCCGAGGGGATCGTGACATCATCTGTGGCGCTCCCTGAAACGATGGTCTTTTCGACATCGTCGGGCGTGCCCACGGAAGCGTCCATCCCGCGTTCGGGGGGAACCGCGGAGGAGGATTCGCCGGTTTCTTCTCCGGCTGGGAGAGGGGCGGCCGTCTGCGGTGACTCCGCCGGACCCTCCGTCGTATCTTTTTGCGTTCCGCGATCCATCAGAAATCCACCGATACGCCTTCCGGCAGTGCCGTCATCTGCCGCGTTTGGCTTTGAGGTTCATTTCCGTGATCCTGCCGTCGACGGCCCGGACCTTTTCGGCGAATTCGGCGTAGCCCCTGCCGGGCTCCCTGACGAACCCGATCCGCAGGGGAGCGTTCCACGCGTTTTCATCCTCGAAAACGTAGACCTGCGCCGTGTTTTTGCGTCCGATGTCCGCCGTGTGGAGTCCCACGACGATGCCGGCGAACTTGCCTTCTCCGGTCATGACGAAGTCTCCCGGTTCGGCTTTGAGTTCGCTCCCCGTGCCCCGCACGGCGTTGCGGATGAGCAGATTCCCGGAACGGCTGAAGAGGTCGTAGGAGCATCTGCCGCCCAGCTCGGCGCATTCACGCCCGAAGGAGCGGGTCTTGAAGAGGTAAAGCCGCTGGATCCCCCGTTTGGCCAGCTGCTTGCGCGTGATGACTTCGAGGGGCTTGACGCCCGGCAGAGAGATCTCCAGCGCGGCGATGCGCTGTTCGGAGGGCAGCGAAAGCAGGGGGCCTTTGACCTCGGCCGCCTTGCCGTCGGCTCCGGGCCTGACGGCGCGGTATGAGAGTTCCGATATGTTTTTGAACATCATGGGCACCTCGGCGTTGCCGGCCAGGGTCCGGAAATATCCCGCCACCAGCGTGCGTTTGCCGAATTTCAGCAGCGGCAGGTAGTAGAGTCCGCCGCCCCGCTGATTCATGATGAGGCGTTCCTCGACGATGTTGATGAGCAGCCGCACGGCGGAGCCGCTGTAACTGTCGAGCACGTTGGACTGCAGCTGACTGCGGGTGTCGGCCAGCATGGTCTCGGCCGCGGTGAGTTTCGCCTTGGCCTCGATGGCGTTCTTGTGATCCCTTTCCGCGGAAATCTTGGTCTGTTCGAGTTCCGTGCGGGCCCTGGTGAGATCCGCGACGGTCCGGCGCACGAGGTTCTCCATCTCCTCCCGGTTGCGCACGGCTTCGTTGCGCTGCAGACTTATGCGGGCGAGGTCGCGGCGCAGTCTGTTGAGCTGGTCGCGGTAGCCGGCCAGATCCCGTTCGGTGGTGCTGAGTTTGCCGGTGGTGAACGCCAGCGTGTTCTGGAGTTTCCGGGCTTCGCTGTCGGCCTGACCGAAGCGTTTGGCCATCTCCTTGAGGGCGTCTCTGACCGAGGCCAGATCGGAGTCCCTGCGGCTCAATTCGGCTTTGCTGGCGGAGAGTTCGCGTTTGCCCGCGGCGGCCTCGGCCTCGGCTCTGGCGATCTTTTTCTGAGCTTCGCCGAAAGTGGCCGTCATCTCGCGCAGGGCCTTGCCGGACTGGGCCAGTTCCTTGCGCAGGGCGCCGGCTTCGGTGCGGTACTCGCGGATGTCTTCGCGGGCGCGCCGGAGTCCTTCCTGCCTTTCCTTGAGTTCGATCTCGGTCCTGTAGCGGGCGAGTTTTTCTTCGTCGAGGCGCTTTTTGAGGGTCTCGGGCGAGAGTTTGCCGGTGTTGCGGACATTGCGTTTGAGGAATTCCTCGAGCTGTTCGCGCTTGAGCCGGTTTTCGGCGAGTTTCTGAGCGATGTCGCGGAGCTGGGCGTCATACCGGGAGGAGCCGAGTTTTTCGGCCGCTTCCCGCAGTTCGCGCCGGACGCGTTCCAGTTCGCGCTTGCTGGCGTCGAGCTGGGCCAGAAGCACCTGCGTGGTGTTTTCGTCCAGTCCCACGCCGGTGCCGCCGGTGTGCGACGGGACCATTCCGGTCATCATCGAAAGCATCGCCGAGACCAGAAAGTCGCAGATGACGATCAGGATGGCCCTGTTCACTTGTCGGCTCCCTGTTTTTCAGCTTCGGCCAGCAGACGGTTCTTGAGGGGAAACTGCATGGTGAGGCGCAGAAGCAGACTGAAAATGATCCCGATCAGGGTCGAACTGTAGGCGATCAGGCGGCTGCTCTGGGGCGAAAAGGTCATGACCAGAAACGCCGACACCGTTCCGAAAAGTCCCACGTAGAGGGGCACGTCGAAGATGATGTCCGAACTGTCGAGCCGCTTGAGTTTGAGGCTCGCCGAATCGCCGCTGGCGCGGATCTTCGAAACGGCGCCGACGCCGAATCCGAAGGCGAGAAACTGCAGCACGGTGATGACCGAGAAGATCAGCATCGAGATCTTTCCCGTGAACCGGGCGCGCATGGCCAACGTTTCGCCGGAGTTCTCGCTGACCTCGCCCAGTACGCCCGAGCCGGAACCCGAGAACAGTTCCCGGACCAGCTGGGAGTTCTCGAAAGAGTAGTTCATGTACCAGATGAATACCGCTCCGGCGACAACGGCGACGACCGCCGGAAGCCATGCCCACGATTTTTTCATTTCTCTTCCTCCATGTTGAGAATCGGCCTTGTGTCCATTTGCGTTTAAGATACGCCCTTTTTGTCCAATAGTCAAGGATAAAGTGAATTTTCCCCGCAAAAAAAGCCTCCGGATGCTTGCCAAAACGCGTTCCGGAATGTATTTTACTGTAAAAGCCGTTTTTCTCTTCACAGGTGGACAGATAATCATGAAAACGCTGAACTGGTACGTGACCCGGGGCTTTCTGCTGGCCTTCGCGATGGCGATAGGCATTCTGACCTTCGGCATGACCGGAGCCAATCTGGTCAAGGTGCTCGACTACGTGTCGCAGGGCATTCCCTTTCTGACCTTCTGCCGTTTCACGCTGTACATACTGCCCATCATTCTCACCTTCACCGTGCCGTGGGCGGTCATGGTCGCGGTGATGCTGGTCTTCGGACGCATGTCGGCCGACAACGAGATCACCGCCATGCGCGCCTGCGGCATATCCATCATGCAGATCGTGTCGCCCATCATGATCATCACGGTGCTGCTCACGCTGCTGTGTCTCTACCTTCAGGTCGAAGTCGGACCGCCGCTTCTGGGCAAGTCCCGCGAACTCATGGGCGAAGCGGCGATCAATCAGCCGCTGGCGATCTTCGAGCCGGGCAAGCCCATCTCCTACGAAAACACCATCATCTACATCGAGGACAAGGAGGGCGAGGACGGCATCGTCGGAGTCCAGCTCTACACGCTGGCCGACGCCAGCACCGTGGCTCAGGACATCTCCGCCGTCCGCGGAAAGGTCTCCGTGGACAAGGAACAGAAGATACTGACCATCAAACTGTTCGACTGCCTCGTCACCGACAAGAAGGCCGACCGCACGAACACCATCGACCGCTTTTACAGCAGCGAACTGGAGTTCCGCTTCTACTACGGCAAGCAGAGCAACGCCCGGCGGCTGTACATCAAACCCAAGTACATGAAACTGCGGGACCTCATGGGCATGATCCGCCTGACCAAGCAGTGGAATCAGAACTCCTCCGAACTGGAGGTCGAACTGAACCAGCGCATCGCTTTCGCCCTTTCGCCCATCGCCTTTCTGCTGCTGGGACTGCCGCTGGCCATCCGCACCAGCCGCCGCGAGACCTCGGTGGGGCTGTTTCTCAGCGTGATCCTCGCCGGAGCCTTCTTTCTGTCGATCATTCTCTGCGAGAGTCTCAATTCCTTCCCGAAACTCTATCCCCAGTATCTGCTCTGGCTGCCCAACATCATCTTTCAGGTGCTGGGCGCGGTCATGACGGTGAGAATTTCCAAAATGTGACGCCGCGCGGCGTCCGAAAGACGAGGGCATCATGCGCAACATCTTTGTCATCTCTGCACTTCTGTTGGCCGCGGCGCTCTTCGCCGCGCCCGACTACGCCGACAAAAGGAACTGGCTGATCGCCGGGACCGGTGAAGACCGGGCCGGATACGACGTCTTCTACATCCATCCGACGCTGCTGTCGGATGCGAAAAATCCCTATCCCGACTTCGGCAGCGCCGGGGTGCGGGACCGGCTCAGGAATTTTTCTGCCGCCCAGGCGGGGATCTTTGCCGGACAGGCGCGGATCTTCGTCCCCGCGGTGCGGCAGCTGGAGTTCAGACGCTGCATAAGCGAAATGGAAAACGGCCGTTCGGCGCGCATCCCCGAGTCTTCCCTGCGTTTCGCCGCGGTGGAGGACACGGCCGCCGCCTTCAGGCACTACCTCGAAAACTGGAATGACGGACGGCCTTACATCCTTTTCGGCCACAGCCAGGGAGCGGCCGACCTGTACGAACTGCTCTGCCGCGAGCCGGGGATCTCGCCGGAACGGGGCTTCGTCGCGGCCTACCTTGCCGGTCTGCCCGGTTTGACCGCCGGGGCGATCAAAAAGGATCTGTCGCACCGGGGCATCCTCCCCGCGCAGGACGAGGGCTCCGCCGGGGTCGTCGTCATCTGGAACACCCGTCTGCCCGGCGGCGGCGGCGACCTCTTCACGACGAAGGGCGGGTACGGCATCAATCCCCTCAACTGGCGGACCGATACCCTCGAAGGCGCCTCCTCTCTGCACCGGGGCATCGTGCTTTTCGATCACAGGACGTGTAAAGAACTTGTCCCCGGGGACGGAAAGGCTCCTGTCTGCTCCGCCCGTCTGGACGAAAACGGTTCCCTGATCGCCGAAAACGTTCCCGAGGCGGCGAAAAAGCTCTACGCCGGTTTTCTCTCGCCCCGGTGCTGCCACGCGGGCGACGTGTGGATGTTCGCCCGGAACATCGTCGAAAACGCCGGTCTGCGGGTGAAGCTCCACCGCATGAAGAGCGAACTCGACCGGGCGAAGGAGCTCATCCGCACGGGCCGGGCCGAGTGCGTCGTGCTGAAAAACGGCCGCATCGCCGGGGTCGAGCGGGGCCGCGGCGTCAGCCCCCTGCTGCGGCTGTACGACCGTGACCGGACGGCTCTGCGGGACGGCATCCTCGTCGACAAGGTCATCGGCCGGGCGGCGGCGGCCATCGCCATCTGCGGCGGCGCCCGGTTCGTCCACGGCGGGATCATGAGCGAGGACGCCCAGAGTTTTCTCAAGGCCAACGGCATTCCCGCCTCGTGCACGCTGATGGTCAGGCGCATCCTCAATCAGCGCCGCGACGGTCTCTGTCCGCTTGAGAAATCGGTGCAGGGCATCACGGAGCCCGCGGCGGCCCTCGCGGCTCTGCGCCGCCGGGTGGATGAGCTGCGGCGGGCGTCCGGCCGGAAGAAGCATTGACGGCGGAGGACGGTTGCAGAAAATGTTCCGGAAAACGGTCTTCATCGCGGCGGCGCTGGCATTCTTTGCGGGGATGTCGGGAGCGGAAACGCCCGCCATGGAGCTGAACCGGCTCCGCACCGAAAACCGCCGTCTGCGGCAGGAGCTGGACCGTCTGCGCGCCTCCCGGTCGGAGGAAGAGCGGGATCTGCTCAAATTCCGCGCCTGGCTGGCCGCGACGGCCGACAGCGGGAAAGTCCAGACCGTGTCGGAGCGGGAGATGCGGCTTCTTGCCATTCTCGCGGAAACGGTCGCCCGCTGCAACCGGCTGGTGGTGCATATCTCGGGCGTGGAGCGCACCTTCCGCGATCTTCTTTCGGAGTTCCCCGTCGGTCCGGCCCGGCAGGCCCGGCTGCTGCTCCAGCTGGAACAGCTCGAGCGTTACTCCATGCAGGTTTCGTCCATCGCCGCGGTGGCCGAGTCCGAGGAGGACCCCTCCGCGTTCCGCGAAACGACGGTGCTGGCCGTGAACCGGGAAATCGAAACGGCGGTCCTCGCCGTGGGGTCGGTCCACGGCGTGTTTCCGGGACTGCTCTATCAGGCGAAAAACGACGGGGAGATCGTTCTGCGCATCGTTTCGGTGCGTCCGTGGGTGTGCGCCGCCGTGCCCGTGTCGGGAGGAATGGAAAAGATCTCGCCGGGGATGCGTTTCACGGCGGAGCACCGCGCCCGTCCCGGCGAACGCATCTCCCCTCTGCGGCGGCGCTGACGCGGCGCTCCGCTTCTCCCGTGCAAAACTTTTGAAAGGACACTTTTTCGTATGCTCAACATGACTTTGCTCGACTGGAGTATCATCGGGACCGTTTTCAGCGTGACCATGCTTCTCGGGATCGCCGTGGGGTTCCGTTCGGGAAAAAATCAGGTATCCTTCTTCCTCGGGACCCGCAGTCTGCCCTGGTGGCTGCTGGGCACCTCCATGGTGGCCACGACCTTCTCGACGGATACGCCCAATCTGGTGACCGATCTCGTCCGTCAGCACGGCGTGTTCGGCAACTGGGCCTGGTGGTGCTTTCTGCCCACGGGCATGACCACCGTGTTTCTCTACGCCAAGCTCTGGCGGCGTCTCGGCGCCGTGACCGACATGGAGTTCTACGAAATGCGCTACAGCGGCCGGGCCGCGGCCTTTCTGCGGGGATTCCGGGCCGTCTATCTGGGACTCTTCTTCAACATCATGACCATCGCCGCCGTTTCGCTGGCGGCGGTCAAGATCGGCGGCGCCATGCTGGGACTTACTCCCGTGCAGAGCGTCTTCTACGCCATGCTGGCCACGGTGGTATTCACCTCGATCGGCGGCTTCCGCGGCGTCATCTTCACCGACTTCTTTCTCTTTTTCCTCTCGATGGTCGGGGCCGTCGCCGCGGCGTTCTTCGCCCTGCGCCTGCCCGAAGTGGGCGGCGTGGGGGGACTGCTCGCCGCCTTTTCCGTCCGTCCGGAACTCGGCTGGAAACTCTCGCCCGCGGCGTGGGGCAGCACCGACGACCTGATCGCCTTCGTCATCGTTCCCTTCGCGATCACCTGGTGGAGCATCTGGTATCACGGCGCGGAGCCGGGCGGCGGCGGATTTCTCGTCCAGCACATGATGGCGGCCAAAGACGAAAAGCACGCCATGGCCGCCGTGATGTTCTTCAACGCCGCGCACTACGCTCTGCGTCCGTGGCCGTGGATCATCGTCGCCCTCTGTTCTCTCGTGGTCTACCCCGACCTTGCCGGGATCAAAGCCGCGGTGGGGCACGTGCTGCCCGAATCCCAGTGCGGGCACGACACGGCCTATTCGCTGATGCTCGCCAGAATGCCCGCGGGCTGGCTGGGACTTATGGTGGCAAGTCTCCTGGCCGCCTACATGTCCACGCTCTCGACTCTTCTCAACTGGGGATCGAGCTACTTCGTCAACGACGTGTGGAAACGTTTCTGGCGTCCCGGGGCGGGCGGTGCGGAGCTTGTCTGGTGCGGCCGGGCGGTGACGCTGGTGCTGATGGCGGTCAGCGCTCTGCTGGCGCTGCGGCTCCAGAGCGCGCTGCAGACCTTTCAGCTGCTGCTCTCGATCGGCGCTGGAACGGGACTGCTTTTTCTGCTGCGCTGGTTCTGGTGGCGCATCAACGCTTCCTGTGAGATCGCCGCCATGGCCGGCAGTTTTCTCTGGGCCTGCGTTTTCTTCTTCTGGACGGATTGTCCCCTGAGTTCATGGCAGCAGATGGCCGTCTCCGTGGCGCTGACCACCGCGTGCTGGCTGCCCTTCGCCTGGCTGGGGCCCCGCACGGATCCGGCCGTTCTGCGGGAGTTCTGCCGCAGGATCAATCCCGGCGGCGCGTGGAAGCCGGTGTTCGACGAAGCCGCCCGTTCCGGAGAGCCGATCGTGCCTGAAGCCCCCGCGCAGAACATCCCCCGGGCCCTCGTCTGCGCCCTGCTGGGGTGTTTCGCCGTTTATTTCGCCATGTTTTCGACGGGACAGTTCATCTACGGCCGGTATTTCTCCGGAACGGCCTGTGCGCTGGCCGCGCTGGCTGCGGCAGTGCTGCTGGCCGCCGTGCGGATGAAGAAACGGAGCGTCACTCCGGCAGATTGAAGGCCTTTATCAGGGCCTGTTTCTGCTCTTCGGTAATGGGTTTGACGCCGCCCAGTCTCCGCGAGGCGAGCAGACTGTTGGCGCAGAACTCCGCCACCTCCAGCCGGTCGAAGGCCTGCAGCAGCGTGCTTCCCACGGTCAGCAGGCAGTCGTTGCGCAGCATGACGACGGGCGCGTTGGGAGCGATCTTCGCCACGGTGGCGGCGGGATCTTTGTAATGCTCCCCGCAGGAGACGTTGACGATGTCGCGCAGCAGGATGTAGCTCTCGGGAATGGTGCGGCTGTCGATGATCTCGCGGGTCACGGCGAAGCCCATGACGTTGATCGGCTTCGAGACGATGATGGCGTTGACCCAGGGATGGGTGTCGTAGATCATCTTGAAAAGTCCCGCCGCGCGGCTGGGCGTCTTGTGGAGTTCGCAGTAATTGTCCTGCACGAGCACCAGTTCGTCTTCGCGCACGTTCATGCGGTCGGCCCCCTTGGGGGTGATGAGAAACTGGTTGGGCGACACCCGCACCGAAAAAGTGCCGTCGGTCGAGAACGACAGCATGCGGTTGTACGAACGGTTGATGAGTTTCATCATTTCGGACCGCAGTTCGCACTCCCGCGAGGAGTGTTCCGCGGGTACGAATTCGGCCAGTTTGATATGCTCGATGGAGCGGGCCAGCGACTGGGTCTCGGGCGAGAGCGGACAGAGTTCGCCGATGGACATGGCCTTGAGTTCGATGCGCGCCAGATAGTCCAGCGTCTCGAAGCGTTCGAAGGCTTCGAGAAGATTCTTTCCCGAACAGCACACGCCGTGATTTTCGAGCAGGATGCAGTTCATGCCCTTCTCGAATTCGGCCGAGATCTTGTTGCCGAGGGCCTCGCTGCCGGGGATCTCGTAGGGAGCGAAGCCGATGCGTCCGCAGATGTCCGCGGCCTTGGTCAGCAGCGCGGTGTTGGGGATCTTCTTGGCGATGCTGAAGGCCACCAGCGCCGCCGGATGCGCGTGCAGCACGGCCCGGACGTCGGGCCGGATGCGGTAGATGTGCCGGTGAAAGGGAAATTCACTGGAGGGTTTGTGGATGCCCTCCACGGTCCCGTCCTTTTTGACGCATACGATGTCCTCCGGGCGCAGGGTGCCCTTGTCGATGCCGCCGGGACTGATCCACATGTTGCCGTCGGAATCCATGATCGAGAGATTGCCGCCCGAAGTGGTGGTCATGCCGTATCCGTACAGGCGTTTCATGATGAGCGTGATGAGATCGCGCGGATGCATGAGATTGAGATTCATTGCGTGTATCCTCCTGTTGTTTTCCGCAGATATCAGACCAGAAACGGCTCCTTGCCGACCCGGTGGACGAGGATCTCGTCGATGACCGCGTTCCCCCGGTTGACGAGGAGAAATTCGACGATGTCGGCGATCTCTCCGGGCATGATCATGCCTTCGGGCGGGAGATCGGGACGCGAGACCCTGACCATATCCGTGTAGACGCCTCCCGGCGAGACCGCGTGTACGCGGATGCCCTCTTTGTAATACTCCCGCGCGAGGCTCCTGGTGAGACCGAGGAGCGCGTGCTTCGAGGCGCTGTAAATGCTCTGCATGGGGTAGCCCGAGTGGGAGACCACCGAACAGATGTTGACGATGGCCGCCGCCTGCGACTTTTTGAGGTGGGGCAGCGCCGCGCGCATCATGAGAAAGGGGGCCCGGACGTTGATCGCCATGAGCCTGTCGAACTCTTCGATGCCCACCTCCTCGAAGGGGGTGTTCTGGGCCGCGCCCGCATTGTTGACGAGCACGTCGATCCCGCCGAATTCTTTCACGGCCTCCGCGATGCCCGAAGAGATGAATTCCGGCTTCGTGACGTCTCCCGGCAGGGCGAGACAGGCGGTGTGCTTTTCGACGGCGGCCTGCGCCGCGGCGAGCTTCTCACGGTTCCTGCCGCCGAAGAGTATGATCTTCATTCCGTGCCGCGCCAGTCTTTCGGCGACCGCGCTTCCGATCCCGCCGCCCGCGCCGGTCAGCACGGCGACTTTGTCCTTCAGAATATTTTTCATCGTTCCGTCCTCCGTTTCAGTCCGTAAAAAGAAATGCTCTGTTCCCGACAGGGATCGAGGGCTCCGGGGAGGGAAGGGAAACCGCCGATCTTTGTCGGGAACGGAACGAAAAGAAAAAAAACGGCGGACTGAAAGCCCGCCGGATCCTTTTTCGCACCTGAAAGCCGCTGTTACTTGGCGCGGCGGATCGAGAGCGCGTCGGTGATCTCGATGTACTTGGCGCGGTTCTCTCTCTGCAGGTAGGCCAGCAGTTTCTTGCGGAGCGCCACCATGGCCAGCAGTCCGCGGCGGGTGCTGTGGTCCTTGGGGTTCGCCTTGAGGTGCTCGGTCAGTTCGAGGATGCGTCCGCTGAGGAGCGCGATCTGAACTTCGGGACTTCCGGTATCCCCGGGAGTGCGGCCGAACTTGGCGATGATCTCACTGCGCTGTGCTTTGTCCATAATTCATGATCTCCTGAATGTTGCGGAGCGCCTTCCTCTGCTTTTGTCGAAGAGAGACACACGCCCCAACTTTTTTTTCGCATCCGCCAGCCGGGCTCCCGGACACAGGAGTCTGCCGACCGGAACGGACCGTCGATTCACCTAATATACACCCGATCCCGAAAAAATCAAGGCGGACGCCGCTTTTTGCGTTCCCTTCCCCGCGCGGCGTTTGAAAAATGTTTTCAGAGAGGCTACATTATAGAGGTATTCTGCCGCGTGAAAAGTCTTTTGCTAAGGATCGACAGGAGTTATGAAAGCATTTTTCGTTTTTTCCGGACAGGGCGCTCAGGCCGTGGGGATGGGGCGCGATCTTTACGACAGCTGCGCTGAAGCGAAAAGCGTCTTCGACGAGGCCGACGCCGTTCTCGGCTACAAGCTCAGCGACATCATCTTCAACGGCCCCATCGGGAAACTGACCGAAAGCCTCTACTGTCAGGACGCGATCTACACCATGAGCTGCGCCTGCCTGGCGGCTTTCAGAAAGAAGTTCGCCGATGTGAAACCCGTCGCCTGCGCCGGACTGAGTCTGGGCGAATACGGCGCGCTCTTCTGCGGCGGGGCCTTCGATTTCGCCACGGGGGCGAAACTTCTCGCCGCCCGGGGCGGTTTCATGGACGAGGCTTGCCGCAAGACCGCCGGAACCATGGCTTCCGTGCTGGGCGGGGATCCGCAGGTCATCGCCGACGTCTGCGCGCAGATCGACCTCGACGTGGCCAATTACAACTGTCCGGGGCAGATCGTCATTTCGGGCGAGCGTCCGAAGGTCGAGGCCGCCGTGGCGGAGCTCAGGAACAGGGGCATGCGCAAGGTCATCATGCTCAATGTGGCCGGCGCCTTCCATTCGCGTCTGATGCGCGAGGCCGGTGAAAAACTCGGAAGCGTTCTCGCACAGGCCGACATCCGCATGCCCGCCGTTCCCGTGTACCACAACTTCACCGCCGATACGGCGAAGAGCGTGGAGGAGATCAGGAAGAATCTGACCGGTCAGGTCGCCGGTTCCGTGCGCTGGGAGGAGTGCGTCCGCCGCGCCGCCGCCGCGGGAGCCGACACGGTCATCGAATTCGGTCCCGGAGCCGTGCTGACCGGACTGGTCAGACGCACCGTTCCCGAGATGAAGCTTGTCAACATCAACGGCGCCGCTGCGCTCGACGCGGCGGTGCTCGAATAAAAAAAGGAAAAGTATCATGAGTCTTGAGAAACGTCTCGAAGGAAAAGTCGCCATCGTCACCGGCGGAGCCCGCGGAATCGGCAAGGCGATCAGCACCCGTCTCGCAGCGGAGGGCGCCAAGCTCGCCATCGTCGACATCATGCTTGACGTGGCCGAAGCCACCGCGTCGGAGTTCCGCGCTTCCGGAGTCGAGGCCAAGGCCTACGCCGCCAACGTCGCCAAGTTCGAAGACGCCGAAAAGACCGTTGCCGCCGTGGTCGCCGACTTCGGCAGAGTCGATATCCTCGTCAACAACGCCGGCATCACCAAGGACAACCTCATGCTCCGCATGACCGAGCAGGAGTGGGACGCGGTCATCGCCGTCAACCTCAAGGGAACCTACAACTTCACCAAGGCCGTCGTGCGTCCCATGATGAAACAGCGCGCCGGCAAGATCGTCAACATCGCCTCCGTGGTCGGCCGCATGGGCAATGTGGGACAGGCCAACTACTCCGCCAGCAAAGCGGGCGTGATCGCGCTGGCCAAGACCACGGCCAAGGAATTCGCCTCGCGCAACATTCAGGCCAACGCCGTGGCTCCCGGATACATCATCACCGACATGACCGCGAAGCTGCCGCAGGAGGCCCGCGACGCCTTCCTCACGGTGATCCCGGCCAAGCGCGGCGGGACCCCCGTCGACGTGGCCAACGCGGTGTATTTCCTCGTCTCTCCCGACTCGGATTACATCACCGGACAGGTCATCAACGTCGACGGCGGAATGCTGATGTAAGTGAAAAACCGCTGTTATTGCGGGATTTCTTGCAAAAAAAATTTGACTTTTGCACGAAGTTGTGCAATATTAGTAATGAGGCGCGTATTTTATTGCGCGAAAAACAGCGAGAACAAAGGATAGTCCGCTATCCGCAGAACCATTATAAAAGGGTAGGTAAAAATGTCTGAGATCGCAGAAAAAGTGAAGAAGATCGTTGTCGAGCAGCTTGGTGTTTCCGAAGATCAGGTCACTCCCGATGCCAAGTTCATCGAGGACCTCGGCGCCGATTCTCTCGATCAGGTCGAACTGGTCATGGCTCTTGAGGAAGAGTTCGGTTCCGACATTCCCGATGAAGACGCCGAAAAGCTGACCACCGTTGGCGCTGCCATTGAATACGTCGAGAAAAAGAGCCAGGAATAAGTCTTCTGCCGCACGCCTCCGCCGCGGTGCGCAATGCCGCGGCCGTGCGGCGCGAGAGTTGTTTCTTTGATAACAGGGACGGGTCACTGTAAGGTTCTTATGGTGGCCCGTCAGTGTATGGAGCAATACGGGTCATGAGCGAAAGACGAGTGGTAGTAACGGGTTACGGCGCATTGTCCTGCGTGGGAAACAATGTCGCGGAGTTTTGGGATTCACTGGTGAACGGACGCTGCGGTCTGGGACCGATCACGCGTTTCGACGCCTCCGGATACCGGACCCGGATCGCGGGTGAAGTCAAGAACTTCGACGCCGCTTCCGTGATGAGTTTCAAGGACGCCAAGCGCATGGATCCTTTCTGCCAGTATGCCATGGCCGCCACCGCCGAGGCGCTCGCTTCCGCGGGGCTTCCCGCCGATCTCCGCGCCGAAGACTGTCCCGTCGACCGGATGAGAGTCGGCGTTCTCGTCTCCAGCGGCATCGGCGGTCTGGGGACTCTCTGCGACCAGATGATCTCTCTGCACGAACGCGGACCTTCGCGGGTCTCGCCTCTGCTCATCCCCATGATGATCAGCGATCTGGCATCGGGCAACATCTCCATTTTCAGCGGTGCGGGCGGTCCCAATCTGGGCATTCAGACGGCCTGCGCCACGGGGTGCAACTCCATCGGCGAATCTTTCTGGATGATCAAGCGCGACGACGCCGACATCATGATCTGCGGCGGCACCGAAGCCTGCATCGTGCCTCTGGGCGTCGCCGGTTTCTGCTCAATGAAAGCCATGAGCCAGCGCAACGACGATCCGCTGCACGCCAGCCGTCCCTTCGATCTCAACCGTGACGGTTTCGTCATGTCCGAGGGCGCCGGAGTCCTCATCATCGAAGAGCTCGAACACGCAAAGCGCCGCGGTGCGCGCATCCTCGCCGAGATCATCGGTTACGGGGCCACCGGAGACGCCTATCACATCACCAGTCCCGCTCCCGACGGCGACGGCGGCGCCCGCGCCATGACCATGGCTCTGCGCCACGCCGGCATCAGGCCCGAGGACGTGGACTACATCAACGCCCACGGCACCAGCACCGAACTCAACGACAAGTTCGAAACTCTGGCCATCAAAAAAGTTTTCGGCGACTACGCCCGCAAAGTCGCCGTCAGCAGCACCAAGGGCACCACCGGTCACGCCCTCGGCGCGGCGGGCGGTCTGGAATCCATCGCCTGCATCAAGTCCATCGAGGACGGCATCGTTCCGCCCACCATCAACTATGAGACGCCGGATCCGGCCTGCGACCTCGACATCACTCCCAACAAGGCGGTCAGGCGCGACATCCGCACGGCTCTGAACACCAATCTCGGGTTCGGCGGCCACAACGCCGTGGTGATCTACCGCAGATTCGAAGACTGAACAACCGCTTAACAGGAAAGGGCTTTGGAATATGAAAACAACTTTGTGGCTTCCCGGATGCGCCGCCGCCGCGGCGCTGCTGACCGCCGGATGCGGTCCTGACCTCGCTCAGGGCGGTTACGGCGCCGAAGAACAGCAGTGGCAGAAGGAGATCAGCGAGAATTATTCCGGCTACCGTCCGCCGCGCATCGCGCCGCCGGCCATCGTCGATCACGCCGCTCCCGAAGCGCTTGAGAAACAGCGTCAGCAGGGCGAGACCGCCCCCGGCGCCGATTCCGTCTCCGAGGTCCCGGCCCCCGCCGAGGACAAGGATCAGGCCGTTCAGACCGTCGATTCCGCCGCCGACAAGACCGCGTCCGATGCCGGCGCCAAAAAGGCCGACGATAAGAAAGCCGACGATAAGAAAGCCGACGGCAAAAAGGCCGACGATAAAAAGGCCGATGATAAAAAGGCCGACGGCAAGGACGCGGCGGCGGCCGGTGCCGACTGCGAGATCTACGTCGTCAAGTCCGGCGACACTCCCGGAAGCATCGCCCGCAAATTCTACGGCAAGGCCAGTCATTACGATCTGATCCTCAAGGCCAATCCCCGGATCAGGGATCCCCGGCAGATCCCGATCGGGACGAAACTCAGGATCCCCAAACTGTAAGCTCAGGCGGCGGGGGGCGGGCCTTTCCGCGGCCGCGTCCCGACTCCTGACATCATTCGAGCATCGGGATGGCGGCGACCGGAGAAAGAGGGTCCGCCGCCGTTGTTTTTTTCGGTTGTCCGCATGAATGAAAAAATCTATTTCGAGCCCGGAACGTCGCTGCACACGCTGTGCGCGGGGGACGAGGTCAGACTGCTGAGAACGGTGGAGGAACTGTTCCCGGTCGGGATCGTTTCCCGCGAAAACATGGTCGAACTGTCCGGCGGCGAGTCCGCCGTGCGCGGCGCCGTAAGTTTCTTCGAGGCTCTCGTCAAACTCCACAGGATGCGCAGCCGTCAGCTGGAGTCCCGCGACGTGGAGCTTCTCTGCCGCATGTTCCGCAGCGGGTCCGGCGGTGAACTGGATTCTCTCTGGGCCGGACGCGTTGCCGTGAGTCCCAAAAAACGGGACATCCTCCCCCGCAGCCGCCGGCAGCTGGAGTACGTGCGCCTCATGCGTGAAAAAGACGTGGTTTTCGGCGTCGGTCCCGCCGGTACCGGAAAAACCTATCTGGCCATGGCCGTGGCCGTTTCCGAGTTTCTCGCCAACCGTGTTTCGCGCATCGTCCTGACCCGTCCCGCCCGCGAATCCGGGGAACGGCTGGGGTTTCTGCCCGGCAGTCTCGAAGAAAAGGTCTCCCCGTACCTGCGCCCCCTCTACGACGCCCTCTACGAAATGATGACTCCCGATGAAGCTCAGGAGCTTATCGACCGCCGGGTCATCGAGATCGCCCCTCTGGCCTTCATGCGCGGGCGCACCCTCAACAATGCCTTCATCATTCTCGACGAAGCCCAGAACACTTCGGTGGACCAGATGCTCATGTTTCTGACCCGCATGGGGTTCGGCTCCAAGTGCGTCATCACCGGCGACCCGACTCAGTCCGATCTGCCCCGGGACGAGCGTTCCGGTCTCGAACATGCCGTCGAAACCTTGAAAAAACTGCCGGAGATCGGCTTCGTCTTCATGGATACCTCCGACGTGGTCCGCCACCGGCTCCTTGAAAAGATCATCACCTCCTACACCGGAAAATCCTTCAACAACGGGAAGAATGTGACGCCATGAAAGAATTTTTTTCCATGCTCCTGAGCCGCCTTCCGGGCCGCCGCCGTCTCGCGGTCGGCTCCCAGCCCCTCTGGGACGGCGAAAAGATCGCCGAAGTCTTCCGCTCCTCGCCCGTTCCCGGCGTGGCCATGCTGGTCCTCATCTGGGCGGTCAGTTCCACGCTCATCATCATCTCCATGCGCCAGCAGACCGACATCTCCGACTGGATGGTCGGCCAGAAGGCCCCCGTCAACATCCACGCCAGAACGAATTTCACCTACGTGGACAAAAAAGCCACTTCCGAAGCCAGGGCCGCCGCCGCCGCCGATGCTCCCGAATACTTCTCTCTCGACCGCAAAAAAAGCGAGCACATCCTCAAAAACATGAACGATTTTCTGCTGTGCTGCGAGGAACGGCTCGGCGACCTCAAAAACAAGCGCCCCTACACGGTCAAATCCGACTCCCTGCCGTCCATTCTCGCCGGAGGCGCTTCGGCCGAACTGCTCGAAGCCGTCAACAAGGAGCAGTTCCAGAACATCTCTTTTCTCAATTTCCGCGACCGCCTCGTGCGCCTCGTTTCGAGCGGCATCATCGCCAAAAATGACAAAGAGAGCCGCACCGCCGGACGGCAGGTCAAGACCGTCGACGAATACGGCCGCGCCCGCATCGAAATACGCACCGTCGGCGAAATGCCCGACGCCGAACTCGCCGCCATCGCGCTTGCCGACAAACTCTTTCCCCGCGAAAACAGCCGCGAAAACCGCGAGTTCCGCGCCATCGCCGCCAAACTCGTGGGAAATGACGGCAACCTCGTCTTCGATCCGCAGCGCAGCCGGCTCTCCCGCGAACGCGCCGCCGCCGCCGTCAAGGATATCCGCCGCTCCATCAACGAAGGCGCCCTGCTCATCAGCAAAGGCGGCGTCTTCACCGACGGCATGCGCGAAATGATGCTGGCCGAACAGGCGGCTCTGCCCCGGGATTTCGGCATGGATATCTTTTACTACAACGCCTCGTGGTGTCTCATCCTTCTGCTGACCGCGGCGTTTTTCACCTCCCGGATCTACCCCAAGATCATCTGCGACGCCCGCAAGATCTGCATCGCCGGAGTCGTCATTATCGTCTCTCTGCTCATCAACTACTGGTCCATCAGGACATTTTTCTTCTTTCTGCGCGAGGGAAGAGTTCCCGACCGCATGATGATCAGCTGCGCCATACCCATCGCCTTCGCCACCGTCTCCATCGCCGTCATGCTCAATTACCGCATTGCCGTCGTCGCCGGATTCTTCACTTCCGCCGTGACCGCCGTCATGGTCGCTCCCGCGCAGGGCTTCGAACTGGCCTTGCGCTGGTTCGCCGTCGCCGCCATTTCCGGTCTCGCCGTACGCAACGTCACCAACTACCGCGCCTTCTTCATCAGGATCTTTTTCTCTTCCTTCATCCTCACCGTTCTCGTCAATCTGGATTTCATTCTGCAGCACCTGCCCGTCATGATAAAAATGGTCCCGCCCATGCTCGTCATCGCCGCCTGCACCGCCTTCGCCTGCGCCGTGACCGCGCTGGTGCTGATCTTCATCATGGAACTGCTTTTCAATATCGACACCGACATGGCCCTCATGGTGCTGGCCGACTACAATCATCCCCTGCTGGAAAGGCTCAAACGCGAGGCCCCGGGGACCATGTTTCACAGCATGAGCGTCGCCACTCTGGCCGAGGACGCCGCCCGCGCCATCGGCGCCAATCCCCTGCGGGCCAAGGTCGCCGGACTGTTTCACGACATCGGCAAGCTGGCCATTCCCCAGTATTTCACCGAAAACAACCGCGACAGCTCCGCCGAACACCTCAAACTCAATCCCCAGATGAGCAGCATCATCATCAGGGACCACGTCAAAGAGGGACTTCTCCTCGCACGCCAGTACCGTCTGTTCCGCTGGATCCGCGGCGCCATCTCGACCCACCACGGCGACGATCTCGTGCACTACTTCTACGCCAAGGCCAGGTCCTCGGGCTCCGACAACGTGGTGGAGTCCCAGTTCCGCTACAACGGCCAGCCGCCCCGGGCCAAGGAACTGACCATCGTCAGTCTCGCCGACGCCTGCGAAGCCGCCTCGCGCTCCCTCGACAAACCCACTCCTCAGAAGATCCAGACCCTCGTCGAGGATATTTTCATCCACCGCTACAACGGCGGACAGCTCCGCAATTCGGAACTCACCCTTGCGGAGTTCGAAAAGGTCAAAAAGAGTTTCATCTCGACCCTCATAAGCATCAACCACGGCCGCATCGCCTACGCGCCGGAGAATATGAATGAAAAATCTGATAACGTCGTGGAAAAACAGTAAACTTCCCCCCCCCGATCCCGCCGCCCTCGAACACTTCGCCCGCCGCGCCGTGCAGCTGGCCGGTCTCCCCGATTTCGACTGGAATTTCGAAATAGAGTTCTCCGACGACGACCTCATGATCCGCCGCAACCGGGAACTCCTCGGCCACGAGGGAACGACCGACGTCTTCACCTTTCCCTACTTATCGGGGGATGAAGATGATCTTCTCCTCGAAAATGAAGTCGCCGTCGACGCCGTCGTCAATCTGGACGCCGCCCTCCGCGAAGGACGCCGCCGCAAAAACAGCAGCTATTCGAGAGAGGCGGCCCTCTATATCGTCCACGCCCTGCTCCACAGCGCGGGCCTCGACGACCTCACCCCCGAAGACCGCCGCAGAATGCGCCGCCGCGAACGCTCCGTCATGAAGAAGCTGGCAGAGGAGGATATTCTGCCG
>JAFTDL010000033.1 GCA_017454215.1 Lentisphaeria bacterium | reverse complement strand
CGCGCCGCGCACGGTGTGCGCCAGCCCGCGACCCTTGAGGTGACGGATGATGAAGGGCTCGAAAAGGATCATGGCCATTTTCTTGGGCAGGCCGCACTGATGGATCTTCAGTTCGGGGCCGACCACGATGACGGAACGTCCGGAGTAATCCACCCGTTTTCCCAGCAGGTTCTGACGGAACCGCCCCTGTTTGCCCTTGAGCATGTCGGAAAGACTCTTGAGGGGACGGTTGCCCGCGCCGGTGACGACCCGGCCGTGACGGCCGTTGTCCAGCAGGGAGTCCACCGCCTCCTGAAGCATCCGTTTTTCGTTGCGGATGATGACGTCGGGGGTGTGGATCTGCTGCAGGTTCTTCAACCGGTTGTTGCGGTTGATGACCCGGCGGTAGAGATCGTTCAGGTCGCTGGAAGCGAACCGACCGCCCTCCAGCGCGACCAGCGGACGGAGATCCGGCGGAATCACCGGCAGAACCGTCAGGATCATGTATTCGGGACGCGAATTGGAGGCGATGAATCCCTCGACCAGCCGCAGCTGCTTGGCCAGTTTCTTCTTGAGCGCCTTGCTGTTGGTCTTGAGCCGCTCGTTCAGGTCATCGCGCATCGCCTCGAGGTCGATGTCTTCCAGCAGAGCCTTGATGGCGGGCGCACCCATATCCACCACGAAGGAGTCCTCTTTGTACTCCCGCAGGGCGTTGCGGTATTCGACCTCGTCCATGACCGCGCCTTTTTTCAGCCGGGTGTCGCCGCTGTCCACGACCACGTACTTCTCGTAGTAAAGCACGCTCTCGAGATCCTTGCTGGTCATCTCCAGCATCAGACCGATGCGGCTGGGCAGACACTTGAAGAACCAGATGTGCGAGACCGGCACGGCCAGGTCGATGTGTCCCATGCGCTCCCGGCGCACCTTGCTCTGGGTCAATTCGACGCCGCAGCGCTCGCAGATGACGCCCTTGTTCTTGGGGCCTTTGTACTTGCCGCAGTTGCACTCGTAGTCCCGGGACGGTCCGAAGATCTTTTCACAGAAAAGACCGCCTTTCTCCGGTTTCAGCGACCGGTAGTTGATCGTTTCCGGGTTCTTGACCTCGCCGTGGGACCAATTCCGGATCACGTCCGGAGACGCCACGCTGATGGAGATCGCGCCGAACGAAGTCGCCGGATCTTTCTCCAGCAGCTCCCGATAAGCGTAAGTATTGTCGATCAAGGTAAATCCCTCCCCTTGAAATTATTGTTACCGATCCTCGCCGCCGCGAACGGTGCGAATATCCAACCCGAGGCTCTGCATCTCTTTCAGCAGCACGTTGAACGATTCCGGACGACCGGCGCTCAACACGTTATGCCCCTTGACGATGCTCTCGTAGATCCGGGAACGGCCTTCGCGGTCGTCCGACTTGACCGTCAGCATCTCCTGCAGGTTGTACGCCGCGCCGTAGGCTTCCAGCGCCCAGACCTCCATTTCACCGAACCGCTGACCGCCGTGCTGCGCCTTGCCGCCCAGCGGCTGCTGAGTGACCAGCGAATAGGGACCGACGGCACGGGCGTGGATCTTGTTGGCGACCAGATGGTCGAGTTTCAGCATGTAGATCTCGCCGACCATGACCACTGATCGAAGCGATCCCCGGTGCGGCCGTCGTAAACGTCGGTCTTGCCGTCGTAAACGTAACTGCCGTCGGGCTGACGGGCGAAGCCCCAGTGATAGTTCCTGCCGCCGTGTTCTTCCGCGAAGCGCACGTTGGCCTTTTCCATCATATCGACGATGTCCTGCTCGCTGGCGCCGTCGAAAACCGGAGTTGCGACCTTGATGCCCAGCATCCGCGCCGCCCAGCCGAGGTGCGTTTCCAGCACCTGACCGATATTCATACGGCTCGGCACGCCGAGGGGGTTCAGCACGATGTCCACCGGAGTGCCGTCCTCAAGGAACGGCATGTCCTCCACCGGAACGATCCGGGAAACGATACCCTTGTTACCGTGGCGTCCGGCCATTTTGTCGCCGACCTGAAGTTTGCGCTTGCAGGCGACGTAGACCTTGACGCGCTTGATGGTCCCCAGATCCTCGTCGCCGTTTTCGTCGTTCAGCGAGTGCAGCCGCGCTTCATTCTCGGCGAACCGCTCCTTGAAGCCGTCGATGATGCCGGAAATGGCTTTCTTGACGTCGCAGTCCTCCATTTCCCACTTGTCGTAGGCGGCGGCCAGCTTCTTGATCGGACTGCTGGTGATCTTGCGGTTGGCCGGGATCAGCACCTTGCGTTCGGAATCGGAACCGTCCACGATCGCCACCGGCAGTTTCACGCCCAGCAGGATCTCGGACAGCCGTTCGGCCAGATCGGCCTTGATCGCGCTGTCGTTTTCGCGGTATTCGTTGCGCAAGGCCTTTTCCTGACTTTTCTTCTCCGTCTTGGTCATGCCGGGCTTGGCCGGATGATCCTTGACGTAGTCGGTGCGGATGTCCATGACGATGCCGCCCTTGCCGCTGGAAACGGTCAGACTGGAATCCTTGACGTCCGCGGCCTTTTCGCCGAAGATCGCCCGGAGCAGCCGCTCCTCGGGAGCCAGCTCGGTCTCGCTCTTGGGAGTGATCTTGCCGACGAGGATGTCGCCGGGATTCACCTCCGCGCCTTCGATGACGATGCCGCGGCTGTCCAGATTGCGCAGGGCGTCCTCGCCGACGTTGGGAATATCCCGGG
>JAFTDL010000287.1 GCA_017454215.1 Lentisphaeria bacterium | reverse complement strand
ATTTCGGTCGATGGCGTTTTTCGCTGTCTGCTGCGCAGCGGAAAAATCGGAGCCGGCGGATTCTTTTGGAGGTGGCTGCCGCGCGTATCCACGCACGGCACTGCGTCGCTCCGCTCCTTATCGGGTGCTTGTCCGCTGATTGTTCCAGGGAATCGATCGGCATAAAGCGGTTCTTCCGCTCATTCTGCTCCCCGGCAGGCAGATTGCGGAAAAAGCGCTCCCAAAACTCGGGACCGGGCCCGCTGCCCCGGCGGCTATGAAAACACAAGCCCCGCCGATCCCGAAGGACCGGCAGGGCAATATGTGCGCGTGAGCTTATCTCACCGAGGTAATCTATAGGTCAAATTTTTTGAGAAGCGGAATATTTAATGTGATTTAGCTAAAAAACAAGTTAAACCCTATTGACATATTTGATGAACTTTTCCGAAAGCTCTCCCTTGCGAAGTTGCTCCCAATTAACACCGAGAAATGAATCTACATTTGCAGGATTAATATGATAGAAATTCCCGACCTTGTAAAGCGTGCCGAGACTATCGAATTCCGAAAGTTGATACTGGGTATTCGGATCCTTGAAAATTGCGTCGATAATTTCTTTTGTAGTCATTGTTATATTCTTTACCCCATATCCGCAATTTGTTTGATCTTGTCTTTGAGTCCAATATAGCATATGTTACAACGATTGCAAGATAATTTCGGCATTCAGAAAATATTTTTCCCATGGCTCGACATTCCCTGCACCCCCGTCTCCATATTACCGACTTGCCCCCCGGCTTTCCGTTGAAAAATACTGTGGGGGCATGTATATTAGCGGGGTGGTCGAGCCAAAACAGTGAGTTGAAATTCCCGGGGAGCATGATGAGCCGAAAACAGGACAAAGCTGCGCCGGATGAGGCAATACACTCTCCGGAAGAGAAGAAACGCGCGCTTTTTCTCCGTCAAAAGGAACTGCTGGATACATTTCTTGCCACCGGCGCGATCAGTCAGGCTCAGCACGACAAAAGCCTGAACTGCCTGATCGAAAAGATGGGGATCGAACATTTAACTTTATCATCGAAGCATAATGACTGAAAAGAAACGAACACCCCCGCTGATGCTTTCCCCGGCCGTGTGCGGATTCCCGTCACCGGCCGAGCAGTATGTCGATGCTCCGCCGGATCTGAACGAACTGCTGGTGAAGAGTCCTCCGGCGACTCGTTTTCCGTGACGGGTCAGCTTTCCCGCGAGAGCGCGGTCAGGACCTCCTGCACCGCGATGTCGGGCGTGCTGGCGCCCGCGCCGAGAGCGATGACGCCGTAACCGGAAAGGTCGGGCAGATCCTCCGGTCCCTCCACGAGAAAGGCGGCTTTGCCCAGACGCGACGCCACGTCGCGCATCCTGTTGGCGTTGGAACTGTGGGGCGAACCCACGATGACCACGGCGTCCACCTGCGGAGCCAGTTCCTCCACCGCGCGCTGACGGCGGAACACCGCGTCGCAGACCCCGCTGTTGACGGAAATGCCGGGATACTTTTCCCTGAGCAATGCGGAGATCTCTTCTATTTCGCGGTGATCCCGCGTGGTCTGGCAGAGCAGGGTGGGACGGTGCATCGGCGGAAGATCGGCAATCTCGGATCTCGACTTGACGATGAAGACCCTTTCCGTTCCCGAATGGCCCGCCACGCCCCGCACTTCCGGATGGTCCGGGTTGCCGAAAATGATCAGCTCGTCCTCCGCCGGGATCGCCGCCGCGGCGCGGTGCAGACGCTTGACCCGGGGACAACAGGCGTCGATGACACGCAGTCCCCTCTTTTCGGCTTCGAGGTGTTCCGCCCGCCCCGTTCCGTGAGCGCCGAAGAGGACGACGCTCCCCGCCGGAACTTCCGCAAGGGACGAAACGAAGACCGCCCCCTTTTTCTTCATGTCTCTGCTGACCCGGCGGTTGTGGACAAGTTCATGCAGCACGTAAATGGGACTGCCGTGCTCCCGCCGGGCCTCTTCAAAGGCTTCAAGCGCGCCGCGCACTCCGGCGCAGAACCCCCGGGGCGAGACGAGACGGATGATTTTTTTTCCCATAATCGAAAAATTTTCCGTATTTTCACGTTTTTTTTGAAAGGAACTCTTGCCATTGCGCGTCAAATGCAGTATAATATACTCGCGTGTCGGACGCAATGCAATATCGGAATGACGTGTGAAAGGAATTCGGGCGAATGGCTGGACTTGGCGACCTCCCCGGCGGCAATGAGACCATCCTCATCGTGGATGACCACGAGACGATCTGGGATTTTCTCATCGAGGCGCTGCAGACCCTCGGCTATTCCGTTCTTCTGGCCGAGAACGGTCTCGACGCCGTCGAGATCTATTCGGCCAATCCCGATGCCGTGGACATGGTGCTCCTCGACATGATCATGCCCAAGGCCGGAGGACACGAGACCTTTTACCGCATCCGCGAGATAGATCCTCAGGCCAAGATACTGCTCTCCAGCGGCTACGTCTGCGAGGAGGAGGTCCAGTATCTGCTCAAGGAGGGCGCCTGCGGTTTTCTGGCCAAGCCCCACCGTCTGCCGGTGGTCATTCAGGCCATCCGCGACGTCCTCGACGGCAAACAGGTCACCTGCTGATGGACGACTGGGTCTCCTTCGAGCGCGACGAGCGCCATATCAGAAGAGAGCGCGCCAAAGCGCGGGAACTCCGCAAGACCCCCTATTTTCAGGAACTGCTGCGCAAGGGCGTCTGTCATTACTGCGGAAAAAAATTCCCCCCTCGGGAACTGACCTTCGACCACATCGTGCCCGTAGTCCGCGGCGGCCGCAGCACCCGCGGCAACATGGTCGTCTGCTGCAAGGCCTGCAATATGACCAAAGGCTGTCTCACCCCCGCCGAACAGCTGCTTTCACAGCTTTCGTCCGCCGGGGAAACGCCGCCGCCCTCTCCCGAAAACATGGATCTGAGCCGCCCTCGAACGCCGCTGCAGCGCGCGCAGGCGGCCATGGTGAAGAGTTTTCCCCGGCGCTGTCCCGCGGAACTGCCCGAGGCGGAATATTCTCTGGGAAACGAAGAAAAACGGCTGCTCTTCTTTGCGGACCGGGCCGAACTGTACGTTTTTCACGACGGGCTCTGGAATATCAAGATGCGTCTGCCGTTTCCTCCGGATGTCCGTCTGTCCCGGCAGGGGGACGAGATCGCCGTGGAATCCCCCGGCTTTTGCGAATATTTCTCCTGCGTGACCGACAAAACGGAGAACGAGAGTTGTTTTCTCCGCCGTCAGGTGCGCAGAAACATCTCCCCGAAGCCGGAAACGGTCTTCTTTTCGAGCGCCATGACTTATTTCACCGACGGTCCGACGGCGGATTTTGCCTACGCTTCGTACAAATCCATCGTCCGCGGAGCGTGCCTCGAAAAGTATTTCCTGCCCGAATTCGACTACCCGCACATGAGCGAAGAGATGAACAACCAGCTCTTCTACGTCTATTCGGGAAACATGTATCTGGGGCAGGCCTGGCTGGACACCGCGGGCAAGTGGCAGTCCCGGCCCGACCGCGACGAAATGCTCCGCCTGACCCACGCCTTCATCCGGAGAGACGGGGTGACCCTCGCCCCCGGCGCGGAGGCCCGGTGCGATTTCCTCCTCTTTGCCGGACGGGGAAAGGAGGAGCATATCGGGATCCTCTCGGACATCCTGTGGCGGCTCAACGACGCGCCCATGCACGTGCCCCAGACAGATATGCGCCGTTTTCTCGACAACTATTTTTCGGTCTGGAAGCGGGCGGAGCTGGACGGGGTCCGGCCCCGCGACCACTATGCCGCGCACTTTTTCGTCGGCTTCTACGGGCAGTTCCCCGAGGGATTCCGTCCCCCCGACCAGTTCGGCTGTTCGTGGATCGCCTACGATCTGCTCAAGGCCGATTATTTCTGCCGCCTCCATGACCGCACGGGAAAAAGGGAGTATCTGGAACGGGCCCGCGATCTGGTGAATTTCTACTGCCGCAACCACTTCATCGGCGAAACGGCTCTCACGTGGCCCTTTCACACGGGAGAATTCATGAAAGCCTGTCCGCCGTACTGCAGGCGTTCCGGCTGGGGCGCGCCGCTGGATGCCGGATACATCGACAGTCTCGCCCAGTCCGAAATGATCTATGACGCGCTGCTGGTCTTCCGCCGCCATCCCGAGTTCTTCCCCGCCGGATACGTGCCCGACGTCGCCCGCAGCGTGCTCAAGATGCAGCAGTCCGACGGACACTTCCGCCGCCGCTACGACGAACGGCTGGAACCCGTCGGGAAACCCGGCTGGATCGATCAGAATTACGAGTCCCAGTCGTGGATCCCGACTCTTCTGCTGCTGGCCGAACTGGGAGGCGGCCAGGCGTGCTTCGACGCCGCCGTGCGCTGCGGGGATGCCGCGCTGTGCGATCTGGAGATCCGCGGTCTCTTCGCCATGGGCGGTTGCGAAACGGATTATCCCACCAGCTGGGACGTGGACGGCTACCGCAACATGCTCCGGGCCATGATCGCCATCTTCGAGGCCACGGGAGAGAAGCGCTTCCTCGACGGCGCGGAAAAGGTCCAGGCCCTTTCCGACTGCATGATGTGTTCCTACAACGTGGAGATACCCGAGGGGACTTTTTACCGGCGCATCGACTGGAAGAGCAAGGGCATGGTCGCCACGAGTTTTTACGGTTCCCCCGATTATGTCCGCACCTTTTCCACGCCGTCGGGCAACCAGTCGGTGTGCTGGGTCGGCTATCTCCTGCTGCGGCTCTACCGGCTGACGGGCAAAACCATCTACGCCGACCGGGGCGTCGCCGCCGTCCGCCAGGTGATGGTTTTCCGCGACGAAAAGAGCCTCGCGGGCAAGCCCTACATGAAGGATCTGCTTTTCACGATCTTCGAGAACAATCCCCAGACCACCGATCCCGGCGGCGGCTATCAGGCCGGCGTGGCGCAGGACGGGTACTCCATGTTCATCGACCTCTACATCTATCTGGACGACATCCTTTCCGAATTCGGCGACGTCTACTGCGACGTGCCGCGCAAAGTGCTCATCGGCATCAACTGTTTCGAGGTCCTCTCCTGCGACTTCGAAAAGCGCACTGCCGCAGTTCGCAACGAACTCGACTTCGATCGTTCCTTCGTTCTCCGCTTCGACGACGGCCGCACCGCAGAATTCTCCGCCCCCGCCGGAAAAGTCTGCACCCTCGCGTGGGATGCGGAAGATCCCCGGTAAAAGAATCGTGCCGTATTTCCGCAAAGAAAAAGGGCTTCCGAGGGGAAGGGAAGAACTTTTTCTTACGTGAAAAGCCGAAACGTCGGCCCCGGTAAATTCCCTTCCCCCGGCCCCCTGTCCTTTTCAAGAGGCTCTGTTCCCCGTATTGCATGATAATTGATAAGCTGGCGGCAGAGTACACCAGGTATGCCGCGGTGGGAAACCGTAGGACCATTAGGACGGGGAAGGTCTGTGGGACATCAAGTTCGGCTTCATCTTACACGTCCTGCACGTCCT
>JAFTDL010000286.1 GCA_017454215.1 Lentisphaeria bacterium | reverse complement strand
GCGGAGATCTCCGGCGGAGAGTAGACGTGGTCGCCGACCTTGACATGGGCGTCGCCGTTGGCCGCCTCGACGATCTGATAGGGAACGAGCTCGCGCTCGCGGGCGACCTCCGCGTATTTGCGTCCCATGAGACGCTTGATCGAGAAGATCGTGTTCTGGGGATTGGTCACCGCCTGCCGTTTCGCGGTCTGGCCGACCAGCCGTTCGCCGGTCTTGGTGAAGGCGACGATGGAGGGCGTGGTGCGGTTGCCTTCCGCGTTGGGGATGATCTTGTACTCCCCGTTGTCCATGACCGCCATGCAGCTGTTGGTGGTCCCGAGATCAATACCGAGAATCTTGCTCATAATACATTCCTCCTGTTGCTGATTATTTTTTGGAACACACTTCGCCCCCTGCAGAGCATAGATTGTGCCAATCGCAAAAAAACGGCAGAACAGCCTCGAAAAACGGCTTTTTTCCGATTTTTCGCGTCGGAGGTGCGACAATCTGTCACAGTGCGGTGCGACAAAACAGCCCGATGTCCCGCAATTGTGACACAGGGCGTGCAGCGTCGTTCCGGAGCGGAGACATTTATCCTGACGATCCTGCCCGAACTCCCGTCGCCCTGCGGACAGAGTCGTCCGTTGGCGCGTTTTCATGCGGATTTTCCCGAAACGAGGATTGAAAAAATGAAAAAGTGTGATATATTCAGTAAGTTGCAAACCTGTACCGGGCGGGCGGGTGTCTCTTCCGGCGGGTTTGGACGGTAAAAAAGAGTTCCGTTTTCGTTCATATACATAAGGAGAGTGAAAAATGGCAGTTCCGAAAAGAAAATCGTCCCGCATGCAGAAGCGTCAGCGCAAGGCCGCCAACCGTTACGAGGGCGTTCAGGCCAATTACTGCACCAATTGCTCCGCGCCGGTGGCGCCTCACCGCGTCTGCCGCGCCTGCGGCAAGATCGGCGGCGAGCAGATCCTCGACGTGGAGGCGTGAGACCGTTTCCCGTTCCGCAGTGCCGGGCGGCGCGGTCCGGAGAAAATTCAGGAAGAAGTTTGATGGCTTATGAAAATTGCCGTTGATGCGATGGGTGGCGATTACGCCCCCGGTGTGGTCATAGAAGGCCTGGCGCTGACCGTACAGGAGTATCCTGATTACGATTTCGTGCTTGTCGGTCACAGCGACAAGGTCAGGTTCTATCTTGAGAAATACGGTCTTGCGGACAATCCGCATATCTCCGTCGTCCACGCGGAATCCGTCTGCGAGATGTCCGACCTGTCGGCCGTGGCGCTCCGGAGCAAGAAGGACTCCTCCATCACCGTCTGCGTCAAGCTTCTCAAGGAGGGCAAGGTCGATGCGATGGTCACCCCGGGGCACACGGGAGCCACCGTCGCCGCGACGAAGGTGCTGCTGCGCACCCTCCCCGGCGTGGACCGCCCCGCGCTGGCCGCGAACATGCCGTCGCAGACCGGCCGCTTTCTCCTCATGGACGCGGGCGCGAACCCCGACTGCACGGTCCTCAATCTGGAACAGTTCGCCATCATGGGCGAGATCTACGCGCAATACCTGTTCAAAAAGGACAATCCTTCCATCGGTCTGCTCAGCGTCGGCGGCGAGGACGTCAAGGGCTGCGAGCTGACCAAGGAGGCCTTCAAGTGCATGGAGCGTCTGCCCATCAATTTCGTGGGCAACGTGGAGGCCGACACGATCTTCGAAGGCCGGGCGGACGTGCTCATCAGCGACGGTTTCGCGGGCAACGTGCTGCTCAAGGGCGCCGAAGGTCTGGCGAAGTCCACTTTCGTGTGGCTCAAGCGGGTCCTCAGCAAGAACGCGCTGCGCATAATCTGGGCCATGCTGGCCCAGAACGTTTTCAGGGAACTCAAGGCCTTCGGAGACGCCGACAGCGTGGGCGGCGCGCCCCTGCTCGGCATCAACGGCATCTGCATCATCGGGCATGGCTCGTCCAACCCCAAGGCAGTGCTCAACGCCATCAGGGTCGCGGCGGAATGCGTTCATTTCAAGCTGAACGAAAAAATCGTTTCCGGGATCGCCGCCGCCAATGAAGCGAACAGGAAACGGACTGCGGAAGAAACGGGCAAATAAACTTTTTCAGCGCGGCGCACAAAGGCTCCGCGGTGTTATCCGGAATTCGGAAACGAACCGGGACAGGCAGAGAAAATGAGCATCAGAATAGCCGGAACGGGAATGTACGTTCCCGAAAAAATACTGACCAACGCCGATCTCGAACGCATGGTCGATACCAGCGACGAGTGGATCAGGACCAGAACGGGCATCGAGCAGCGCCATATCGCGGCGGAACACGAGACCACGTCCGACATGGCCTACCACGCCGGGCTCCGCGCCATGGAAAGCGCGGGGGTTTCGCCCGAGATGATCGACGTGATCATCGTGGCGACCACGACGCCCGATCACACCTTTCCCAACACGGCCTCTCTGCTGCAGAACCGCTACAAGGCCAAAAAAGCCTTCTGCTTCGACATCTCCACCGCCTGCACGGGGCTGATCTCGTCCCTTGAGATCGCCTACGCCCTGCTGGAGGCCCGCGCCCAGTACCGTTATGCGCTGGTCTTCGGCGCGGAGAAACTTTCGTGCATCACCAACTGGAGCGACCGCAACACCTGCGTTCTCTTCGGCGACGGCGCAAGCTGCGTCCTGCTTGAGAAAAAGGACGACGGTCAGCCTTCGTCGCTGCTGGCCAGCGCGCTGCACGCCGACGGCCAGTACGGCAATATCCTCAAACTGCCCGCGGGCGGAAGCTTCATGCCCGCCTGTCAGGAATCCATCGACAAAAAGATGCACGCCATCTTCATGGAAGGCAAGGAGACCTTCAAACTGGCCGTCGGAGCCATGCTCAGCGCCTGCGAGGAGACCATCCGCGACGCGGGCGTGGCCTCTTCGGACATCGCGCTCGTCATTCCCCATCAGGCCAACGTGCGCATCATTCAGGCCGTGGCCAAGCGTCTGGAAGTGCCCCACGAACGGGTGTTCTGCAACATCGCCCGCTACGGCAACACCTCGGCCGCCTCCATCGGGATCTGTCTCGACGAAGCGATCCGCTCCGGACAGCTGAAGCGCGGCGATCTGGTGCTGATGACCTCCTTCGGCGGCGGACTCACCTGGGGAGCCCTGCTGATCCGCTACTGAGGAGAGCAAGACCATGCCGCGCGACAGTTTCATCAGCGACAACCTCATCAACATCCGCGACCGTCTGCGCGAGAATTACGAGTCGAGAAACGCTCAGGACAAGGCTTCCGCGGAGGAGATTTCCGATGCTCCGCGCGAGATCCATCTCGATCTCAAAAATCCCGTTGCGCCTCAGGCGGCGGCAAGTTCCCGCTCGCCGGAACGGGAATTCAACGAATTCGCCGGCCGTCTTCAGCACGATCTGGCCGCCGTCAATGCCGAACTGGACGATCTGGGCGCAAAAAGGAACGCCGCGGAGGAGTTTCAAAAACAGCTGCTGGCGCTCTCCGACCGGCTTCAGGGGCTTCAGGTCCGGGACTCACAGGATTTTTTCAGGGAACTCGACCGCTTGAAGATATCCTATTTCCAATCGGCGGGCAGGATCGCCGGACTCGCCCCGGACGTCAAAGCCGAAGCGGCGCAATCCCTCCCCTCCCCCGCCGCCGGGCCGGGCCGCGACCTTCTGCTGCCGCTGTCGGTCCTCGTCGCCGCCGCCGCCGTCTGCATCACGCTCGTTCTTCTTTTTTCCTGACCGCACTTTTTGCAGGGTCCCGGACGGTTCCGCCTCCGTGAGACATGATGCCGTCTGCGGGCGCGGTGCATCGCCCGGCCCGGCATCGGACGGCAGACGGCGGACGGGAATACCGCGGATACCGGAACGACGGGAACGGGGCGGCGCCGCCCCGGCGGGCCGAATAGATCCCGTCCGGCGGGTCCCGCTTTCCCGCCTGTCCTGAAAAAATCCTGAAAAAAAGCGTTTTTTTCATTTTTCGGACTGGAATATTTCGAAAGAAATATTATATTTACGGCGAGAACGATTCCAAAGCGCAGAGAGGGGTGAAAAATGTTCCGCAAAAACAGTCTGAAATTTCTCGAGGATCTCCTCAATTCTCCATCGCCGTCGGGGTATGAGATCGCCGCGGCAAAGGTGTTCAGAGAGTACCTTGCGGACTGTTGCCATGTCACCACGGACGTAATGGGCAACACCATCGCTTCGCTCAACGAAAAAGCCGAAATGAAGGTCATGCTCGCCGGACACTACGACGAGATCGGCTTCCAGGTCATCCATATCGGCGACGGCGGAGAGATCTATTTCCGCAACGTGGGAGGCATCGACAAACTCAACGTTCCCTCATCGGAAGTGGAGATACTCACCGACGGCGGCCGCGTTCCCGGCGTCATCGGCAAGCGTCCCATCCATCTGCTGAAGCCCAAGGAACGCGACATCGCTCCGGAGCTCTCGGACATGTGGATCGACATCGGCGCGGAGTCGGCCGAGGATGCCCGCAAACTTGTCTCGGTGGGCGACTCCATCGTCATCAGGGCCAATTTCAAGATGTTGAACGCCAACCGCTTCATCTCGAAGGGAACCGACGACAAGATCGGAGCCTTCGTGGTGGCCGAAACCATGCGGGAGCTGGCAAAACGCAAGCTCTCCGTCGCCGTCTACGGCGTGGGAACGGTCCAGGAAGAGGTGGGCACGAGGGGCGCCGTCACCAGCGCTTTCGGGATCGATCCCGATGCCGCCTTTGTCCTCGACGTGGGCTTCACGACCGACATTCCGGACATTCCCAAGAAACTCATCGGCGACCTCAAACTCGGCGCCGGCCCCGAACTGACCCGCAACTGCGACAACAATATCGTGCTGGGACGCATGCTGCGCAAGATCGCCGCGGCCAAAAAGATCCCCTATCAGGAGTCGGCGGCGCACCGGGCCACCGGCGGTACGGATACGGCGGCGATCCAGCTGACCCGCGCTGGCGTGGCCACCGCTCTGCTGAGCATTCCCAACCGCTACATGCACTCCACGGTCGAGATGTGCGATCTGCGCGATGCGGAAGCCGCGGTGAAACTTTTAACTGAAACCATCGCCTCCTTCAAAGGAAACGAAAAATTTGTCCCTCTGGCATGAAACGCTCCCCCGCAGAAAAGAAAGCAGCCGCCGTCCCGAATCCGGCCGTCCCGACCGCAAAAGGACGCCGGTACGTGCGAAAAGGGAATGTGCTGCGTTATGCCGTGACGCCCAAGACCTGCGGTTCGCTGGCCGCGCGCACGGTCAGACGCGTTCTGCCCGTTGCGGCCATGAGGGCCATTTACATCTTCTGCGGGCTGCTCTTCATCGGGGCCGGAATGTACAACATGCTGTTCTGACGGATCGTTCAAATCCGGAGAAACCTGATGGCATTCAAAGTTTATCCCGGCAACAGACTGGAGGCTCTGGCGGAAGTTTTCCGCCGGGAAATATATTGTTCTCCCCCTGAAAACGTGTTTACGCCCGAGACCGTCGTCGTCCAGACCGGAGGGATGGAGCTTTTTCTGCGCAAATTTCTGGCCGGGAACGGGGGGATCGCGGCCAACATGGAGACCCCCTTTCTCAATCGTTTCGTCACCTCCGCCATGAGGGCACTGCTCGACGACGGACGGCGGACGGAATTCCAT
>JAFTDL010000285.1 GCA_017454215.1 Lentisphaeria bacterium | reverse complement strand
CCTGCGCCGCCTCCGGGCACGGAACCGAGGTGACCATGACCGCCGCCGTCTCCGATCCGGAGCCGGGAGCGGCCGAAACCGCCGAAGAGGCCGAACTGACCCGGACCGCCCGCACGATGCTGATCGCCGACCTGAAGGCCTCCGAAAACAGGGAGCGTCCGACCCCGGTCGCTCCCGTCTCCGACGCCCGCGGCGGTGAACTTTTGCCGGGGGACCGGCTGGACCGCTACACGGTCATCAAAAAACTCGGGCAGGGGGGGATGGGCAGCGTCTATCTTGTCCGCCACGAGACGCTGGGCGTGTTCCGTGCCGCGAAGGTGCTTTCCGCAGAGCTGTATGCCCGCGGCGGCGAATTCGTCAAGCGCTTTCTTCAGGAAGCGCGCCTGGCCTGTTCCATCAGTCACCCCAATATCGTCAACGTACTGGACGTGGGCGAGGATCCCGGGCGCGGACTGTGCTACATCATCATGGAGTATGTCGACGGCGGCACGATCCGCAATGTTCTGCGGGTGATCCCGCGGCTCGGCGAAGTCCACGCTCTGGCCGTCACCGAAGCCGTCGCCGAGGCCCTGCGGGCCGCCGCGGAGCAGAAGATCGTTCACCGCGACATCAAGCCCGACAACATCATGCTGACCCGAAGGGGCGACGTGAAGCTGGCCGATCTGGGCATCGCCAAAAACGTGGACGAGGATGTCCAGCTGACCCGTTCCCACGTCATGATGGGCACGCCCGCCTATCTTGCTCCCGAGCAGGCGCGTGACGCCCGTTCCGTGGATGTCCGCGCCGACATTTACAGTCTGGGCGCCACATTGTACGAAATGCTGACGGGAAGCATACCGTATCCGGGGGGATCCGCCTATGATATCCTGTCAAAGATGGCCTCTTCCCCGGTACCCGATCCGCGCGGCATCGTTCCTGAGATCTCGCCGCAGACGGCGCATCTGGTCATGAGGATGCTTGCCAAACAGATGAAACAGCGTCCCTCCGGCGCGGATGAACTGCTCAACGAGATCCGCGCTCTCAATGTGCTTCCGCCGGATTTCGACCTGCGCTCCAGCATCCGTGACCTGTGGGAGCAGTCGGATGCGGGCAAGTACTGCGCTCCGGTGACCGCCACGTTGGGAAACTCCGCCTCCGCCCGGTTGAGACGTCTTATCCGCCGCATCCCCGGATTTTCGGGACTGGACCGGGTGCATCGGCGGATCGTTCTGCTCTGCGGCGGCGTTTTTGCGGTCGTTGTGATCGTTGCGGCGGTCGTGATCGCATCGTCCGGCGGGGCCGCCGATCCCGCGGCGGCAAAGCCGGAAAATGCGCCCGTTCAGGCGGTTCCCGCGGTCCAAAAGCCTGTTCATGGGGAACGGAAGACCGTTTCTCCGCCGGAAAAGTCCGTTCCGGCTGTGAAGACGTCCGCCGCGCCGCCCGAAAAAGCGGTCTCTTCGGTGAAAAAAACGGTTCCTCCGCCCGAAAAAGCGGCCTCTTCGGTGAAAAAAACGGTTCCTCCGCCCGAAAAAGCGGCCGATCCGCGGAAAACGCCTGTCCCCGCAGTGAAAAAGCCGGTTTTGCCGCCGGAAAAAGTTTTGCCGCCTCCGGAAAAGACAACTCCGGCGGTGAAGGCGCCTGTCCTCCCGCCGGTCCCGCCCGCGCCCAAGCCGGTCCCGCCCGCTGAAAAAACGGCATTGTCCGAACAGGGCGCTTTCGTCGTTGCCGGAGTGACGCCCGCGGGCGCCCGCGCCCGCCTTCTGCGCGACGACGGCAAGGTCCTGTACAGCAAAGTTGTTCCCGCCGACGGGCGTGTTCGTTTCAGGGTCGTGCGCGGCGAGTACAGACTTGAAGTTTCCAAGGCGGGTTTCAAACCATTCGAGCACCGGATCCGGATCGCCGGCAGCGCGCAGGATGTCTCTTTGAACGTCACGCTTGTCCCGGCCCTCTGCGTCTGCGTGATCAACCTCTCCGCGGATGAGGCTCTGTTCGACTTTCTGCGCAGGAACGGCGCGGAGTACCGCATCGACAACGGGCCATGGCAAAAAATAACCCGCTTCCCGTTCCGGGCCGCGCTGGAACGCCGCAGACAGGTGATCGAAATGCGCGGCAAGGGGATCCTGCCTGTCCGTCAGGCCGTGGAGATCGCTCCCGATCAGACCGAGCGCTTCATGGAGCTGCCCGTCTCCGCCGTCGCCGGGACGGTGAGATTGACTTCGACCGTCAAGGGAAAGATATCGATCCGGCTTGCCGGCAAGTGGGAGGCTCTGCCCGGGCAGATCACCGTTCCTCCGTTCCGTGAAACGCACCTTGTGTGGAAACGGGACGGCGGCCCGGAAATGACTCTCCGCGTCCCCCCTCTTGATCCCGGTGCGGAGTACAAGGCCGTGCTCGTCCCCGACAGGATCGCCGACGAACCCGGCAAAGCTGCCATTGATGAGGCCGATAAACTGCTGCGCGCGGGCGACGAGAGCGCCTGCGCCGCCAAGTTGGCCGAGGCCGTGAAGCAGGGGTCCCAACTGGCGGCGTACCGACTGGGCGTCATGCATGAGGAGGGGCGCGGACGCTGGTTCTCAAGCGATTCCGACGCCCTCGACTGCTACCGCAAGGCCGCGTCTCCTCCGCCGGGCATCGCGGCGGCCGAGTACAAACTGGGGCTCTTTTATGAAAACGGCCGCGGCGGACTTGACCGCGATGTGAACAAAGCCTTCGAGTTCTACAAAAAGGCGGCGGCCCGCCGCGATCCGGACGCCTCTTTGCGCATGGGACTTGCCTGCAAGAACGGCGAGGGCGGCATGGCGGTCGATTACCGGCAGGCGGTGTCCTATCTTGCCGTCGCCGCCGAGGCGAACCGTTCCGAGGCGCAATACGAACTGGGGTTCAGCTACGAGAACGGTCTCGGCGTGCCCATCAATATCAAACTGGCGAAATTCTGGTACGACAGGGCGGCCGCGCTGGGAAACGACAGGGCCCGCGTCCGCGCCGCCGCTTTCGGAGACTTGAAGTGACATACAACTTTATATAAGGAGGAGCACGATGAAAAATTCAATTCCGCTCATTCTCGCCGTCCTGCTGGGACTTGCGGCGGTGTTCGCCGTGAGCAGGATCATTTCCACCAATACCGCCGCGACCGAGGAAAAGGTCAAGGTGGTGGCGGCGACCAGGGATCTTGCCGCGGGCGAGGTCATCGCCGAGGGCTTTTTCATGCCCCGCGAGATCCCGCTGTCGGCTCTTCCCGCGCAGGCGATCCGCTGGAACCGTTCTTCCATGATCGTCGGACAGAAACTCAAACAGCCCGTGCAGAAGGGCAATTACATTTTCATTCAGGATGTGGGACTTTCTCAGGGCATGAGCAATGTTGTGGGCGAGGGCGAATGGGCCGTCGCCATCCAGATCGCCGACCGGGCCATGGCTTCCCTGCTCCAGAGCGGCGACGAGGTCGCCATCATCGGTACGTTCAAACTCGACACCAGGGCCGCCAACGGGGTCCCCGCCGGCAAGAAGGATGTGACCATGGTGTTGTTCCCCAAGGTGCGGGTCATGGAGGTCCCCGCGGCCAAGCGGGGACAGAACATGGAAGGCGTCATCATCGTCCTTCTGCCGCCCCAGCAGGCGCAGGCTCTGATCGCCGCTTCGCGGGTCGCGGAGCTTACGCCCGTTCTGCGCCGCGGCAACGATCCCACCGCCCTCAACCGCATGGACGCCGGCATGGTCACGCCTGAAACTTTCAGCTCGATGGTCAATGACCTGGAGGTCGTCAAGATCCCGCAGATCCCGAAAAAATAACTTTCACGGAAGGAAAATTCAATTATGTTCAAACATGTTTCGTTCGCTCTGGCCGCCGCGTTTCTGGCGGCGGGGACACTGTTCGCCGACAGCGAGCGGGTGTTCGTGCCGCTCAAAGGCATCATCATTCTCAATCCGGGCTTCCGTGCCGCCGATGTCAGTATCACCGACCGCGGCATCATCGCCGCCGAGATCATCGCCAACGACCAGATCCGCGTGACCGGTCTTGCCGTGGGCAAATCCGATCTGCACGTGACGGCGGGAACGGCGTCCAAACTTTACACGGTGACCGTCAACGACAATATCCGCGAGGTGTTCAACTCCCTGCGGCGCGATCTCGACAGTGTTCCCGAGCTGGAGATCAGCATCAACGGCAGCCGCGTCGTGCTCAAGGGCGAGGTGTCCAGCGTGGAAGGCTGGGAGACTTTGCTCAAAGTCCTGCCCTCTTACGGAGACACCGTCGTCAATCTGGCCGTTTTCCGTCCCGCTCCTGAGATCATGCTGTCGCTCAAAAAACTCTTCGAGAAGGCCGGATTCAAGATGGCGCAGGGCACGCCCGATCTCTCTCCCGGCGTGCTGTCGCTCCAGAACGAAAAGAACACGCTCATCCTCAGCGGTTCCGTTTACTGCAAGGAGGATATGACGACCATCGGCCAGATCATTTCGACGCAGAACTGGATCTCGGCGGACGGCAAGGACAGGAACAAGCCGGTCAGATTCATCAACAAGGTGGTGATCAAGCCGACGCTTCTGGATGTCGGAGCCGTTTTCGTGGGCGTCCGCAGCGCCGACACCAGTGCGGTCGGAGCCAATCTGCTCAAGAACGGCATCAAAGTGGGGCAGGGGTTCAACTTTTCAACCATCTTTTCGGGCGGGACCAATCAGAGCTACAATCTCGGAGCCGATGCCAGCACGATCCTGAACCTGATGGCGGAGAGCGGCTGCAAGCGTTTTCACCGGGCCGGACATCTGAGCTTCATGAGCAACGACTCCAATGAATTCAAAGTTCTGCACGAGGGCGGCACGCTCAAGGTCCGCGTCTACGGCGGCAGCGGCGGCACAGGAACGCTCAACGACGTGCCTTACGGCTTCATCATGCGGGTCCGCGGCGGCCTCATCGGCAGCGATCAGGTCAAGCTGGATGTCCAGATCGAAGTCAGCACTCCCGCGCTGCAGGAAAACAACGATTACGACCTCAAGCAGAGCAAAGTTTCGACGACCATCGTCGCCAGACTGGGAGAGACGGTCGCTCTGGGCGGCATGAAGGATGTCATCGAAGAGAGTTCCGGTCCCTCCGGCATTCCCTTCCTCCGCAAAGTGCCCGTCCTGAACTGGATCTGCGCCGAGAACACCGACTCCTTCAACGACAGTCAGGTGCTCCTGCTCATTTATCCTCAGGTCGCCGGACGGACGCCGCCCCTGCGGATGCCGCCTTCGGCCGAAACCTCCAACACGCTGGAGAAATCTCAGAAATCCAACGCCGAGCGCACAAAGGAAGCCGAGAAGAAAAAGAGTTTCTGGGAACGCTGGTTCTGAACAAGTTCAAACAGGAAAGCAACGCATGTTTCTGCAAATAAAAGAGCCTGACGGCAAGCTCCGTCATATCGATCTGGGCGCATCCGAGGGCGAGTGGCTTCTGGGACGCTCCGAGAACTGCGACATCTGTCTTGCGGAGAGTTCCGTTTCCAGAAGGCACGCCAAACTTTTCGGCGGCCCGGAGACCTTTTTTATCTCCGATCTGAGCAGCGGGATCGGGACAAAAAATCAGAACGGCGTCATTTCCGGAGCGGTGGAATTCGCTCAGACCGATATCGTTTCGATCGGCCCTTTCAAGCTGAAACTTGTCAAAAGCGTGCAGACCGCGCCCGCTCCCGCTCCGGCGGTACAGGACGCGGCGCCGGCCGCATCCGCTGCCGGTGAGAAGGCGGCTTCGCGCACGGCGGAATTCGACGATGTCAATCTGCTCTACACCGACGAATTGATGGCGCTCAAGAACCGGATCCACAATTACGTGCTGAACAAGCTCAATCTGCAGGAGATCGCCACCCGGCAGATCGCCAGCGACGAGATGCGCGAAAAACTCCTCGCGGCTCTGGATCAGTCCCTCAAGGAACTGCGGCACGAACTGCCCCGCACCATTCCGGCGGAGCGTCTGCGGGAGTCCCTGCTTGACGAGCTCACCGGCTACGGCCCCATTTCGCCGCTGCTGCGTTCCGACAAGGTGGACGAGATCATGATCAACGGTCCGGACATGATCTTCGTGGAAAGCCATGGGCGCATTTACGAAACGGGCGCCCGGTTCTTCAACGACAAGCATCTGCACACGATCATCCAGCGCATCGTCGAGCCTCTGGGGCGGCACATCGACGACGCCAGTCCCATGGTGGACGCCCGTCTGCCCGACGGGTCCCGCGTCAACGCGATCATCGCCCCGCTGTCTCTGCACGGCGCCTCCGTGACGATCCGAAAGTTCGCCCGCAAAAAACTGACGGCCGAGGACCTCATCGCCTTCGGCAGCATGACGCCGGGGATCGATCTGTTTCTCCGCGAGGCGGTGCGGGCCGCTCAGAACATCCTTGTCTCGGGCGGCACCGGTTCGGGAAAGACCACTCTGCTCAACGTGCTGTCGCAGTATATCCCCGCCGACGAACGGGTCATCACCATCGAGGACTCCGCGGAACTGAAACTGTCGCACCGCAATCTGGTGTCGCTGGAATCGCGTCCCGCGAATATCGAGGGGAAGGGCCGCATCCAGATACGCGACCTGGTCGTGAACGCGCTGCGCATGCGGCCCGACCGGATCATCGTCGGCGAATGCCGCGGTTCCGAAGCGCTGGACATGCTTCAGGCGATGAATACCGGACACGACGGCAGTCTGACCACCTGTCACGCCAATTCGCCCCGGGATGCGATCTCACGGCTTGAAAACATGGTGCTCATGTCGGGGATCGATTTCCCCGTCACGGCCATCCGCGAACAGATCGCTTCCGCCGTGAATCTCATCATCCAGCAGAACCGTCTGCCCGACGGTTCGCGCAAGATCGTTCAGATCTCGGAGATCACCGGCCGCGAAAAGGATGTTGTGCTCATGCACGATATTTTTGTTTTCAAGCAGACGGGCTATGATGAAAACGGCAAGATCGTCGGCGATTATTTTCCGACCGGAAATATTCCGGCGTTTGTCGAAAAACTCCGCCAGCGCGGCGATCTGCGGCTGGATATGTCGGTTTTCGTTCCGAGAGTGTAAGAGGTGACAGAGAGATGGTCCAGCTGGTTCTTCTGATGGTGTTCGTTTCGGTGGCGGGGATCTGTTTCCTGCTGTGCCGGACGCTTTTTTCCGATCTGGAGCACCACGCCGCCGACCGGACCGGCGGCTGGGACGGGCGTTCGCAGATAGAGTATTTCATCTCCCTGCCGAAACTCCGCAAGATCCGCATCTGCTTCGCCGTCGTGGGAGCCCTCGTTTTCTTCTGCCTTCTGCTCGTTGCCGGAGTGCCCGCGTGGAGCATCCCGCTGGTGTCGGGGATCGCCGGAGTTGTCGCGTTCTATCTGCCGCTTCTGTACTATCGGCACAAGGCGAACAGACGCTGCGCCGAGTTCAAAAGCCGCCTCCTCGACGTGGTGCTGGGACTCAACAACGGCATGCGTTCCGGCGTGGCGCTGCCTCAGGCGCTGGAGGTCGTCGGACGCGACATCGGCGGCGTCATGCAGGAAGAGATCGCCATGACCCTCTACGAATACCGGCTCGGCATCGATCTCACCGAAGCGCTGGACCGCCTCGAAAAGCGCATGCCCGACGAGAATCTGAAGCTCTTTGTCACCGCGGTCGGGATCTCCCAGCAGACCGGAGGCAGTCTTGCGGACATTCTGGAAAAGATCATCGAGACCATCAGACAGCGCTCCATCATGGAGGATAAGATCAACACCCTGACCGCTCAGGGGAAATTCGAATCCATCGTCATGGCCTGTGCGCCGCTGATGGCATTCTTCATCCTCTTCATTTTGGACCGTCCGCTCATGGAGCCTCTGGTCACGACCGTGCTCGGCTGGGCGGCCATTGCCGCGGTGCTGATTCTGGAGACCATCGGATATCTTTTCATCAGGAAAATCGTGACTGTGGAGTTGTGAGAGCTATGGACGAACAGATTTATTCACTGCTGGCCAGACTTTTCAGTTTTCTGTCGGTTTTCATCCTCGTTCTGGGCGTGAAATTCATGATTTCAGCGAAGAAGAGCGACGGCGTGTTTTCCGATCCCCGTCTGCCCTTCACGTTCCGGGGACTGGGAGGCGAGATCAGATTTCTCCGGGCGCTCCTCGGTTCCGGCGTGAGGACTCTTTTTCCGCAGAAGACCAGAGCGGTGGCCAGAGACATCCAGCTTGCGGCGCTTTCCCTTGCGCCCGACGACGTTTTCGCTGCCCAGCTGCTGTGGGGGATCCTCTTCGCGACCGCCGGGACCATGTTCATGATCCTGCTTGAAATGGAACTCTCGTACATCGCCGCCGGACTGGTCATTGCGGGGCTTACCGGCGCGCTTCTTCCCGCGGTGCAGATACAGAATCTCGCGCAGGCCCGGCTGGGGTCGATCCGCCGGGATCTGCCCTTTGCCATCGATCTCATTTCATCGGCCATGGCCGCCGGACTGGATTTCACCGCCGCCGTCCGCTATTACGTGGAGCGCTCGGGAGATTCTCCCCTGACGCAGGAGTTCGGCGTGACGCTCAAGATGCTCGAACTGGGCAACAACCGCAACGATGCGCTCAAAGCCATGGCCGGACGTCTGGGGATCGATGAATTCCGCAGTCTCGTCAACGCCGTCGTTCAGGGAACGGAAATGGGCGCGTCCATCACCGACACATTGCGGATCAACGCCAGTGAAATGCGTCGGGTCAGGGTCGCCGCTGCCGAACGCAAGGCCCAGCGCGCGCCGTCGCTGATGATGATCCCCATGGCGCTTTTCATCATGCCGTCGGTGTTCATCGTCATTTTCGTGCCGATCTATTTGCGGGTGCAGTCGTCCGGCATGGCCGGCTTGTTTTAGGAGGAAACTGCGGAAATGATCCGATACATCGTTTACATCAGCCGCGAGCGGGTCCATGAAGGAGAACTGCTGCCGGGGGAACACATCGCTGGCCGTTCCCATTCGGCGGATATCCGTCTTTCGGAACCGGATATTTCGGGGCGGCATCTCAAGCTCGAAGTCGTCGGCGGAGAGGCCTTTGCGGAAAATCTGAGTTCCCACGGGACCCGCAGAAAAGGCGAACCGCTGACCGAACGGGTCCGTCTGGAGGACGGCGATATCCTCCAGCTCGGCGGAAAACTGGAGATCCATTTCGAAATATCCGCACCTCAGGCTCCGTCCGGAAGCGAGATGAAGACCGTCATTCCCGGACAGGAGGATCCGCAGTCCCCGGGAGAAGCGACCCGTGTTCCCGCCGCGTCTCCCGCCGGGGACGCTCCGCGGGAGGTGTCCGCGCCGGCGCCGGAAGGCGAAACGGTCAAAGAGCCGTCTCCCGACGCCTCCGGCGCGTCGGACGTCGTCAAGACCGATGTCATGCACACCCGTCTGGCCAGCATGGAAGAGATGGAGCAGCTTCGTCACGCCGACCGCAAACGCTCCACAGGAAAGATGTTCAGGTACGTCGTCGGCGTCGTCGCGGCTTTCGGCGCGCTGATCTTCTTCTACACGCTCAAGAGCGAGCCGCCCGAACCGAACCTCACCTGGCCGAAGGACCGGGACGGGAATTTTCTCGGCGCCTTCACCGATCCGGGCAGCGGCGGACACGCTTCCGGCGGTTTTTCTCTGGCCTATCCCAGCATAAAGGGCAAGACCTCCGTAAGGACCGCACCGGGACAAATCACCGTGACGACCCGGATCGGACGCGATGCTTCAGTGCCGCTGCGGATACTTTTTGTTGAAAGGCGGTCCGAAAAGTTTCTTCACATGACCCGGCAGGCCGTTTTTTCCTCCATGCTCCGGGAGTTGCAGAAGCAGGAACAGCACTGGAGTCTTTCGCAGATATCCGACGTGTTCTTCATCGGTTCCGAAAACGGCATCCCCTGCCTGAGCGTCGAATTCCGGCGCGAGGCCGACAGGGGATCGTGGTTCGGAGAGATCCTCTTTTTCCGGACCGGCGACCGGGCGTATCTCCGCCTCGCCGAAGCCCCGGTCTCGGAGCGGGCCCGGGCGCAGAATTTCATTTCGGGCACGCCGCTGGTCAAGTTCTCTCAGAAATACATCCACGAGCACTGGGAGGGCGATCCCGAGTACAGGGGCGGTGCGGACAGTTCCGCCATGATGGATGAAGTCGCCAAAAGCCTTTCCAAGCAGGTGCCCTTCGAGTGGACCGGCAGCTGCCGTCTGCTGCGGCGTGTCCTGATGAACAGTTTGAAGACCGGCGATCAGCGTCTGAAGAACGACGCTCTTGCTCAGCTGCGGCGGCTGCGCTCCATGCAGACGGTCTGGTACAACGGAAAGAAGATCAGCTTCAGCGCCGCCGGACTGAACGACGACCGGCAGCAGGAAAATGCGATCTGGGAACTCTGCAAAATGGTCTTTTCCTCGCCGGATGACCTGCGTTATTTCACGCTCAGGAGGAATGTATGGGAGTAAGCAGTAAAAACGACGTCGGGAAGCCCGGACTTCTGCAGCGCTTCAAAAGCCGCTCCGGCCGTCCCGAGCGTCTGTCCGTGCGGTTGGAATTCAACCGCCGCGTCCTGTACGAAAGCTGCGATTTTTCCGCCGCCGATGTCGTCACCATCGGCAGAAGCGCCGACTGTGTCTGGGTGATCCCTCCCGAAGACAGCGTTGCCAGCGGTCATCATGCGGTCATTCTCATGCGCAAGGGCAAGCTGTGTCTGCGCGACACCGGCAGCCGCAACGGCATATTTTACCGGGCGCGCCGCATCCAGGAAAAAATGCTCGCCCCCGGAGACCAGTTTTCGATCGGCAGCTGTACGCTCATCGTCGAACGCGTCAAATTTTCCGGAGCGGCTCATCATGAACTGGTCTACCTCAACACCGACAAAAAAGGACAGTCCGTCAGACTTGTCAACGCCGTCATGACTCTGGGATCCGCTCCCGGGTGCGACATTCCCGTGACGGAACAGCTGGTTTCCCAGCGCCACGCGGAGTTCAGCACCAAGGCCGACGGCTGCTGGATCAGGGATCTCGGCAGCAAAAACGGAACGTTCGTCAACGGTACGAAACTTGCCGTCGGCACCGAGCGGCTTCTGGTCGATGACGACGTGGTCAGTACGGCGTTCGTCGACTTCAGATTCGTCGACGGCTCCATAGAACACACCAAGATCCGCATCTGGTCGAGCCTCGGCGTCGTGGCCGCGACGGTTTTTGCGGTTTTTCTGCTCAATCTGCTGTGGATGGGCATGAGATCCTCCGCAGAGGATTGCATCGGAAAGGCCCGGAACGCGGCGGCCGCGGAGCGTTTCGACGAGGCCAGACGCATATTGCTCGAGTCCCGTTCCCTGCGCGGCGCGGAACGCACCGAGATCGCTTTCAACGAGCTGAACAATTCCATCGCCGTCTGGGAAAAAGTCTACGACAACTGGGGCAAGGCGAAGACGACTCTTGCTTCCGGAAACTGGGTGGAAGGCTCCCATCTGCTCGGCATGATAACATCGGCCGACCCCAATGTCTGGGGATGGAACGACTCCACCGCGCCGGGCATGCGCAGCGAGGCCTTTGCCGCCAAGAAACTGCTTGACGCCTATCTGCGTGCCGACACCTTTCTGCGCAGCGGACGCGAAAGCGGCACTCTGAGCGATCTGCGCCGCATCACGGAGGACCTTGCCGAAGGGAGCAGGCCGTTTGCGGCAAAAACGCCCGAGTATCTGGCGAAACTGCAGAAAGAGTCCGGGACTCTGCGCAAACAGATCTCCGCCAACTTCCAGTATCTTGAGAATCTGGAAATGCTGCTGAAACGGGTCGCGCCCGAATCGGAAAATCTCGCCGCTTTGCTCAGCGACCTTGACGAACTCCGACGGAACGCCGAGCCCGGGATACAGCTCCGGATCGCCAACTGCATGGTGCCTCTGACGATGCTGCAGAAAAGCTGCAAGCAGATCAAGCGTGCCATCCGCGCCGTTCAGCAGCTGGATTTTGACGGACTGGCCGGGATCAGACTTGAACTTCCCACCCTCGAACAGTGTTCCGTTCATGCCGAGATCGCCACGCTCAGAAGGAACCAGGAGCGTCAGTTCGAATTCGTGCAGGGGACTGCATCGGCACTGCGTCCTGTGGTCAGGCAGCTGGGCGAGTGCGGTCTTACGGCGGACACGCCCGTTCCCGTATGCGTCGCGATGTTTCTCGACGAAAAGATCATGAGGCAGGTGTTTTCGTGCGATGCGCTCGCAGGCCGGATGCCCTCGCGGCTCAGAACCGAGCCCGCCGGATGCTACGACCGGGTGCTCGGGATCGAAGGTTTCTTCGAATACATGTACTCGCTGCCCGCCTCTTACGACCCGGCCGTGTACGCGGAATCCCGGTTCCGTCCGGAGATCGTCCGTCTGCGTGAGGCGCTGGGGGCGGCCGAAAATTTTCTGCGGTTCGCCGAACAGCCTCAGGTGCGCTGGCTTCATGCGGGCGAGTTCCGCCGACTCCACGCACACGCCGCCGAACTGCTGAAGTTTCCCGCGCGTCTGGCAAAACTCTATCCGCCGGAGAAGGCGGCCGATGCAAGGGAAAAATTACTGCGCAGGGCCGTTCTGCTCTTTCTGGCCCGCGGTGCCGCGTCGGAAAAGGAGGCGGGCGATTTCGCGGCCGATCTCAAAAATTACCGCATGCCTCTCATCAAACTGGGAAGAACGTACAACACGGCGCCGGATGAAGAGAAGATCGTCATCCGCGACAGCATCCTGAAGCGGGGGCTCCCGGGGGATCCCGTGGTACGCCGGATGTGGGGATTCAAAAAGTATTCGAAGTGAGTTGAAAATGGCTTTTGCACTGTTTCGGAATAAATACTTTTCCGCGGGGGCTTTCACCTCGGTCGGACTGGTCCGCAAGGAGAATCAGGATTCCTATCTCTGTCTTGCCTCCGGCGGCATATTCGCCGTTTCCGACGGCATGGGCGGCGGGGAGGGCGGCGCCCGGGCCAGTGCCATCGTCGTTCAGAAACTTGCGCAGGCGGCGCTGGTCCCGCTCAAAGATCCCGCGAATGTCGAGAGATTCGTTCACCGGGCCAACCGCGAGATCCGCGATTTCGCCTCGGCCAATCATCTGCGCGGCATGGGGGCGACGGTGGTCGGACTTGTGCTGTCGCCCTTCGATCCCGGGGCGGGCGTGATCTTCTCGGCGGGAGACAGCCGCTGTTACAGGTTGAGGAAAAAGAAGTTGGAGCAGCTGACATCAGATCACACCGTCGCCGCCGCCATGGGGATCCCCGAAGAACAGCTTGCCGGACATCTGCGGGGCGTTCTGACCAATGCCGTGGGCTGCGGAAACGGCTTCTTTGTCGAATCGCATCCCGCGGATCTGTGCGCTGATGACGTGTATCTGCTCTGCTCCGACGGCGTGGCCCGGCAGGTCCCCGAAGCGGAGATCAGACGGATCCTGGGGCTGACAGACGTTTCCGCGTCCGACCGCGCCCGGATGCTGGTGCAGGCTTCTTTGCGTTTCGGCGGAGCGGACAATGCCACGGCGGTGGTGGTGACTTTGGGGCCGCTGCCGGAGATCACGGACGACGTGCTTGCCGAGCAGGCGGCGTGTCCCGACCAGCCTGACGACGACGAGGAGGAGAGAGATGTTACTCCCGCAACTGAGTGAAAAACTGCCCGTCCTCTGCGGCGGAGCCGTCGAACGGGATCGCGGTTTTGCCGCGTTTGCCTCCGAACTCGGACGGGAACTGGCGTGGCTCGAAACCCATCCCGTGCAGTTGGCGTTTTCCGGCTTCTGTCCCCGGGAACTGCTGGAGAGCTTTTCTCCGTCGCGGCGTTCTGCCGTGCTTTGCGGCGCGGCGCGATACGATGACTGGCTGTACGCCGCCGCCCGCCGTATGCTTGGAGTGCTCCACGGGGTCCCCGTCGGAAAGGCTGATGTTTTTTCCGGATCGGTCCTGACGGGGCAGGGGACCGGACCCGCGGCGTTCGTGCGCGGCGTTCTGAACGGCGGAGCCGTTTCTGCGGAATGGCTCGAAAAGCCGCTGACACTGGCCGGGATCGGACTTGCGCGCTTTATCGCCTCGGGAAGCACCTCTCTGGTTTATCTGACGGCGGAGGGGAAGCGGGCCGTCAAGATCGCCGTGCCCGGCGCGGAGGGGCGTTTCAGACGGGAACTTGCGGTCATGGTCCGGATGGATCACCCGGCGCTGCCCCGGCCGCTGGCCGCAGGGAACGGGGAGACGCCGTACTGTCTCATGGAGCTTTACCGCACGGGACGTCCCGCCGTGGAGGCGCTGACGCCGGAACACTTCCGCCCCGCGCTGGATTGTCTGCACGGTCACCGCATGATACACGGGGATATCCGTTTCTCCAACCTCGGCATCCGCCGCGACGGCGGCCCCGTGCTGCTGGATTTCAGTCATGCGCGGTATCTGGCGGGCGCCGCGTTGAGCCGGGCGGCCGCCGCGGAGAATGCGAAATTACAGAGCCTTTGGCCTGAAAGGAGCCGATATCTATGAATGGCATATCTTATCTGACCATGTTTCTGGAGCCGGTCAAGCCCTATCTGGACGATCCCGCCGTGAGCGAGATCATGATCAACGGTCCGCGAAGCATCTATATCGAAAAAAACGGCCATGTCGTCCATGTGGAGGAGACGTTTCCCAGCGAACCCGCATTGCAGGCGGCCGCCAACAATATCGCCAAATCCGTGGGCCGGGTGCTCAACGACGAGTATCCGCGTCTCGACGCCCGTCTGCCGGACGGTTCCCGCGTTCACGTCGTCATTCCGCCGCTTTCGCGCTGCGGGACCGTCGTCGCCATCCGCAAGTTCCGCACGGACTCCCTGTCTCCCGAGAATCTCCTCAAGTGGGGAAGCATTTCGCCTGAAATGCTCTCTTATCTCGAAAAACTCGTGCGCAAACGCATGAATATTCTCATCTGCGGCGCGACTTCGTCGGGCAAGACCTCCATACTCAACGTGCTGAGTTCCTTCATCGACCCCGCGGACCGGATCCTGACGATCGAGGACTCCTGCGAACTTCAGCTGCGGCAGCCCCATCTGGTCCCCTTCGAGACCCGGCGGCCGGACAAGGACGGCAAGGGGGAGGTGACGTTCCGCGATCTTCTGCACTCCGCGCTGCGTCTGCGGCCGGACCGCATAATCCTCGGCGAGATCCGCGGCGGCGAGGCGCTGGATCTGCTGCAGGCCATGAACACCGGTCACTCCGGATCCATGTCCACCATTCACGCCAACAACGCGCCCGATGCCCTGCTGCGTCTGGAGACCTGCGTCATGTACGCCGGGTTCGATCTGCCGCTTGCGGCCATCCGCAATCAGGTGACGGCGGCGCTCAATTACATCGTCCACACGGGCCGGCTCGAAGACGGCAGCCGCAAAGTCCTGGGGATCAGCAAGGTTCTTCCCCTCGACCACGGCGAGTACCGCATTGAGGACCAGTGGGAGTGGGTCCAGACCGGAACCGACCAGTCCGGACGCTTCACGGGAGATTTCGTCAGGCATACTCAGAATTGAAATAAGGAAGATGACATCATGAGATCCATCAGGTATTTTTCCGCCGGAGCCGCCGTTCTTGCCGTTCTTCTGACCGGCTGTGCCAACCATCTGGAAGACGTCACCAAGGAGAGTCCCGAAAATGCACGGACCGTTCAATCTCTGCAGTACGTCGTGAAAATGGATCAGGAGGTCCCCGCGTCCTCATCGTTCACCGTGACGCTGGAACGGATCGAAAACGCGCAGATCACGGTGTATCAGGTGAGAAAGGTCTACTCTCTTACCACGCCCTACGAGGGGTGGCGGGAGTCCTACGAATTTCTGGCCGGTCTGGGACTTTTCCCCGTGGCCGTCGTCTCGAACGTCTTGAGTGTCTTTACGTTCGGAATGTTCCCGTTTTCGTGGTCGACCGAAGTGACGAAGTATTCCTTCGACGGCATGAATCCCTGCATGAACTTCGAATCCTCTT
>JAFTDL010000284.1 GCA_017454215.1 Lentisphaeria bacterium | reverse complement strand
CATGTCGGGTTTCATGACCTCCCAGCCGAGCGTATTGCGGAAAACCTCCGTGAAAGCGCCGGTCGCGGGAGCTCCCTCCTTCATCATCTCTTTGATGTACTTCGGATTGAGCACGGTGCTCCGGGCTTCGACCATGGCGGCCTCTCCTGCTTCCTGGACTTTCGCCTGTCCGGGGGTGCGCAGATCGTTGAAGAACGCGCCGGGGTCCTTGCCCGTCACATGGCGCGCGGCCAGCGACAGACCGCCGGTGAACTCGTAGACATGATCCAGCGAGAGGGGACCCCAGCTGTTGGATGAGCGGGACTGCACCACGGTGTCGGTGTCGATCAGCGCCGCCTTGAAGACGCCGGGGATGTGTTCCCCCCAGTGACCTTCGGTGTAGAGCGCGCCCATGTTGTTGAGGTAAAGATCCGCGATGACTTTTGTGTCTTCCCAGCTGCCGGTATTCTGCGCCATGCCGGTGACGCCGGTGCCGAAATTGCCGTTGACGCCGCCGAAGATGCGGCTGTGCCCCAGTGCACGGGCCTGTTCGGGAGACATGCCCGCATCGGTCAGAGCCTTCATGACGGCGAGTGAGCCTGACTTCACGTAGTTGGCGAATTCGCTGTTTTCGGGATCCGTCGCGGCGAGGAGAACTGCCTTGTCGATCAGGCGCATCCGGCTGGTCGCCGCGCCCCGGAACTGGCCGGATGTCTGCACGATCACGTCAATGCGGGGACGCTTGAGCCGCGACAGCGGAATGAGGCGCACATCCTGGACCCGTCCGCGGGAATCCCAAACGGGCTCCACGCCCAGCAGATGGAATATCTCGCCGATGTTGGTCCCCTGAGTCCGGATGAACTCCCCGCCCCACAGGGAGAAGCCGACTTTTTTAGGATATTTGCCGGTGGTCCGCAGTTTCTCTTTGATGAGAGCTTCGGCCAGTTCCTTCCCGACGGCGTAACTCTCGCGGGTCGGCGTGCGTTCGGGATCTATGCCGTAGAGATTTTTTCCCGTGGGCACCGTGGCGGGGTTGAGAATGGGGTCGCCCCCGGAGGTCGCTTCGAGGTAGCCGCCGGAGAAGGCGTTGAGAATGGCTTTCAGTTCGGCCCCGGTGGAGTTCAGCAGATCGGCCCTGGCCTTGAAGGTGATTTCCTCCGGAGCGAGGGCGGGCTTCGGCGGAGCCGGACGCCGCCCCGTCATGCCCGGCATGCCCGTTCCGGCGCGGGGGGGACGGGCGGAGCCGCCGCCCATCATCTGTTTCATGGCCGCCAGCATCGCGGGCGGAATGTCGCGTCCGTCGGGAAGTTTGCCGGATTTCAGCATCTTTTCCATGTCTTCTTTTGATGCGCCCATCATGCCCATGCGGGGACGCGCGGCGGGAGCGGAGCCCGGACGTGACGCGCCCATGCGGGGATCTCCGGCATTCCGCCGCGGCGCCGCGGCGGGCTTCTTCCTGAAGAGTTCCGGATGCTGAAGAGCCTGTTTCGCACGCTCCCGGGCCCTTTCCAGGTAATTTTTGCGATAGAAGGACTTGTCCTTGCGCTTTTCTTCATTGACCTTTCCGGCCTTGACGTCGGCTTTGAAGAGGGCGTCGGCGATGGCGTCCACGGTCATGAGCCGGGCGGTCTCGTCGGCTTCCGCCGCCGAGTAGGGGCGTCCGATGATGTACATGCCCCGGTTGACCTTGGCATCGGTGACCTCGTGGAGGAAGTTCTCTATGCGTTCAAGATCCTCCGTCGTCGGCTTGCCTTTTGCGAACCCGGCGGAGAGTTTCAGGTCGCGGTCGATATGTTCGCGTTTGACGGTCTCGCAAATGGATTTTGCGTATTCCGCCTTGAGTTTTGCGTTGTCCGCCGTCTCGAAGTGATGCATCTTCTCGTGAAGTTCCGTCACATAGCCGTAGGACTCGGCGTTCATGAAGGGCGGAGTCAGGTGACTGACCATGGTCGCGTAGGCTCTTCGCTTTGCGATCTGCGCTTCACCGATATTGTTGATGATGTAAAGATAATAGTGAGGCATCTCCCCCACCAGCACATCGGGCCAGTCGTAACTGGAAAGCGCCGCCTGTTTCCAGGGCGTGAACTCGAGACTCCCGTGGGTCCCCAGGTGCATCATGGCGTCGGCTTTGAAGCCGTGGCGGATATAAAGATAGGTGGCGATGTAGGTGTGCGGCGGAGCCATTTTCGCCCCGTGGATGAGCTTCGATTCATCACTGCCTTCGCCGGGAAGGGACTGGGGCATCAGGATGATGTTGCCGAAACGGATGCACCCCAGTTCCATATTGCCCTCTTCGGTACGGAAAGTCCTGCCGGGAAATTCGCCGTAACGCTCCGTCACGGTTTGGTATAGATCCGCTGGCATGCTTTATGCGACCCATGCCGCGTAATCGGCGGGGGTGATCGTCACGGTCCGCACGTGGGCGGAATCCAGTTTGCGCTGTCCCTCCTTCATGCCGTCGTTGGTGCCGAAGACGGCGGTGTTGGCCTTGATCTCCCGATCAAGCGCGGCCACGTCGGCGGGCAGTTCGCCCGTGGTGTAGCCGGCCTCCTTCAGACGGCGCAGAATGTTGAGCACCGACTGGGAGATGCCCAGCCCCGCGGTGGCGGATTCTTTGCTGATGGAACCGTAATAGATGAACGCGATCTTCTTATCCTTGTTTGCCATGCGTTTGAGGGCCGCTGTTTTGCGGACGAGCTCCGCAAAACGCTCCAGCCGGTCGGGGATCGTGCGGAACTCCAGCAGTCCGCGCTTGTTGGGGTACAGGGCGGAGAGCACGAAGGGCACGACGCCGCCGTCCAGTTCCGGCATGGTGATGCTCTGACTGAGCATGCCGCCCGTCATGCCGCGCTGGTCCTTGAGGTATTCGTGATAAGGCTGACTGACCTTGATGGGGCAGAAGAGGGGGATGTTGTGTTTTTTGAGGTAGGCAACGGCCTCTTCGCCCAGTCGTCCGTGAGGCTGGTAGATGACGGCGTCGGGCCGGATTTTTTCAAGCTGGGGGATGACCGACCAGAAGCCGCCCGCGCCGATGACGTTCATGCCGCGCTTTTCGAGGGCGCGGATGAGTTCTTCGAGTGCGCCGCCGCCGTTGCCCGAGAGCAGACAGATGCGGGGAGCGTTTTCTTTGTAATGTCCGCTGAATTTGTACCAGGCCAGGTATTCGTCGAGGGTCTTGAAGGCGTTTTTCTCCTCGATGTGGAAGAAGGGTTTGTATTCGACCTCCTCCGGCGGCACGGGCCGGGAAGCGTTGATGCGCTTGCCGTCGAGCTCGTAGCGGATATAGTCGAGCATGCGTTTGAAATTCTTCTTGCCGCCGGAGGAAAGATAGCCCCGCAGGGTCTCGCGCTGTCTGCCGCTCATGACGGCGAGGGCGGTCTCCTTTTTGGTGGACGCCGTGGTGTAAACGGGAATTTTGAGATTTGCGATGATCTCCTGCTGTTTTTCGGTGAAGTTGAGGCCCATGCCGAAAAAGATGACGCAGTCGTAATTTTTCAATTCCTCTCCGCTTTTATCGTTCCACCTGAGGCAGCTGACCTTGATGGCCGGATTGATTTCCTGATCGAGCAGGGGAGCGATCATGTATTCGGGGTAATTGACGAAAGCGACCCGGGTATCCGACGCGAACCTGACGTACAGCGCCGCCGCCGCCGCGATGAGAAGCGCCGCTCCGGCGGCCGTGATGATTTTTGCACGGTTCGACAGTTTTTTCATTTTCCGTTGTCCTTCTCGGGAACGTAGATCACCTCGCCGGACTCCAGCTGATAGGCGATGCCCACGCGGCGGCCCTTGCCGGAGCCGGAGCTTTTGTCCGACTTGTAGCGGGTGATCCTGTTGTTTTTCTTGACGATGATCTCCATATCCTTTTTGCCCGCGTTCTTGACGAAGGTCGCATCCTCGGAGGTGAGGAACTCCGTCATGCGGCTCTGGATGGCGAAGGCCACCATGAGGGCCACGGCGAAGACCATGGCCGCGTCGAAAAGATTGACGAGACTGCTCATGGGGTCGGTGTCTTCATTTTCGCGGGGGGCGAGATAACGGTTCTGTCTGCTCATTTTTTCTCATCCTCCCGGGCGGCGAGCGTGCGGTCGAGAACGTAGGTGAGGTCGGCGATCTCTTCGGCGTACCAGTGTTTCTTCACCGAATTGACCAGCAGCGCGATGCCCGATACGACGCATCCGACCACGGTGGTGGCGAAGGCGATCTGCATGTTGTAGGCCATGCCGCCGATGTTGCCCGAGGCCAGTCCCGCCAGCGCCGGTCCCATGGGGATGAGCGTGCCCATCAGCCCCAGCATGGGGGCGGTTTTGGCGAGAAAGCGGGTGCGTTCCAGTTCCCTGTCGTAGCCCTGCCGGACTTCGGAAATGTATTTTTCGCACTCGAGTTCGTTCCAGTCGAGTTTCGCCATGTCGGCGAGGTGCGATGAAAAAATGCCGTCCGGTTCGATTGCCGCGACATCCAGCTCCTCCGCCCGGAGCCGGGCGAGAAGGTCACTGCGTTTTCTGCGCTCCTGAATGAGGAGCAGCGAGGTCGCGCAGAAGCCTCCCAGCGAGATCAGGGCGCTGACCAGCGCCGCCAGCAGAAGCACGATGACGGGCAGAAGGAGACTTGATGATATCCAGTTGAGAATTTGTGTTACGGTCGACATTTGATTTTCCTGTATTGGTTGATTTTGAAGTAAATATAGAAACCGGCCGTCGCGGCGAGGACCGCTGCGGCGGATCCGGAAATGAGCAGAAGCGCGTCGAAGGGGAAGGTGAATCCGTCGTTCCCGACCAGTTCGGCGGAGGCGGCCACGGGCAGGAATACGGCGGGGAAGACGAGGAAGAACTCCAGATGCAGGACCGTCAGCAGCCGCCTGTCCCGGTCGCGGCGGAAAAGACGGAGCCCTTCGGTCACGAGGACAACAGCCGCCGCCAGCGCAAGACACGTCATGATGCTGAGATGCCGGAAATCCAGTCCGGGAAAGCGGTTGAAAAGATACATCTGAAAATAGAGGACCCCGGCGGGAAAAAGCACCGAGGGCAGAAAGACCGGGTATTTGCAGCAGTGCAGGATCTTGCGCCACAGGGACGCGGAGGGCCTTCCATACGAAATATCCGACAGCAGCGAGAAGCCGGCCGTCAGAGAAAACAATTCCTGTATGACGACGAGGGCGCACAGGTTTTCGAGGGTCGCGGCCGACGAGAGGATCCCCGTGACCTGCCGCATACTGCTTGCGGCGATGGCCGATTCGAAGCAGAAGGGCAGGGGCACGAGCAGCGCCGCCGTGCCGTAACACCACTTGCGCGGCAGCAGAGCCAGCTTGCAGATGCTCTGCACGGCGGCGAGAAAGAGTACGAGTATGATGAAAAGCGTCATATCTTTTCCGCGGCGACTTCGCTGATCCGGAGTTTGTTCCCCGAACGGACGACGGTGATCTTCAGCGTTTTTTCACCGGCCTTGCTCCGCACGTAGCGGACTTCACGGTGCTTGGAAAAAACGGTGATCTTCCGCTCCCTGGCCAGTGTGTCCAGATTCGCCCTGAGCAGGCCGACGGCTTCGAGGACGGGATCCTTGCCGGACTCCTGCTTTGCGGCCATTCGCCCCTGTCTGTTCATCAGAAAGGCCCGGTCCAGACGGTACGTGTTGTTGGTGCGGCAGTATTTCGCCACGTCGTCCACGAATTTCGCCGTCTCGGCGCATTCCGCGGGAGTCGCCGCCTCTTCCGTCACGGTGAAGACGGGGCCTTTTCTGCTGCGCGCGGCGAACACCATTACGCCCGCGACGAGAAGGAGCGCCAGAAGAACGAGTTGAGATTTTTTCATTTTTTTACCTCGATTTGTTACAGGGGTTCTCCGTTTTCGTCCACGTTTTCGGAATAAAATCCGTTGTGCGTCGCCGTTCCGCCGAGATTTCCCATTTTACGATCAGCACCATCGTCGTATTTGAGATAACCGTAAGACTCACTGCTGGCATGTCCATCCGCCCATGCGATGCTGGCCCGCCCGCTGTGACGGAATCCCGTTGTCGCATTGCTGACGGAATAACCCCAATCCAACGGTTTCGATCCCATTTGGGCTCCCTGTTGGTCGGCAAAGCTCACGATGGAGGAGGGGCGTTTCAATTTCCCCGCTTTCTTGAGCCCGTAGTCCACCAAGTCCCTGCTTATCGGTCCCATCTGCACTTTTGTGTTCTCCCAGCCGTGGAGTTCTCCGTTTGCGCCGATGCCGCTTCCCTGGGCGCTGGTAATGGAACTGCCCTTCGCTGACAAATCCTGCGCGATCAGCGGAGACGTGCAGAAATAGACGCTGCTGCTTATATGTCGGGAAAGACTTTGACCGTCCGAAGCTTTTTTGAGGTACGGTGTGAGATATCCGTCCTGAGTGAAATCGAAATTTCCCGAGGAAGAGCGGCGACCGCACCAGCCTTTCATGTCGCCGCTCATTTTTTCGGTCGCCGGACAGAAATAACTTGTGTCGCTCTGATATTGGGAGTCCGCCGTACCGATCTGCCGGAGCCTGCCCAGACAGTCCGCCGACTGCGCCCTGGCCCGCGCCTGCTGAAGGGCCGGCATCAGCATGCCGGCAAGGATGGCGATGATGGCGATCACCACCAGCAGCTCTATCAACGTGAAATTTCTTTTGAGCATGATTATGTCCTTTCTGTCAATGTTTTGAACACATCGTCTTTGACGATCTGAAAAAAAGGGTTTATGCTCCCCTCGGAGCGAGATATTGAAAATCTTCCGGCACACCCGGATAGATACTGATGATGCGCTTACTGTTCACCTCCTTCATTCTTCATGTCGACAATGAAACGGTGGCAGCGGCTGCACTGGATCGTGATCTCCTTCTGCCCGCGTTTCAGAATCTTGGTGTTCACCTCCATGTGTCCCGAACCGTTGTGGCTCAGAAGATAGTCGAACGAGTTCAGCAGCCTTTCTCTCGCCTTTTGTTCATCATCGCCCGTGTTTTGCAGTGTATTCATTTTCTGTCTCGGTCAACTTGCCGCTAAAAATAGCCAAACCTAATTAATTTGTCTTTTTTTATCCCACTCTGTGAAATCGCTGTTGGGTGATCCTTTTGCCTGCACATAATTTAGCACACTTTTTCTGTTTGTCAATTATGCTAGACTAATTTTTTTTTGTTTTTTTCTCTTTCGGGCGGCTTGGCCGTCGTTTTGTGGGCGTTCCGGCTGTGTCTTTCGAGGGGGCGGAGAAGCGGCAGGTGATGGAAATGGGGGTGAAAAATAAAATTAATTAGTTTTTCCTATTTGAAAAACGGCTGGGTCGGATGTATATTGTAGAAAGACACGGCTCAAATTAGTCAAAACTAAAAGGAGAATGCAAATGCGTATGACCATTCTGCTGATCGCTCTGGTTGCCGGAGGTGTCCTGCGGGCGGTTCCGGAGCTTCCGGAAAAACTCAAACCCTTCGGCCGGGATCTTGCGGCGGCGATGCCGCGGGCGGCCGTGGTCAAGGCCGCCGGAGCGGGAATATTCGACATTCTGGATGCAAAAGGCGACAGGATCGGCCGGCTTTATTCCGAACGTATTTCCGACGACGAACGCAAACCCGGTTACGGAGGACCGGTCGAGATCGCGGTGGTTCTCAATAAAGACGGCAAAATTTCCGGAGTTCTGATCGGGAAGAATCAGGAGACGCCCGCTTTTTTGAAACGCGTGCGTGCGCGCAAGTTTCTCGACAGTTGGAACGGGATCGCCCTGACGGAGGTCGCCTCACGCAAGGTGGATTCCGTCACGGGAGCGACTTACAGTTCGGAAGCCGTCAAACACGGCGTGAGGAAACTGGCCGAAAGTTATACGGGTTCTTCCGGTTCATCTCCCGCTTCTCCGTCGGAAAATGAGCGCACTGCCATGGAGGAGGAACTTCGCGGGCTCATCCGCAAGGCTGCCATGCACAGGCGAATCATCTCAGCCGGTGAAAAGCTGATCTCGCAGATGGAAAATCGCAGGGATGAGGATCTCAAGTTGCGTTTTATTGCCGCCGTGGAGGGCCGTGACGCCGCTGCCAGATTCGCGGCGGAGAAAGGGCTTGTTTTTTTCGTGCATCCCTCCCGCGGTCCCCGTAAAGCCGCCGAAAGCGAGATACTTGCCGCCCGTTACGGAAAATCCCGATCCCAAACCGATCTTGCCGCGCTCAGAACGGCGATCGCCGAAGAGCAGGCACGGCTTCTGGCCGTTCTGCCGCCCCATAATCTCGAACATGAGAAGGGCCTGAAATCCGCCGAGGCGCGAATCCGGATCCTCCGGAAAAAGCTTTCTGCGAAATGATTCTTCTGATCATTCTCCGCTGAAAGAAACGGGGCGTCCGCAAAGTCTCAAGACCAGTCCCCGGCGCGGTCGGGCCGTCTTTACCGGGGACGGGGGACTTCCGCCGCGACTTCATCCTCACCGGCACGCCCGTTACGGCCGATGTCATCACGCTCATCGGCAAGATCGCCGAACTTGCTCTTCTGCTCTGCTGCGTCATCTTCGCGCCGTGATCTGCGAAAGGCTTTGTTTCCCGTACGGGGCGGTGAAGGGTCCGGCTCATAGGTAGTGTCCGAAGTTTTGCGCACATCTGGTTCTGACGGATCAGAGTTCCACGCGCATTGGCGATGCCGAACAAACCGACCGACCGTGCAGCTCCGGAGGAGCAGGTCGGTTTGTGAGGCGCAACCTTTTTCTTACTGTACCCCCACCTCGTAAAGTTTGCAAGTGTTCATATATTGGCGAGTGCCCCATTTCGTCGTCGATATATGTCTCAGCCTCGCGCCGACCAGCATCATGGCGGAGTAGCCGTCCGGGAAACTGCCGACGACCCGCGTTCTGCGGCGTATCTCTTTCAT
>JAFTDL010000283.1 GCA_017454215.1 Lentisphaeria bacterium | reverse complement strand
GGGGCAGTTTCGTATGATTGACGAACCCGGTCATGGCCATATCATATAGCGTGGCGAAATTGTTTTTCGTTCTGCCGGGTTCCCGTGCGGCCTGAACGAAGGGCACTGCGCAGCGCGAACTACCGATCTCGCTGACCAGACCGCGGAAGGAGGGGTAAGGCTCGTGAAACTTTTTCAGCGCGTCCATGAAACAGCGGTCGTACAGTCCGAAGCCGGTGAACTTCTGAATAACGTTTTCGCCCGGCGAAAACTTTTGAAGCAGCCGATAATAGATGCCGCGCAAAAACTCCATGAGCCAGCTCGACCGGGTGTCGGCCCGGACGCCGCAGACCACCTTGTAACCCTCCTCGTACTTTTTGAGGAATTCGTCCAGCATCTCCGGCGGCTCCTGCAGATCGCTGCATAGTCCGAACATCAAATCCCCCGAGGCGGCGAGCATCGCATTGAAGGGACTGCGGACACAACCGAAATTACCCGCGTTGAAAATGACCTTGAATTTGCGATCCTCTGAGGCAATTTTCCGCAGGACATCCCGAGTGCCGTCTGTGGAACAGTTGTCCGCTATCACGAATTCATAGTCGTATTCCGGATGCCTGCCGACTGTCTCCCGGCAGCGGCGATAAAGTTCAGGGATGTTGTCAACCTCGTTCCAACAGCTGGCGACGATACTAATCGTTTTTTTCATACGCGTCCTCCGCACACATTAGCGCGTCTGCCTTTGCCGAGTTATTCTTTCGAGCAGGATATCCCGGCAGTCATCGATATTGTCAGGAACAATCTTCAGATAATAACAATCTCCGCAGGCTTTGTTTTCACAACGGCGGCCTTCAAGGAGCATTTTCCGGAACTGATACAAACGCTCACCGTTCCAGACATCCATGAGACTTTCGGTATTGAGATTGCCGACTACCGTGGCATGGGACCAATCGTTGCCGCACAGAGAGACGGAACCGTCAAAGTTAACCGCCAAAACATAAAAAGGATAGGCACAGACATCCTTTTCGGAGAAAGGCATTCCGTCATATGTCTCAGGATTGGTTCCGAGAGTGAAATCCTTGACACTCGAATAAGACCATCCCATGAGTTTCTCGACAGCGTAGGAATCACAGATCCCGGAGAAGTCGTCGAAAAACTTCTGTTTTTCCGCGTCACTCAGATTGGTGTCGATGATTTTGATGTAGACGTGCAGACTATCACCCTTGCGGCGGTAAAGATCGGCGATGTTCTCAATGAACCTCTCATAGTTCAATTTTGTTCCGCAGATATCCAGATATTTTCTTCCGGTAACGGCTTCCACCGAGATACCGAGCCAGGTGAGTCCGCAGGAAACCAGACGCTTGTTCAGTTCAGGATTGAGCAGGGCTCCATTGCTTTTCGTCCAAATGCGGTCGCATATCCCGCTGTCCGCCGCATAACGCACCATTTCCGGAAAATCCGGATGGACCAACGGTTCCCCGTCCTTGTAAAGAGAGAGCAGACGAAGGCGGTGCCCCGATTTCTTGATTTCGTCAATGATCTTCCTGAAGAGCGGCATCTCCATTTTTCCGGCGGGACGCCCGACCTTCTTCAGAAGTTCCTTGTCTCCGGTCGGACAGAAAATACATTTGAAATTGCAGAGATTAGTCGGTTCTATGTACATCACATAGGGAAACGGGAGGGGAATTTTTTCCGCCAGATTTTCCCTCTTCTTGACCCTTGTATCTTTTGCCTCTATGAAGACCCCCATAACTCACCTCCCCATCCATCCACCGTCCACCAGCAAAACATGGCCATGAACGTGACTGCTCATTTTTCCGGCGAGAAACATGGCCGGCCCGACAATATCCTCCGGATCGGCAAAACGCCCGTCCGGAATTCTGGAGCGCAAAATTTCCGCCCGTTGCGGATCGGAGAATACCGCTGCGGCCAAATCTGTTTTCACCAAACCGGGAGCAATGGCGTTCACGTTGACCTGATGCGGTGCGAATTCATTTGCAAGACATTTCGTCAGACCGACAATACCGTGCTTTGCGGTCGAATAGCCGATGATGTTTCTGGCCCCCTGAAAGCTGCTGATGGATGCGATGTTAATTATTTTTCCGCTCCGCTTTTTGCACATTATACGCCCCGCCTGCTGAGACAATTCGAACGGAGCGGTAAGCAAAAGCGCCAACTCCGAATCCCACTGTTCCGGCGTATAATCTTCGACAGAGGCGGGATTTTGCGTCCCAGCGTTGTTGATCAGGACATCCAACGTACCATAGCGCCTTATCACTTCGGGAATGAATTTCAGTCTTTCTTCACGCTTGGCCAAGTCGGCCTGAAAATAAAAAAGGCTCCAATCGTTCGCAGCAAATATTCCGGTCAACTCCCCGGCATCGGCAGATTTTCCCGCAACGGCGATTTTCGCGCCAGCGGAGGCGAAAGCGCAAGCCAAAGCCCTCCCGATTCCCCGGCGTCCACCGGTAATAACCACCACTTGATCCTTAAAATCCAGCCATTCAGAAAATTTCATAACGCATCCTCATTTGACGATATTGCTGAAAATACTCGGCGTGAGAAACTTCACTTCCATGCCGAAGCGGTCGCTTTCCCGGAAGTCCCGGAGCATGTCCGCCACATCTCGGTTGATGCGGATGCGCTTTTCGACAGGGACCGTCGGCTGGATAACGCGGTCAGCGTAGAAAGAGGCCGTTTTCTCATCCTCGGGGAAACCGTCGAACCCGGCAAACACCACCTTGCCGGCGTGGAGTTTTGCCATCAGCCGCAGCGCCATGACGCAGGCGTTGTCGAAGAACTCCCAGCCCAGCTTGCACAGCAGATTGAAATTGACGATCTTTTCGTTCTCCGATGCTTCCCGCTTGATGTTGCTGGTCAGGATCACCTCGGTTTCACGCAAGTCTTTTTCCTGCGTCTCCTGTGCGTACATATACCGCATGGGGTTGACGAAGAAACAGCTGCCGCACCGGAAAATTCCGGGAAGCGTATTGACGCCGACCATCAGCGGCCGGTGTTCCGCGATGTACGCCTCAACCTGCCGCCGGTGCGTGGACAGCGTCTTGCCGGGCCCCAGAAGCAGGACTTCTTGGCCGCTGAATTTCTTCTCCAGCACAGTCAGAGCCGCCGTATCATCCACAATGCGGTTCTGGTAATCCAGGTAGATTCTTTCCAGATTGTCGTAATCGTAAACTTTGCGCTTCTCAGGAGGAATGGATTCGATGATCACGCGCATATCGCGGGCACGGGTCTGGTGATTTTTCAGCAGGTAGGCGATGTTGTTCACGTGGGTACAGTAGATCCCCGCAATGCAGTAGGGGATGCTGTATCCCCACTTGTACGTTTCGCTCAGATGGGACATGTAAAGATCGATTGTGTCCATGATCTCGTTCATGTCGTAATCGCCGTGACATTTGCGGTTCAGGAAATTGGCCAGCAGTTCCGTGGTGGTGTTGCCCGCGCCGCGCCCCATGCCGCACAGACTGGAATCCACCACGATCCTGCGGGCGCTTTTTTCTCCCAGCCGGACGAACTCCATGGAAAGCGCGAATGAGAGCTGCTGATTGTTGTGGGAGTGGAATCCCAGCTTTACTTCCGGCGCAAGCTCCCGGTCGAGGACGGTGAAGATCCGCTCCAGATCCTCCGGATACATGGCTCCGAAGGTGTCGACGATGGAAAGAGATTCAGGCATGACCCGGTTGATCTCTTCAGCCAGTTCGACCAGTTCGGAGTCGCTGTATCCGAGGGTGTTGGCGGCCTGAAAGAACAGCCGGTAGCCCTGTTCCCGGATCTTCCGTCCAAGGGGGATCGCCTCTTTGAACTTACCGTGGGGAAAAACCATCCGGATCGCATCTATGCTCCGGCCGTCGTTGGGCGGCAGTTGCCCGAGATCGTAGCGGTCCCAGTCGATCATCGCCGCATAAACCGTTCCGGGGCGGCGCTCGGACGGCAGGTATTCAAGGGCGTCGGCGGGAACATGGTAAAAAGCCGTTCCCAGCTCATGGGCGGCATCCTTGAGCCAGCCGCATTCGATGATGTCCACGTTGGCGGCCGTCAGCTTCCTCAATATTCCACGCATGACGGGAGTCCCGAACTTCGCGGAAACGATGTAGCAGCCGTCTCGCAAAGTACAGTCGAGAAGCTGGATCTTACTCTCCACAGCCATCCCCTTTCATATAGATATTGTCCTGCATTTCCTCCCGGGAGAGGAAGGGAAACATGTCTTCCAGAGAGGGAGACACCAACGTTCCGTCGGGCAGCCTGCGGCTGGAGAGTTTCGGAGCAAAGGTGTATCCCGGAACAAGTTTCACATCGCAGAAAACGGGGCCCTCCGCAGCGAGTATCTCCGGGATCAGCCGCCCGGCCGACTCTTCGGAATCTATGCAAAAATAACGCCAGGCGAAGGCATCCGCCACCTTGGACCACTCAGGGAAAGTCACCCCCGATCCCGCGTCACAGCCGGTACGCCGACCAAAAAAGTTGTCATGGGTCTGACGGATGGAACAGTATTCGTTGTTGTCATAGAGAAACATCTTCACGGACATCCGGTGCGTCGCAGCCGTCTGCATCTCCTGAATGTTCATCATCAAACTGCCGTCGCCTTCCAGACAGATAACGGGACGGCCGCTCCCCTGCGCCGCCGCGGCCGCCCCCAGCGCGGCCGGCAGGCCGAACCCCATGGCCGCACACCCGGAATTGCAGAACATCCGCTGTCCGGCCTTGACGATCCCGCCTTGAAACAGGGCGAGACTCGGAGTCGCATTGGTACAGGCGACAATGGCGCTCTCCGGCAACAGACCGGTCAGGATTTCCGTAAACACGTAGGGATTTATGCCCTCTGCGGCCCTGCGATAGGTATCAAGCACGACGGGATAGCGTTTTTTGCGCTCCTGACACCACTTGAGATAGGCGGCATGTGCCGAACTGCCGGGCCAATTCTCCAGACACCGGGCCAGCGCCCGGATGAAATCCCCTGCGTCGGCCTGAATTTTGAGCGTCGGCCGGATCGTGGATTTATCCAATTCGGCCCGATCTATGTCGACGCAGATGAAATCCTTGGCCCGCGCGGCGAAATTCTCGAAATTGTAACTGACCTGCCGGATGTTGTTGCGCGACCCGATGGAAAGGATCCAGTCGGCATTCTGAAGCGCGATGTTGCCCGCCCGGGTGCCGATCGTTCCGATACGGCCGATCATTTTCGCGTTGTCGGTCGGCATCAGGTCGAAGGCTCCGAACGTCGCCAGAACGGGAATATTCATTTTCTCCGCCAGATGCAGAAATTCCTGCCGCGCTCCGGCCAGCCTGACCCCCTGCCCGGCAACGATCACCGGGGCCTTTGCACCCGCAAAGGACTCCGCCACATAATCCAGTCGCGGCAAATCCGACGGCGGAGCCGGATCGGGAACAAACTTTTCCAGACGCTCCGGCTCTATTTCCGCCGACTGCACATTGATCGGAATGTCGAGCCACACTGGGCCCTTGCGACCGTGCGTAGCGATATGAACGGCCTTTCCCAACTCCCGGACGATGCTCCGCGCATCGGTGACCATCGCAGAATATTTCGTCACGGGCTTCACCATATCGATGATGTTGATCTCCTGATCGCCCAGCTGGCGCAGCGGTAAGCCGGCCTGAGAGACAAGAGAAGTCGCAAGTTTCACCTGACCGGAAATGAAAAGAACAGGCTGGGAATCCAGCCAAGCCCCGATAAGCCCGGTCATCGCGTTGGTCCCGCCGGGGCCCGTGGTGACGCTGACCACGGCAAGATCCCCGGTCGTTCTGGCATATCCCTCCGCGGCGATTGCCGAACCGGATTCATTGTGATTGCAGACGGGAGTTATCCTTTTCTCCCTCCCCAGCGCGTCGTTGAGGAACATGGCCCCGCCGCCGGTCACAAGAAAAACGTGCTTCACGCCGTAATCGGCCAGTGTTTTGAAAATGTAGTCGGCAACTCTCATTTGCTGATGAACTCCCTGATCGTGCGGATCATATAATCCAATTTCTCATTGCCCATTCCCGGATAAAGTCCGATCCAGAAGGCATCGTTCATGATACGGTCGGTGTTGGTCAGACTTCCGACGACACGGTAATCCTCCTCCTCCCGCAAAGTTTCGAAGCAGGGATGCCTGAGGATGTTTCCGGAAAAGAGATTGCGGGTCTGGATGTTGTGTTCCTCGAGGTACTTCGCCAGCTCGTTGCGGGTGAATTTCGCCCGCTCGGTCAGCGTGATGAGGAAACCGAACCACGAAGGATCGCTCTCGGGATATTTTTCGAAGAGACGCAGTTCGGGCAAGTCCTTCAGCCCGTCGTACAGGCGCCTGAAATTCTCCTTGCGCTTCTCGACGAAAGAGGGGAACTTCTCCAGCTGGGCGCAGCCCACGGCGGCCTGCATGTCGCTGACTTTGAGGTTGTATCCGAAGTGGCTGTACACATACTTGTGATCGTACCCCAGCGGCAGTTTGCCGAACTTTCTGGTGAAACGGCAGCCGCAGGTGTTGTCCACGCCCGAGGCGCACCAGCAGTCCCGGCCCCAGTCGCGGATGGAGAGCGCGATCTTTTTGAGCAGAGGGTCATTGGTGTAGACCGCCCCGCCCTCCCCCATGGTCATGTGGTGGGGCGGGTAGAAACTTGAGGTGCCGATGTCGCCCCACGTGCCCGTGAAGCGGCCGTCGTATCTGGACCCCAGCGCGTCGCAGTTGTCTTCGACCAGCCACAGACGATGCCGGTTGCAGACGGACTTCACCGCCTTGATGTTGAAGGGATTGCCCAGCGTGTGGGCGATCATCACGGCCTTGGTTTTCGGCGAAACGGCCTCTTCGAGCATGGCGGTTGCAATATTGGCCGTTCCCGGCTCCACGTCGACGAAGACCGGGACCGCGCCGTACTGGACGATGGGGGAAACGGTGGTGGGGAAACCGCAGGCGACGGTGATGACTTCGTCGCCGCGCCGGATGCGTCTTTCGCCCAGCAGCGGCGAGGTCAGAGAAGCAAAGGCCAGCAGATTCGCCGAAGAACCGGAGTTGACCAGAAGCGCGAAGCGGATCCCCAGATATTCCGCGAGTTTTTTCTCAAACTCTCTGGAATAGCGCCCGTAGGTGAGCCAGAATTCAAGCGCGGAATCCACCAGATTGCACATCTCTTTCTCGTCGAAGACTCTTCCCGCGTAGTTCACCCGGGATTCGCCCGGAATGAACTTTGCGTTGTTCTTCGGTTCGTGCACCAGATGATAATACTCGGTCACCTTCTGCAGAATTTCGTCGTGCAGCTGTTTTACTTTGTCCATGCGAGGCCTCTCTGTCGGGCGTCGGAAATATAGGCGTCGAAATCTTCGGCCGTGCGCACCCTGTTCGCGGTGTGGAAATCCCGGTACCATGCCGCGGTCCGGGCAAAGGTCTCCTCCGGGGTCCAGACGCCGTGCCAGAGGAGTTCCTTCCGCGCCAGAGTGCAGTTGAGCGCCAGCAGCGCGGCCTCGTGGGGCGCGTCGGCGGGAGGATCGATGCGGTAGCGGACGCGGTCCCACTCCTTTGCAAGAGCGGAAGCCACCTGTTCCACGGAGATATTTTCCCCCGCCGCGGGACCGAAGTTCCATCCGCGGGCAAAGCGCGTCTCTCCGGCCAGCAGCCGGGCGCCCAGCACGAGATACCCCGACAGAGGCTCCAGCACGTGCTGCCAGGGACGGGTGGCCCGGGGATTGCGGATCGTCACCGTCTCCCCCGCCGCCGCGGCCTTCATCATGTCGGGCACCAGACGGTCCTCGGCCCAGTCGCCGCCGCCGATGACGTTGCCCGCACGGGCGGAAGCCAGCAGAAGCCGATGCTTTTTCCCGTACTCATCCGGGTCGAAAAAACTGCGGCGGTAACTTGCAACGGCCAGTTCCGCACAGCCCTTGCTGGCGCTGTAGGGATCGAAGCCGCCCATGGGGTCGCTCTCTTTGTACCCCTCGCGTTTTCCGGTGTTTTCATAACACTTGTCGGAGGTGACGGCGACGACGGCCCGCACGGAATCGGTCAGACGGCAGGCGTCGAGCACGTGGATCGTCCCCATGACGTTGACGGAAAAGGTCTCCACGGGCTCCCGGTAGGAGCGCCGCACCAGCGGCCGGGCGGCCAGATGGAACACCGCCTCGGGACGGAAATCGGCGACGATCTCCGCGATCTTCCCGCGGTCGCGGATATCCGCCGTCTCGGAACGCATGTCAAGTCCCAGCAGATCGAAGTGGACATGTTCCGTCTCCATGGGCAGGGCGACGCCGCACAGTTCGGCGCCCAGTTCCTTCAGCCAGAAGGCCAGCCACGAACCCTTGAACCCCGTGTGGCCCGTGATGAGAACTTTTCTGCCCCGGTAGATATCGCCGAACATGGGTCACTTCCAGAATTTCGTCCACGGCGCGGAAGCGCTGTTCCACATGGCGTTGAGCATATTGTACTCGCGCTGATTGTCCATGCACTGCCAGAAGCCCTCGTGGCGGAAGACGCCCATCTGCCCATCCGCGACACACTCGGATACGGGCTCCCGTTCGAGGAAGGTGTCTTCGCGGTTTTCGAGGTATTTTGCGATGAACCGGCGGTCCATCACCATGAAGCCGCCGTTGATGTAGCCGTCGACCAGCGCGGGCTTTTCCTCGAAGCGCCGGACGGTGTCGCCGTCGAGGATCATCTCTCCGAAGCGGGCCTCGGGATGCACGGCGGTGACGGTGAGAAGTTTTTTCCCCGCCAGATGGCGGGCGTAGAGCGCCTTTATGTCCACGTCGGACAGACCGTCCCCGTAGGTGAGGAAGAAATTTTCATCGCTCTCCGCAAGATATTTCGACGCCCGCAGGACCCGGCCCCCCGTCATGGTTTCGACGCCGGTCCCGGCCAATGTGACCTCCCAGTCGGACTCATCGGGCTCGCCGTAGAAGGTGATCTCAGGTTCATGTCCCAGTCTGATGGTGGCGTCGGCGGTGCGCAGATGGTAGTTCATGAAGTAATCGACAAAAGCCTCTCTCTTGTACCCCAGACAGAGGATGAACCGGCGCACGCCGAAAGCGGCGTAGGTTTTCATGATGTGCCAGACGATGGGCTGTTCGCCGATGGAGACCATGGGTTTCGGAAGAAGTTCGGTCACGTCCCGCAGACGCGTTCCCTTGCCGCCGCAGAGGATCATCACGGGGGGCATTTCTTCTTTTGTCGTATTCACGGCGTTCTCACCTTATAAAAAGATCAGGATATCCTAGACATGGCGTAATATACCGCATTTGCCGGCCGGTGTCAAGGCGTTCCGCAACAATATCACCCTTTTTTCGGCCGCCAGTGAAGAAGAGTTTCCGGCGGCACGCTCCGCCGCCACGCGAGGAAGGCGTTCCAGTCCGTCACATTTCCCTCCAGCACGGCCCGGCAGAACTCCATGCCGCAGATGTTGGAGTTTTCCGGTTCGGCGGCCTTGAGTTCAAGGATCTTTCTGCGGTCTGCGGGCGTCAGGACGTCGATGAGCGCTTCGGCGGTGTCCTCGAAGAAACCGTCGAAAGCGGAACCGGCGGCGATCTGAATGACGTCGAAAGACCAGAGTTCGCTGCCGCCGCCGCTCAGGAGCCAGTGCCACTCGAGACAATGCTCGTCCGTTCCGGAGTTGTCGGCGTACGCAAGTTTGCGCACCTTTCCCGAGGCAAGCAGCGGCGTCACTGCCTTCCGGACCCGTTCCGGGTCAAGCGTTTCGGTATAGACGTGCAGATCGATGTCCCGGTCCTTCATCATGAGGTCCGTGCGGAAGGAGCCCACGCTGCGGATCTTCGCCCCGAGACTCTCCCAGACTTCCAGCATTCCCGACTCGCGCAGAACGCGCTCCGCCCGGCGGCCCAGTTCCCACGACCTGCGCAGAACGGGATCCTCCGGAGGCGGCCCGGGAGGGAGAAAGAACAGCTGCTTCGAGTTGATGTGCTTCTGCCGGTGCGGGAAGTCCCGGTCGAAACGGCGGACTTCTTCCGGAGTGACCGCGTAGACCGCCCCCTCGTCGAAGGCTCCCGCCGGGACCTCCCCCGCGGGAAAGACCTGAAGAGCGGGGCACACCTCCCCGGCGGAATCCGTGACGCCGAACTCCGAAGCCGGGCGGAACCCGAATCCGCCGTAGTACGCGGGGTCGCCGTAAAGCACCACGGCGCGGCAGTCCGCGGGGAGGTTTTCGAGGGTGCGGCGGATCAGCGCGGAGCCGATCCCCTGTCCCTGCAGACCGGGCCGCACGGCCACGGGGCCCAGCGTCAGGACGGGGAAACTTTCGCCGTCTTTTCCGCGGACGGCGGCCCGGGCGTACCAGATGCCCCCCGCAAGTTTTCCTTCGGTTTCCGCGGCAAGACACAGAGGCGGATACGCCGCGGGTGAAGTGCGCATCTTATGCACGACGAGGTGCTCGCAGGCCCCGGGGGAATACCGGTCCCAGAAGGCGTCGCGGACGAGTTCCTCCATTTCGCGGAACTCTTCCGGCTTCTCGGGACGGATGATCGGACTTTTCATTTTGCGGACCTCCGGAATGGATCAGAGAAACACGTACTTGAGGACGAAAAGGATCGAAAGAACGATGAGAAACGCGTTCACCCGGTCCTTCCTGCCGCAGAGCAGATTGATCACCGTCCAGAAGATGAAGCCGAAAAAGATGCCGTCGGCAATGTTGTACGCGAAGGGCATGATGACGATGGCCACGAGACAGGGCAGCGCTTCGGGCAGATCG
>JAFTDL010000282.1 GCA_017454215.1 Lentisphaeria bacterium | reverse complement strand
CGATCTCCTTCCGGCGCTCCCGCTCGTTGATCTCCAGCTTCTGCCGCTGGACTTCGATATCCGCCCGCAGCTTCTCCAGCCGCGCCTCGGCAAGATAACCGGAGTCTCTCCCGGCAACGTGGTTCCGGGCATGGTCCAGCACTCCACGCACTCGGCACGCCCGCCCCACCTTGCCGTTCGTCTCCAGCCTCCCCGCCGTGACGGCCTGACGGACCGCCTCACGTGTGATCCCCTGCCGCCGTGCATATTCCGCCATTGTCTGCCATCGTTCTCCCATGGAATTAACCTCGTTTTGTCAAGTTGTCAAGTTTTCTTTTTTTGTCATTTTTTACAAATCCATCGACCTTGAACACCCCACCTCGTGAGAGGGGGGTGGGGGTCGGGAGGACCCGTCCGAGAGGTCCCTCGCCCCCCACCTCGGGGTGCCCCCCTGCCGGGGCTGGTGCCGGGTCCGTCATTTCCGATCCGTCATTCCGGCGGAACGAGGACGGCTTCGACGCTCCGGGTGTGCGGCCTTCAGCATCGACGCGGTGCGGCGGGCTTCTTATCTCCAGGAGAAAAGCTCCGGCAACTTCGGGGCATCCTGTCGCGCATCGGCCTCCTGACTGGTTCCGATGTTCTCCCGGGAAAATCTCCACGGGGAAAAACATCCGGCGCGTCGGTTCCTGTGCTGGTATCTGTGAAGGCTTCATCTCTGATATTCCCTTTCCCTCTGGCGGATTGTCGGGGTGATTGAAATTCTAATCTCCCCTAAACGGGTACTCCCCCCTACGGGGGGAGAGTACCCTGCCGGGGTGATTGAATTTCTTTTCAATCTCCCCAATCTCCCCAGCCTAATCTCCCCAAAATCGGGGCAATTAAAAAATCTCCGGCTGTGTCGGGGGTTCTGCTGGTCGTTCGTAAATAGCCCGAATGCCGGGTTTGGTCTTTTCCTCTTTGGTCGGGTCGCGCTTTACGAGGAATCCCCGGTCGACGCAGACGCTAAGAATAGCCTCGATCCTGTCTTTGCTGGTGATAAGCAGCCGTCCCGCTATGGCGTTGCGAAGCTCTGTCGCGGTCATACTCTCGCCGGGCTGGAGAATCTCGGCGGTGCGTTTCGCGTCCTCGATCAAACGACGCTGCTTTTCTTCCTCGCGCTGCTTTGCGCGATCTTCCTTCGCGACGGGGTGCTCCATCTCCGGCGCGTTCTGAAGTTCCTCCCAGTAGATATAGCTGTCGCTCCATCGCGGATATTTTACGTCCCAGTCTAGCCGTTTCTTCCCCCGCTTCGCCGGAGTCAGCTTGTAAAACCGCCCCCCGTCTTTGTCCTCGAATCGCTCCAGAATAAGGGCAAATCGCGCCCAGTTTATGATCTCCCCGGAACCGTGATAGTTATATGCCGTGTTGAAATTCGCGTTGGGCGGTGCGGTGCGGCTCGGTTTCGCCATATGGTGAACGAAAATCGCGGCGACGTGGTAGGTCTGCAACAGCGGATTTATTTGGTTCCGCAAAAAGCGGCTAACCCTTTCTTGGTCGTTAAGGTCGCATCCGGCAAAAGAGAAAAGCGGATCAATAATCACGACGTCGGTTCCCTGCTCGCGCTTCAAGGCTCTGTCCAGCATCGCAATAAATCCGTCTCCGCTGTGCGTCGAATCGGTGATAATTTTTACTGCCTCTTTCGCGGCCTCGATCTGCGGGGCACTCAAAAGCTCGACGTTCGACGCTCCACGGCAAACGCCGGAGATTTCCTCCATCAAATCGCGTTCGTCGTTTTCCGCTTGGATCAACAGGGTTTTGAGCGGTCGGGTCGGTTCCAGTCCGAAGCAGGCCAGCCCAGCGCCCCAATGTAAGGCGATCTGCATGATAAAACTGCTCTTCCCGCATCCGGTCTCCGCGGCTAGTATGCCCGCAGCGCCCTTGCAGATGAATCGCCTTTTTATAAGTTCGTTCGGGTCGGTTTCGCCCTCTGCCTCGATCTTTTCTTGAAGTTCCCGGATCGTGATTATTTCCGGCGTGATTGTGAGCTCCCGCTGGTGAATCCAATGGGCCAGCGCCTCCCGCCCCCGCTTTCGCAGAAACGCGTTCACGTCATGTATTTCCGGTGGCATGACCGCCGTTTCGACGGTGAGCCCCTTCCTCTGGAGAGCTGCTTTCAGGCTTTCCGTAACCGCTGCGCCGTGTTTGTCTTGGTCGGAGACGATTATGAAACCGGGTGCCGGGGACTTCTCCGCCAGTTCGACAAATGCGCTCTGCTCGTTTTGCCCGGTGCAGGCCTGTCCCCCGGCATCAATGATCGAAAGGGCATCGATCTGCCCCTCGAGAACGAATACGGGGCAACGATCCTGCTCCAGCGCGGGGACGTTGAAAACGAGCTTGTCCCCTCCCGGATTGTCGTATTTTCTTTCGCCTTTGGCATCCGGTTCAATCGCAGTAAAGCGGCGGACGCAATACGTCTCGCCGGGGTATGGAATGACGGCGGCGCGGTCGGCGGTATCGAATCCCAGCTGGAACTTGGCGACGGTCTCCGCCGTCAATCCGCGAACTCCGCAAAAGTAGTTCTCCGTTTCGGCTCGGTTTGCGGCGCTTCTGGCGATATAGTTCCGCATCTCCTGGGATCCCGGCTCTATGACTCTGAATCTTGGCAGATGAATCGGCTCCTGTGCCGGGGTCTGTGGCGCGGTCGGCGGCTGTGCCGGATCCTTCGTCGGTGCCGGGGCCTGTGCCTGTGGCTGTGCCGGGGGCGGCGCTGACGTTGCTTTCTGATCGAAGTAGACTGGCCCATCCATCGGAATCGGCTCCCAGTCCGCCGGGATATCTTTCGGAGGTTTCTGCGCTATGTCCTGCATGGTTTCACCCCATTCTGCCAGCTTTTTTCCGGAGCCAGCCCGCAGCCCCCTCGGGATTGTTCGACGGTTTGAGGCTGTCCCATGCCCGGCGGCAATCGGCCGCGTCGTATTTTTCCGGCGCGGTCTGGCTCCACTGGTCGAACATCTCGAACTCTCCCCCGGCGGACTTGAACGCGCCCGCGATCCTGATCCATTCTGCCCGGTCGCAGTCTGCGGACAATTTGCGAAGATATTGCGCTATATCCTGCATGGTTTCATCCCTCCACGTTGTTCTCGGCGGTGCCATGCAGCAGGGCTTCGACGCTCTGCGGATCGATCCTGACGAGCCGGGGACCCATATTGACGGCGGCCAGCAGACCGTGCCGGATATAGCGATCAACGGTGTTGACGCTGACGGCCAGCAGCTTCGCGGCCTCCTGCCGGGTCAGGGGCTTTTCGGCGATGACGGCGGCCTGTCCGGTCTCATAGACCTTGAGCGCGGCGACGAGACTTTGCGGCGACAACTCCGGCACATACGGCTGGAGCAGTCCGGTCGCGGCGGCCAGAACGGAGGGGGTGATGGTTTTGCGGATGTTCATTTCTGCGTCTCCTTTGGTGATTGTGTTTTGGCCCGCCGTCCCATGACGGGCCTTCACCAAACCGCAGAACTGTCCGGTTTGTTCGAGAATTTACTGCCCGGTTACGTGTCCGGTTACGTGTCCGGTTTCTCTCTCCACTGGTAACGGTTAATCATCGTTCGTCGAAAAGTTTTTCCGTCCTGGCCCGCTTGAATGATCGATAATCGAATTTAAGCGCCCAGCCGCCCAGTTTCTCAAGATCATCTATGCCGGGAAAACTCGGCGGTGTGTGTTCTCCGTCCAGCCATCGGCGGAGGGTTTTTGCGCAAATACTGGTATGTCCGGATACTTTGATCTCCCCGGTTATCTCATCCTTCACGTGTACAACATTTCTTTCCAATCCGCAATTGATTATCATTAGCGCCTGCGTTAAGTATCCCTTCGGATATTTCTTCCTTCGCGGCCTCGCCTTCAGCTCTTTCAAGAATGCCTCGCCCTGCCTCCTGATCTCGGCGGCTGTCGGAAGTTTCGACAACTCCCGCACGGCATCCGTAATCGCGGAATAAGGGATCTGCCCGAATGCCCCGTCCGCCCGGTTCAGGAAGAACTCGGCGCAATCCTTCGGCTCCAGATTGAAGAGGTATTTCCCCACGTCGAGAACGGCGGCGCGGGCCTGTTTGGCCTCATCGGCCAGCCTGACGATCATCGCCCGGTAATAAAGTTCCTTCTCCTCCGGAGAGCCCGGCGGGGTGATCTTTTCGGGGTCGGGGTGATCTTCTTCCCATTGCATCTCCTCCATCCACATTCTTTCCTTTTCCTCCTCGGATGGTTCCTCGCATGGTGGAAGAAGAGTTATCTGTGCATTCATCAAGTCCTCCGCTACGGAATGAATGCTATCCCCGAAAACGAGGTTGTTCGCCTTGTAACGTGCCAGCTCTTCGATGTCGGCTTTGCGGTCGTTCGTCATGGTTCAGGCCTCCCGGATGTTTGCCAGTATGTTTCTGATCTGTTCGAGACTCAAGGTGTCCGCCAGCCTGTGAAGTTCGGCACGTTCGACGGCGACGGCATCGACAACGGGCTCGGGGTTCCCGGACGGCAAGCGCAGCGCCCCCGCATATCTGACGGCGGCGGCATCGCTGATCTTGGTGTAATGCTCCGTCATCGCCGGGTTCGAGTGCCCTGCGTTCCTCTGGATAATCGCGGCAGGGGTCCCAGCCTCGGCATTGTGAGAGATATAGCTGTACCGGAGAGAGTGAAAGCCGATCTCCACAACGGCGCGGCATCCCGTCCTGATCCGTCTCCCCCGTTTGTCCGTAACGACCTGTATCCCGGTGCCGGGACGGTGCGTCTCGATCCCGCAAGCGGCAAAGTGTTTCAGTACCTTCTTGGTGATCTGCTGATCTCCGCCGGAGAGATATTTTTCGGCGAACGCGGGCAGCACATACCCCCGGCGTTCGATCTCCGGGGTCCCCGCCAACATCTCGAAGAGGTACGGCGCTATCCCGACTTTGACGACGGCCAGGCTCTTGTCCTTGACCGTGTGCGCCGTTTTGCGTGGTATGCGTTCAATGATCCCCCGGAGCAAATCAACCTCCCGCCATTGCAGGGTGCAGCAGTCCCCCAGCCGGAGCCCCGTAAAGTACCCCAGCGCGATCAACAGACGCAGTTCTCCCTCGGCGGCATCGATCAACCGCGCGATCTGCTCCACGGTCAAAGGCTGTTTGCTGTTGAACTCCGGAGCCATCCGGTCGATGTCCCGGAACGGATTGTCGGCGGTGATCTTCCCGGCGGCGGCCAGCGTGTCGAAAAAGCAGTTGAAGAATTGCAGGTACTTGTTGAAGGTCCCGGCGGCCCCGGTCCTCTGGACCTCCTCCATGAAGGCGGCGGCGGTCTCGGCGGTGATGTCTGAGAGCAAGCGGGCATCCGGCGCGTTCTCCTTCGCCCATGCGGTGAAACGCTGGTAATACGACCGATAGTTCGAGGCGGTCGTATGCGGCTGGATGTCCTCGGCACGGTAACGCTTGCAAGAGGCGGGGCGCTTCGGGCACGTCATGAACAGCCCCCAGCCGTCGGCGATTGTGGCGCGGCTGTTGAGCATCATCGCGGCGGCCTCTACGGCGGCGGTCTCGGCATCACGGATATTGTTTTTGAGGGTCCGCAGCTGTTCGGCCCGGTCCGTCTCATGGAAGTGCGCCATCATGCGATCCGCGGCAGCCTCGGCCTCCCGCCTGTCCGTTATCGGCCTCCCGGCGGTGTCCAGCAGTCTCGCCCGGCAATCCTTCCCGTCGAACTGATAACGAATGTACCAGTAGTTTTTCTGCCCGCTGGTATATAACTTTCCGACTGTCCGTTTAGCCATCTCTGCCCCCCTTTGCTTTGTGTTGCGTTGTGGCTTGCTATGGTGTTAAGATACCCCCGCGGAATACGTTTTTCAAGGCTTTAACCGGATAAAAACCGGATAAAAATTAAAAATTACGCTCGCGGTTGCAGACTGTAAATCTGCTAGCTCCGCTTTCGGTGGTTCGAATCCACCTCCCACCACCATTTTTGATTTTTCCGAGGCGGCGTGACCGCCTCCGTTGCAAACGCCATGCGGCCCTGAAATGTTTCATTTCGGTCGATGGCGTTTTTCGCTGTCTGCTGCGCAGCGGAAAAATCGGAGCCGGCGGATTCTTTTGGAGGTGGCTGCCGCGCGTATCCACGCACGGCACTGCGTCGCTCCGCTCCTTGTCAAATCCGCCTCCCGCCGCCATTTTTGATTTTTCCGAGGCGGTGTGACCGCCTCCGCTGCAAACGCCATACGGCCCTGAAATGTTCCATTTCGGTCGATGGCGTTTTTCGCTGTCTGCTGCGCAGCGGAAAAATCGGAGCCGGCGGATTCTTTTGGAGGTGGCTGCCGCGCGTATCCACGCACGGCACTGCGTCGCTCCGCTCCTTATCGGGTG
>JAFTDL010000281.1 GCA_017454215.1 Lentisphaeria bacterium | reverse complement strand
TGCATTCTGGATGGGGCTGTGGTGGTTCCCTCGGTGATGTAACTGGGGTGCCTCTTTTTTATGAAACTCGGGATCACCGGCAGCAGGACCGTTACGGAATTCGATCTTGTTCCCTACTTCACGATGCGGGACCGGGCGTTCCGGGCGTTCTGCCGGGAACACGGACTTGGACGGCGCAAGATCACGGCCGTCGTGAGCGGCGGCGCAAAGGGCGTCGACGCGCTGGCGTACCGCACGGCGGAGGCGCTGGGGCTCCGGAACATTCAGTTCCTTCCGGACCGGAAAAAGTTTCCCGGCAGACTGATCCCGAGGGCGTTTCACGAACGCAACCGGCGGATCGCGGAGTGCTGCGATGTGCTTCTGGCCGTGTGGGACGGCAAGTCCCGCGGACCGAAAAACACGCTTGACTGCGCCCGGAAGATCGGCAAACCGGTGTTTCTGATCGTTGCCGGCCCGCCGTCGCCGTGAAATGTCTCTCCCGCAACTCCCGCGGGGGACCGTTGTCAGCCTTCGGTTTTCCATTCCGGAGAAGCGTTCTGCCTGGAAAACTGTTTCTGCCACTTGCCGGGAGAGATGCCGTGGTATTTTTTGAACGCCTTGGAAAAATGATACCGGTCCGAGAAACCGCACGTTGGGGCTACGACTTCGATATCCTGACCCAGCAGTAAAAACTGTTCAGCTACGGCCATTTTCAACTGAAAGCAGTAGCGCTGGGGCGAAATGCCGACTTCTTCCTTGAAAAGATGCGAGAAACGGATGGGAGACAGGTGCAGTTCTTCGGCGATCCGGGTATTGGAGACCCGTCCCCGGCAGCGGGTGATGAAATCCAGAGCCTGCTCGACGGTCTTCGATTTGATCTGAAACTGTTTCTGCCGAAAAAAGTTTTCCGGGAGATCCAGCAGGATGCGGCTCAGCAGATTGAACAGCCGGAGTTTTGTCCGTTCGTCCTGCCGGACGAGCCGGTTCAGCCGGGGCCGAAACGGCCCGGCGTCGATCTCAAGGATCCTTCTTTCGGGCGTATTGAAAGGAGCTCCCGTTTTGAACCAGATGAAAAAATGAGGCGGCGCAGGATGTTCCAGAAGCCCCGTATAGAGGGTGTTCGGCGGGATGAGAATGATCTTTTCGGGCGCCAGTTCATGGCGGTCATTTCCCGAAATGCATGCGCATCCGGGGGCGAAATTGTACCACAGCACCCAGAAATTCTGCATGCATTTGCTCGTGTACCAGTTCGAAAGCCGGGGTATGAATCCGGCGTTGAGCAGCGTGATCTCCTCCAGCTGATCGTCCGGATGATACGGGCGACGCCAACCGACTGTATTTTCGGCAAAAATTGACATATTGTTGACTGCGGGCGGCATTTTTTTACCAAGAAACCCGACTATATTATAATATAGTGTTCGTAAGGCGGAATGCAAATCCGCCGGATCTGGCAACATAGGAGGACTCAATCATGACAACTGCACTGCTTCGGCGGGGAAAAGCCCCGCAAAACTTCGGAACGGAGCCGTTTCCCCCGAAAAGCGGGAGGGGAATGGAAAACAGTACGTTTGCGTCCTGTGCCGCACGTTTCACTTTGATAGAATTGTTAGTCGTGATCGCCATCATCGCCATTCTGGCGGCGATGCTGATGCCCGCGCTTCAGAGTGCCCGTGAGCGGGGCAGAGCGGTCAGCTGTGCGAGCAACATGAAACAGCTGGGATTCGCCAACGCGCAGTACATGAGCGATTACGAATACTATGTGCCCCGTCAGGCGGGATACGGCTGGATCCCGCGTCTGCTGGTCTACCTCGGGGGCGATGTCCGCCGGAACGCCCAGGGGCAGCTTCATGTTCCCAAGACGCTCAATTCTCCGATCATGCACTGCCCCGGCGCAACGGTCATGGCGGGGGCGGGGACCAACAGCGCCGGGACCGGGACCAATTACACGTCAAATCAGTTCGTGTGCGGCAAAATGATCTGTGAATACCGGGCTAACGGCGCCACGCATTCCAGTCCCGCGGGGTGCAGCAAGGCGGGCAAGATCCGGCGGGTGAGTCAGGTTTACCTTTTCCTTGAATATGCGGACCGTACGGACTGGGCCGACGGCACCGATGCCTCGGGGTATGACCGGCTGGCCTACCGTCACCCCGGCCGCACGGGGATGCCGTTCGACAAACTTGCTCAGGGCAAGGATGTTCCCAGCGGCGCGCGGACCAACGTCACCATGTGCGACGGCAGCGTCAAAACCTGTAACGGCAGCATCGCCAAGATCGCGGACAACAACGACTGGAACACCAATAACTGCGCCAACTGGTCGGACGCATACGATATCTGACGGGCGCTTCGGAGTGAAAAGAAGAAAAAAAATGAAACGTCTGCTGCTTTTATCAGCCGTTCTGCCGGCGTTCCTGCTGAACGCCGAAGAGTATTACAACCTGCCTCCCGTCAAATTGATCCACGACGGCTGGGGATTTCAGTACCAGCCGCTTGCCCCCGGAGAAAAGCCTTCGCGCCAAATGAGGGCAAGCACCGCCGCCCTCAGGAAAAACATCCGGATGATGGAGAAGGCGATCCCCGGCAGCGGGATCGTGATCCGTTTTATCGTTCCCCCGCGGAATTGCGGAAACCGCCGGATCGACGTCAGTGCCGTCTTCGGCGGAGAAAAACTGGAATACGGTTTTTTCAAAGAGGATATCGAAAATCTCCGCCGGACCGAGTTCAGGAAATTCACCGATAATTTTCTGGGGCTGACCGTCAGTCCCGGCAAAGTGGACTGGTTCGACGACGCCTCATGGAAAACGGTCTGCCGCAATCACGAAATCGTCTCGCGCGTCGCAAAGGAATGCGGTCTCAAGGGGCTCAAACTGGATATCGAGGAGTACGGCGCCAACACCATGTGGCGTTTCAAACCGGAACGGGGCCGTTCCCTCGACGAGACCGTGAAAAAGGTCCGTCAGCGGGGACAGGAGTTCGGCCGGGCGCTCTTCGGCGCTTTCCCCGATATGCATCTTCTCTGCTACTGGTGGCTCTCTCTGGTGCGGACCAAGAACGATCTCTTCAACATGGACCGGGCCGAATACATGGTGGCGCCTTTCGTCAACGGCATGTACGACGTCATGCCCGAAACGGTCACCGTCCACGAGGGCGACGAATCCTGCGCCTACCGGGCCAACAACGAGGCGGAGTTTTATCATCTTTCCATCGATCTGCGCAAGACTTTTCTCCGTGCGCTGGACCCGAAGCATCTGAGAAAATACCGGGCGCAGACCATGCTGGCTCCCGGACTTTACGTCGATCCCCACTTCAGCGCCAAGGCCGGCTTCTGGAGCAATCAGCTCAAACCCGATCTGAAGAAACTCGGCGGCGCAGCTTTGCTCAAACGCAGTCTCGCTCAGGCGATGGAAACGGCGGATATGTACGTCTGGATGTGGCACGAGCGTTTCGTCTGGTTTCCCAGCCATCACCCGGCGCAGCCGCAGGTGATCTCCGACATCGCTCCCCATCTTGCCGAAGAGATGGACCTTCTTCTCAAGCCGCTGCCCCGTGCGGCACAGCTCGTCGCGGAGCGCAAATTGCCCAATCTGGTCAAAAACGGCGATTTTTCGGAAGCGGGCAAGGGCAAGCGCACTTTTGCCGCGTTCGGCGAATGGCACGGTTCCGGTGACAAGGGCACTTTCCGCCGTCAGACGGTCGACGGTAACGGCGCCGCCGTCGCCGCAGGCGTTTCCAACGGCTGTATCATGCAGGATATCAAGGTCAGGCCGGGACAGATGTATCTGGTGCGCTGCCGGGCTTGGAATCTTGATCCGAAAAGCCGGGCCCGGGCCAAACTTACCGTCAACTGGAAAATGCCCGGGGGAGAGCGTTTCGCCGATTATCTCAACCGGGGGTATTACTTCCGCAGACTCGGTCCCGACGCGGACCGCACCCAATTCACGGTCGTCGTTCCGGAAGGCGCCGCCGTCCTCGAACTGATGCTCGGCGCCGACAAGGGCGGCAAAGGCGATGAGATCTTTTTCGACGATCTGGAACTGTACAAGATCGTCGATTGACGGGAAGAACTTTGCGGGCCGCCCGCCGCAGCAGGTGCGGGAGCCGCAGGCGTGTCCGGCTTCGTGATCGTGACGGGGGCACGCGAAGGCCGGGGCCGCGTCGAGAGTCCCGGCAAGGCAGGCAGAAGCGCCATCGTCGACCATTCCCGATGCGCCGTCTCCGCCCTGCCGGAGGGAAGCCGACCGGGGAACTGCGTGAACTGCGGCACGTGCCTCAAAAAGTGTCCGCAGAAGACCGCCATCCCCGAGCACATGAAGGAGATCGTCCGGGAACTCAAGTGAGGCGCCTCCGCCTCAATCGGCCTTTTCCAGCCAGACGAAGTTGAGGTTGATGGAGCTGCCGCCGTCGTTGCGCAGGGCGATCTCCACGGGCTTCGCGTCAAGTTCGAGCGTGACGTTTTTGCCGTCTTTCCCCTTGATGAAAAGCGTTTTCCAGTCCCGTTCGTCTTCGCCGAGACCTCCGGTCGCGGGGCAGGCAAAGGAGGTTATGACTTTGCCGTCGACGATCAGCTCCCGGGTGGTCGCGCCCGCGCCGCAGTAGGCGATCCCGACGAGATACCGGCCCGGCTGGTCCGGCGTGACGCGCCAGACCAGTTCGTGTCCGGTCTTGTTCCAGTGCGATATGCACGTTTTTCCCGCCATGGGCGATTTGTCGGTGCGCACCACGACTTCGCCGCCGGACTCCCTGATCTTCGACGCGGCGGGAATGATGATCGCATTCTTTTTGCCCATCGGCCTGTAGCGGTCGTCGACGCGCTTTTTCTTCGGCGGCAGGGATTTCACGCCCATGCTGTCGAGGAGACAGAGGATATGGGGGATCAGCCGCGTTTCCATGGCGAATTTTTTTCCGGACACGCCGGGATGCAGGGGTTCCAGCACTTCCGGAAGCCAGTCGAGAACGAATTTCGCAAAGCGCGGATCGCCGGAGAGTTTGCCCGCATAGGTGATGCCTTCCAGCGTGATGGTCCAGAAGACGATGCCTCCGGGCAGTTTCGGACAGCCCGTGCGGTAGCGGAATTTTCCCACGTCGTGATCGAAGGCCTTGTCGATGAGCCATGACGCTCCCCTGATGATGGCGGTCTTCGCCCGTTCCTCGCCGGTGATCTCGTAGTAGAAGCGCAGACCGTGGAGCAGGATCCCCATGGCGAAGGCCTTGCCGCCGCGGTGTTTGTCGCGGTCGGGGCACTTGCAGAAACGGAACCCCAGATGTCCGGCTTCGGGATCCTGCAGACGGATGACTTCGTCGACCAGCAGTTTCGCCGCGTTGAGATAGACCGGGTCTCCGGTGAAAAGCCAGGCGTTGGTCACGTTGACCAGATTCCAGCCCACGGTGCGTTCGATGCCGATGTGCACCGTGGCGCTCATGTAGCGCGCCTGCTGGACACAGGCCCGGAGCGCGGCGTCGAACATCCTTCTGTCGCCGGTGAGACACGCCGCGTAGAGACTGCCGGTCATGGTGTCGTGGCCCCCGTGACCGTCGAACCGCCGGCTGTAGAACCACTTGTTCTGCCCCTTGCCCTTGGGGATGCGGGGATCGTCGGGCCGGAGACCTTCGCCCACGTGGCCGACGATGTGCAGATGGGCCAGTTCCCGCTTGTATCCGGGATCGTCCGTCTGGTACAGATCGACCGTGGTGAAGTGGCGGGCCATTTCGCGGGCGCGCTTGAGATAGTCCGGGTTGCCCGTGCGGGCGAACTGCATCGCGGTCGTGTAGGCGATGTCATACTCGTTGTTGCCCCAGTTCCAGACCCGTTCGCCGAACCAGTCGCCGAAGCTCATCCAGCCGTATTCCGAAGTCTTTTCGCGGGTCGCCAGATGACTTGCGAAACTTTCGGAAAAGAATTTCTCCGCTTCGGGGAAGCGGCCGGGCGTCGCGGGCAGAAGCAGTCCGAAGGCGCCGGTCCCGCAGTAATATGCGGGACTTGCCGCGGCGAAAAGGGGCTTCTCAAGTTTCTCCGCAAGGCCGGGATCGGCGGCGAGGGGACCCTGAACGAGCGAGAACTCCCCCGCGATCTGCATGTGGGCGGGAAAAGTGTAACTGCCGTCGCGGTACCAGAAGTAGCGGCAGTACAGTTTGGTCAGCGTGAGGTCTTTGGGCAGGTAGCCCTCCGCGGGCAGTTCGGGAAGCACCTCGAACACGAGGTTTTTCCCCGAGGCGAGCAGTCCTTTGGGGTACTGCTGCCAGAAGTCGCGGCTGTAAAAGGCCAGAGCCCCGTCGGAGACGAAGCCGTTTTCGCGGGGCGGTCCGGCGTGGAGCTGACGGCGGACGAAATCCTTGCCGTTGAATTCGGGGAAATCCTTCCACACCATTTTGCGGATGAGCGAGGTCTCCTTTGCGCGCAGACTGGTGACGGCCCAGTCGAAGTCGCTCCGTCCGCCGGGCAGGAGGCGCAGACGGACGTCGAGCGTGAACTCCTCGTGCCCGGCAAAAGCACCCGACAGGGTCAGTTCTTCTCCCGCGGGCAGACGGCGGCGCGAGAGTTCCTTCAGCTCACCGATGCGCGCCTGTGCCGTCGAACCGTCGGCAAAGGTGATTCCGCAACAGAGTTTTTTCGCCGTTTCCAGCCGCTTCTCGAGCGTCGGATCGACGGTCTCTGCCGCCCGGCTCTTGTCGGCGCGCACGATGAAATAACGGGCCGCCTTGCCGGGAAACGTGTCGGCGTTGAAGGCGACCGAGAGCCACTTGACCGAATAGTCCGGCCACCGTGAAAAGACCTCGAACGCGGCGTCGACGTTTCTGCCGTCGGCATCGACCAGCTTGATTTGTGCGGGACTGCCGAATCTGCCGGGAGCAAAGGGCACGCCCGAAAGCACCGGCCACGTTTTGCGCGGCGCGCAGGGGTCGCTGACCGAAAGCTCCACGCGCAGATCGGAAACGACGGGGACCGGCGCCGGTTTTTTCAGCGTGACGGGCCTGCACAGCGGCACGTTTTTTCTGCGCCATGTGACGACGGCCTGCGCCCCGTCGGCGAGGGCGGCCGGGATCACCGCCTCGTGAACGCGGACGCATTTCGCCCGCTTTTCACGTTCCGGGATGACGGTCTTTTTTCCGTCCGGTGCGGTGACGGCGATCTGCATCAGGGGACCGCGTTTTCCGGTGGTCCACGAAAAGACCGCGCTGCCGTCGTCCCGAAAACGCCAGGCGCAGTTGGCGACGGCGGTTTCGGCTCCGCCCGCAAGGAGGGCGGCAAAACAGAGAAGTCCGGAAAAAAAGTTTCTCATGATGTCTCCGGTATGTTGAAAAATTGCCGTTCCGTTATTTTCTTTCTGCTTGAAAAGCCGCCGCCGCTTCCCGGAGACGGGTGAAGACCCGCGGTCCGAGATCGTCCATGCGCTCGGGGTGGAACTGGACGCCGAGGACCATGCGTTCTCCGGCAAGCTCGATCCCCTCCACGCTGCCGTCGAAGGCCCGGGCGGTTATGCGCATATTGCGTCCGGGATGCTCCGGATCCACGGCCTGATGATGAAAGCTGTTGACCGTCAGCTCTTCTCCCGGCCCCGCGCCGCAGGCTTGCGCAAAGAAGCCGCTTTCCAGCACCCGCGCGCGATGCGTCGCCCCGCCCGTATGTTCCTTTGAATCGGGCAGATGCTGGATGAGTTTGCCTCCCGAAACGATGCAGAGCAGCTGGCACCCCGCGCAGATGCCCAGCACCGGCATGGCGCGGGCGAGGACCGCTTCGCCGAAAGCGATGTCGAAATGAGGGCGTCTCCGCGTCATGACCGTCTCCGGACGGGGCTCCTCGCCGTAAAAGCGCGGATCGTAGTCCCTGCCGCCGATGAGCAGAACGCCGTCGGCCAGGTCCAGCAGCGTTTCGATATTTTCCTTTTTTTCGATGGAGGGTATGAGCATGGGGACGGCGCCCGCATCGCTGACCCGCTGCGCGTATCGGCTGATGAGCACTTCGCACTCCCGGCCGTTGACGGTGTCCGCCGCCATGTTGAGCAGTATGACGGGGCGTGCGTTTTCGGACGGCTTCTCTTCGCGCACCTTGCAGAAGTGCGATACAGCCGGCTTTCCGGGATGCACCTTTTCGTTTGCCATCGAAAAAATTTTCCTGTGTGATTTCGCAAGACGGCATAATATATACTTCCCCGATGCAAATGTCAACGGCAGGACGGCTTGACATGTGCGGGCGCATGCAGTATATTTTCTCAAGCAACGACACAGGCGGCACTGCCGGAAAGCGCGGAGAAAGCCGGGAGGATCCCCGAAATATGGTCCGACCCCCGGCGCCCGCATACACCGGCGGATCCAACTATGGGCGCTCGCATCTCATACCGTAAAAACGAAAGATCGGTATTCCGATAAAAATACGGAGGATTTTTTCATGTCGAAACCAGTCACGCTTGCCGTCATCGGCGCCGGAGCCCGGGGCAGGGGATATGCCTCGTATGCAAAGAGCTTTCCCGAAAAACTGCAGATCGCCGCCGTGGCCGAGCCGCGGGATGACATCCGCAGGGAGTTCGCGCAGAAGCACAACATTCCCGAAAACCGGTGTTTCAAAAGCTGGGAGGAGTTCTGTTCCCGGCCCAAAATGTGCGACGGCGTCATCATCAGCACTCAGGACAATCTTCACGAGGCTCCGGCCGTCGCCTGTGCCGAACGCAGGTACGACATCCTTCTCGAAAAGCCCATGGCGCCCACGGCGGAGTCCTGCCGCCGCATCGTGGAGGCGGTCAAGTCCAACGGCGTCATGTTCGCCGTCTGCCACGTGCTGCGCTACACGAAATACACGGCGGCGCTCAAAAAGATCATCGACTCCGGCGAGATCGGCGACATCGTCACGCTCCAGCATCTGGAGCCCGTCGGCTACTGGCATCAGGCTCACTCCTTCGTGCGCGGCAACTGGCGCAACGAGGCGGAGTCCAGTTTCATGCTGCTGGCCAAATCCTGCCACGACGTCGACTGGATCCACGCGGTCATGGGTAAAAAATGCACGCAGATCCAGTCCTTCGGCACGCTGAAGCACTTCAGAAAATCCGAACAGCCCGCCGGAGCCGCGGACCGCTGCATCGACTGCCCCCGCGAGATCGAATCGACCTGTCCGTATTCGGCCTACAAGATCTATTTCAGGGACCGTTTCTGCAAGGACAATCTGGGCTGGCCCACCGACGTGCTCACTCAGGCCGCCGTCACCCGCGACAATCTGGCCCGGGCCATTGCTCAGGGACCCTACGGCCGCTGCGTTTATGCCTGCGACAACGACGTGGTCGACAATCAGATCGTCAACATGCTCTTCGAGAACGGTTCCACCGCCTCCATGACCATGACCGCGTTCAACGCCCACGGCGGCCGCAAGACGCGGATCTTCGGCACGAGGGGCGAGATCGACACCGACAGCCGGATCATCCGCATCCACCGTTTCCTCGACGACTCCACCCGGGTCGTGGACACCGAGATCGCCAACGACGGCGGGATCCTTTCCGGCCACGGGGGAGGGGATTTCGGTCTCATGAGCACCTTCGTCGAAGCGCTGGCGGCCCGCGACCAGAGCAGGATCTCCAGCGGCATCGACGAGACGCTGGCCAGTCATCTCATGGTCTTCGCCGCCGAGGAGTCCCGCCGCACCGGCAAGGTCGTCTCTCTGTAGGACACGGCGGCCGGAAGCCTCTGCAACTCCTTTCGTTCCATACGGCTCTCTCTTTTTTTTTTTTTCAGAGCCCCTTGACAACCGGTTTTTTGACTCTATATTAATTGCCATAGTGCGCACTATGGTATTTGGGAGAGCAGGACAAATGGCAGGCAAAAGCGAGCAGATAGCGGAATCGATTTTAGCGAAGATCATGTCGGGCGAACTGACGGGGAGGCTCCCCGCCGAGCAGGAACTGGCCCGGCAGTGCGGCGTGTCGCCCGTGACGGCGGCGAAGGCGCTGAACATTCTGCGCGACAAGGGCGTCGTCCGGCGCGTGACGGGCCGCGGCACCTTCGTGACGGGCAACGGCAGGACCGTCGTCAGGATCGCCTTCAACCGGTATTTCGCCGAAAAACTTTTTCCCATGCTCGAAAGGCACTTCCCCAACGTGACGGTGGAGCCCGTGAGCGA
>JAFTDL010000280.1 GCA_017454215.1 Lentisphaeria bacterium | reverse complement strand
GCCTTTGAGAACGGGATCGCCCGACGTGTACGATTTCGTGATGCTGCGGATACTGACTTCTGCCATGACAAAACCTTTGAAATCTCCTCGTACCCGTCGATGCCGTCCAGATATTTGAGCTTGGCGGGAGAACGGAGATTGCTGATTATCTTGACCTCCAGCTGCCGGACCCGTTCGCGGGTGAGATTGAAGCGGCGGCTGATCTCAATGAGCGGCAGGCAGGGCTGATCGAAGAGGCCGAACCTTAAAATGATGATCTGCTGCTCCCTCTCGGGAAGGGTCCTGAGCATTTCGTAGAGTTTGTCGTAAAGGACCTTGCGCGCGACGAGCCTCGCCGGACTGGAAGTCGTATCGTCGGCGATGAGGTCTTCGAGCATGCCGCTGTCTTCGTCGTCGCGCAGAGACGACTGGAGCGAAATCGTCTGGCAGGCCATCTTGCGGATGGAGTTGACCCGGGCCGCGGGCATTCCCAGCTGGGATGCCAGTTCCTCCACTTCGGGTTCCCGCCCGTTCAGCTGAATGAAGCGCTGCTCCGCCCAGTTGATCGAATTGATGGCGTTTATCATGTGGATGGGGATCCTGATGACCCGGGCCTGCTCGGCGATGGCCCGGCGGATATTGTGCTTGATCCACCAGCTGGCGTAGGTGCTGAATTTGTTGCCCAGCATGAAGTCGAACCGCTTCAGCGCCCGGAGCAGTCCCAGGTTGCCCTCCTGAATAAGATCGTTGAAAGGCACGCCGCGGCTGCGGAATTTCTGCGCGATGCTGACGACCAGACGCAAATTCGCTTCGACCATGCGGTTGCGCAGGGAGCCGAGTTCTTCGCGCAGAACGGAAATGCGTCCGGATGCCGTGAGAAACTCCGTCTCGTGCATCAGAAAGCGCTCTTCAAGAAGCCGGAGTCCGCCGTCGCCCGCCAGAGCGTTGTCTTTGCGCAGAGAAATATAGTCGGTGACCACATCGGCGTGTTCATCCAGCAGATGAGCGTTGATGCGGTATCTGGCCATGACTCCGGCGAGTTTTTCCCGGGCGCTTCCGCAGTCCGCGCCCGACGAGAACGCCGCGGCGAGTTCGGAATAGGCCGTGTAGATGTCGTGCCGCCACCGGGCCAGTCTTTCGAAAAGATCCGGTCCGTCCCCGGCCGCCCCTTCGGCGCGGTCGAGGGAGGACGGCAGAAAACAGTCCCGGGGTTCCAGCCGCCTGACGGAGCAGTCGTCGAGGATGCGGATGTATTCCAGAGCAGAAAAACCGAAGCGGCGCATACAGTCGCGCAGCTGCTCCGTCTTTTCTTCGATGGAAGTCCCCAGACCGGACTGTTCCTCGGGAGACAGCAGCGGAAGACGGCCGATCTGCTGCAGATAACTGGTCAGAGAGGCGGAAAAATCCCCGTTCGAGAACGTGCCGGGAACGTTGTCTCTGTCATCTGCGGCCATTTTGCCCTTCCGTTTCTGCCGAAGAGAGGCACCGGGACGGCGGAAACCTCTCCCGCCGTCCCGTGTTTTTCATCAGTAGCGTTTCTGCTTGCTGCGGGCGAGGACCCGCAGACGCAGCGCATTGAGCCTGATGAAACCGGCGGCATCCTTGTGATCGTAGCTGTCGTTGCCCTCGAAACTTGCGATGGCGTCGTCATAGAGGCTGTAGGGACTGCGCCGCCCGGTGACGTGACACGCGCCTTTGAAAAGTTTGACGCGCACGTCGCCCGTGACGAACTTCTGGCTCTCGGTGATGAGCGCCTGGATCATTTCGCGTTCGGGCGCAAACCAGAACCCGTTGTAGATCCTGTCGGCATAACGCGGACTGAGGCTGTCCCGCAGATGCATGACTTCACGGTCGAGAGTGATCTCCTCAAGTCCGCGGTGGGCGGCCGTGAGAATGGTCCCGGCGGGAGTCTCGTAGACGCCTCTGGACTTCATGCCGACGAAACGGTTTTCGACGATGTCCACGCGGCCGACGGCGTGCTTCTTGCCCATGGCGTTGAGCCGGCGCATGATGTTGGCGGGGGAGTATTTCCGGCCGTTGATCTTCTTGGGAATGCCCTTCTCGAAGGAGATGACGACGTCTTCGGGCTTGTCGGCGGCCTTGCTGAGGGGCTCGGTCATGACGGCGATCTCTTCGGGGAACTCCTGCCAGGGATCCTCGAGGATGCCGCCTTCAAAGCTGATGTGAAGCAGATTGCGGTCCATGCTGTAGGGTTTCTTGGCCGAAACGTTGACCGGAATGTTGTTCTTCTTGGCGTACTTGATCATATCCTGCCGGCCCGTGAACTTCCACTTGGGGTCTCTCCACGCGGCGATGATCTTGATCTCGGGAGCGATGGCGTTGGCGCTGAGTTCGAAACGCACCTGATCGTTGCCCTTGCCGGTGGCGCCGTGGCAGATGGCGTCGGCATGCTCGGCCTTGGCCACTTCGACCAGACGTCTGGCGATGAGCGGACGGGCGATGGAGGTGCCCAGCAGATAGTTGTTCTCGTAGATGGCGTCGCCCTGGAGCATGGGGAAGATGAAGTCGCGGGCGAATTCTTCGTTGAGATCGTCGATGATGCACTTGCTGGCGCCGGTGGCGATGGCCTTGGCCTCGAGGCCGTCGAGTTCCTCTTCCTGACCGACGTTGGCGCAGTAGCAGATGACTTCAGCCTTGTAGGTCTCCTTGACCCATTTGACGATGACCGAGGTATCGAGACCTCCCGAATACGCGACGACAACTTTCATTTTCCGTCCTTCTCCGATCCGTTCTTTTGAAAAGATTGCGGTTTGACATGTTTCTCCGATTCCCGGCGTTGCAAGCGCGGAAAAGCGGGCTATATTATAAATATAGCGCAGGATCGAGCATTTAACAAGTTTTTGCCATGTCAAACAGCGAATTTTTCGACCAACTGATCGCCGCCGTCTCGAAAACCGGCACGACGGGCCGCTGCATGCCGGACTCTCCGGCGTGGCGGGAATTTCTTCAGAACGCCCCGGCTCCCGGCGGAAACGGACAGCAGACGGCGCCCGCCGCATCGCCGGTTTCTCCCGTTCCGTCCGTTCCGGTCCCCTCCCCCGCCGCCGTCGCAGGCGGCGATCTGGAAGCGCTCAGACAGCAGGCGCTGGCCTGCCGCGGCTGTCCGCTCTGCGAACAGCGCACAAACGTGGTATTCGGCGAGGGAGATCCCCATGCGCAACTCATGTTCATCGGCGAAGGTCCGGGATTCGACGAAGACCGGCTGGGCCGTCCCTTTGTGGGCAAGGCCGGGCAGCTTCTCGACAAGATGATAACCGCCATGCAGTTCACGCGCGGAAGCGTCTACATCTGCAACATCGTCAAGTGCCGTCCTCCCGGCAACCGGGTCCCCATGCCGGAGGAGGCCGAGGCCTGTCTGCCGTATCTCAAGGCCCAGATCTCTCTTGTGTCCCCGCAGGCGATCGTGCTGCTGGGCGCCACGGCGGCGCACTATCTGCTGGGCCGTCAGGAGGGCATCACCCGGCTCCGCGGCCGCTGGCTGGACTACAACGGGATCCCCGTGATGCCCACTTATCACCCCGCCTTTCTGCTGCGCAAGCCCGAAGCGAAACGCGACGCGTGGAGCGATCTCCAGCAGGTCATGGCCAAATTCAACAAATTCCACCGTCCCCGCCCCGCCGCCGCACCGCACCAGGTCTGAAGAAAATTTTCCGGGGCCGTCGAAAAAGGTGTTGCATTTCCGGCCGGCCGTGCTATAGTATCGCCGGAAAGGGAAACGGCGGTTTATGACTTCAGCTCTGGAAAAGTTGCGGATCCTGTCGCAGGATTCGCAGTATGATCTGGCCTGTGCCTGCGGCACAAGCGATGCGGAACGGCGGCGGAGAAGCGCGGACAGGCGCTGGCTGTACCCCGTTCCGCTGGCCTCGGGCGGCACGGGGATCATGTTCAAGACCCTGCTCTCGAACTGCTGCGCCAACGACTGCCGGTATTGTCCGCTGCGGGGCAACGCCGATGCGCGCCGCTGCTCCCTGACGCCCGATGAGATCGTCAGGCTCTTTCTCGAACAGAACCGGAAACAGTGGATGCTGGGACTCTTTTTGAGTTCCGGCGTCATCGGCACCCCCGACCGGACCATGGACCGCCTGCTGGCCGCGGCGGAACTGCTCCGCAGGAAGCACCGCTACCGCGGCTGGATCCATCTCAAGATCATTCCCGGCGCGTCCCATGCGGCCATCGACGAAGCGCTGAAACTCGCCTCCGCCGTATCACTGAACATCGAAGTTCCCACCGCAAGACACTTTCAAAAACTCTCCGCCTCCAAGGATTTCTATCGCGACATCGTCGATCCCGTGCGGTACATCGCCCGTGCCACCGCGCCGGGATCGCCCTACGCAAAGGTCCGCAAGACGACGCAGTTTATCGTCGGCGCGTCCGACGAAAGCGACCGGGAAATCGTGAAGTGCATGGAGGGCCTTTATCAGCGGCTGAATTTCGAGCGGGTCTACTTCTCGGCCTACCAGCCGGGACTGGGCGATCCGGGCATCCCCGGCGAGCGGGAAACGGATATTTTTCACGCGCCCGACCGGCTGACCCGCGAACACCGGCTGTACCAGACGGATTTTCTCATCAGGAAATACCATTTCTCCCCCTCGGAAATGGTCTTCGACGGTTCGGGCAATCTGCCGCTTGAGTGCGACCCCAAAATGATGTGGGCCGAACGCCATCCGGAGTTTTTCCCGGTCCGGATCAACTCCGCCGACCGCGAAGCGCTGCTGCGCGTCCCCGGACTCGGTCCGGCCGCAGTGGAAAAGATCCTGTACTTCCGCCGGATCCGCCGCCTCACCTTTCTCGGCGCGGCGGGCATCCGCGGCAAACTCGCCGAAAAAGCCGCCCGCTACTGCGATTTCAGCTGAACCTTTCCCCGTCCCGGGATTGAAAATCTCCCGCCGACGGGGTATTTTATATACGTGGTGCACTCCACGTAAACAAACGATGAGAAAGGAACCTGATATGAAGTACGGTGTGGCCGATTACGGCATGAATGTCTGGGACGGCGGAAACTACGATCTCGAAGAACGGCTCTCGCGCCTGAAGGCGATCGGCTACAACGGCATCGAACGTCTGGAATCCACCGACGCGGCGGAGACCCTTTACAAGGCGGCCGTATTCCGCAGACTCGGCATGGATTTCGCCACGGTGCGCATGAACAATCCCGCCCAGAGCATCACCGCTTCCGCCGCCATGGGCAGAGCCTACACCTGGCTCGCCCCCGGCTCCTGCGGCAGAGATGTCCCCATGGACACTTTCGTCCACCGCGCCAAGACTTTCTGCGCCGCCTGCGCCAAGTATGACCTCGCCGCCGCCATCCACAACCATCTGGGACAGGTCGTCGAAAGCCAGGACGAACTGGACTACTTCATGGCCAAAGTTCCCGAAGCCTCCCTGCTGCTGGATATCGGCCACCTCGCCGGAGCCGGCGGCAACGTCATGAAGACCCTTGAAAAATATTACGACCGCATCGCCGCCATCCATTTCAAAGACATCTTCTTCAAAGACGAAAAAGCCGAGAAATGGACCGACCGGCTCCGCTTCTGCGAACTGGGCGCCGGCAGCAAACCCGGCTTCGTCGACTGGCAGGGCGTCGCGGAATTCCTGAGGAAAAAGAAGTACGCAAAATGGGTCCTCGTCGAACACGACACCCATCTGCGGGATCCCTTCATCGACCTCAAGATCAGCCTCGACGCCCTCAAAAAGATCATGGAGTAGACCATCATGAGCGACAGACCCAGACGCTTTCTCATCATCGGCGCCCACCCCGACGACGCGGACATCCGCTTCGGCGGCTCGGCCATCAAGCTCGTCCGCGCCGGACACGTGGTGAAATTCGTCTCGATGTGCAACGGCGACTGCGGACACTTTTCCATGACCCGCGAAGCCCTGCGCGACCGCAGATACCTTGAGACCCAGGCCTCGAAAAAAGTCTCCGGCATCGCCGAGTATCAGGTATTCTCGGAACATCACGACTGCGAGATCGAGCCCTCCGTCGAAAACCGCATGAAGGTCATCCGCCTCATCCGCAATTTCGATCCCGACGTGGTCCTTTCGCACCGCCTGTGCGACTACCACGCCGACCACCGGGCCACCGCCCAGCTGGTCCAGGATGCGGCATATCTCACCCAGGTGCCCATGTTCTGCCCCGACGCCCCCGTGCCCAAGGTCAACCCCGTGTTCGGGTGCGTCTTCGACGCCTTCACCGATCCCCGCCCCTTCCGCTCCGACGCCGCCATGATCTGCGACGACGTCATGGAAGAAAAATGCCGCATGCTCGACTGCCACGTTTCACAGGTCTACGAGTGGCTCTCTTACGAGCGCACGGGCAAGCCCATGGATCCCCGGAAAATGTCGTGGGAGGAAAAGAAGGCCTACCTCATCGCCAACTGGGGCAAACGCTACGAAGACGCCGCCGATGCCGCCAGAGATGTCCTCATCCGGAGCTTCGGCGACGCCGGAAAAAACGCCCGCTTCGCCGAAACCTTCGAACTCTCCCCCTACGGCAGAAAAATCTCCGTCGAAGAGTTCCGCGCCCTCATGCGCCCCTGAGGCGGGACAGCACCGGGGGAAGGGAAAAAGTTTCCCCTCTCCCGGACCATCTTCCCTTTTTTCAAAGGCTCTGTTGCCCGTACCGCATGATTTTATTCTGAAAACAGGGCCGCGGTTCACGCCCTGCCTCCCGTGAAGGAGCCACCGTGATATTCAAAACAATATCATGCGCGGCTTTTCAAATTCATCCTCCGATATCATTCCGGTAAAACGGCGGAGAAGATCCCCCTGAACGGCAAAAACCGTGCTGATGGATTTTTGCCGAATCGCAAAAAAGACGGACGGAGTGATTCGAGGATTCCGGGGAGCGGCGGAAATATCCGGGAACGCCCCTCGACCGGACGTTTTCGGGACGCGGGAAGGTGCGGCGAAAGTTTCGGCAGCGCCGTCCGTCCCGGGGGATCGTCAGCGGCGGCCGAAGATGGCGGTCCCGATGCGGACGATGGTGGAGCCGTGGGAGACGGCATTGACGAAGTCTCCGCTCATGCCCATGGAGAGCAGCGGCAGGGGGACGTGCAGTTCCTTTTCGGCCCGGTCCCGGAGTTCGGCCAGTCCGCCGAAGACGGCGTCGAGCATTTCAACCGGCGCATCGAGGGGGGCCATGGTCATGAGGCCCGAAAAGACCGCATACCGGCACGCCGCGGCGGCGCGGGCGAGCGCCATGAAGTCCGCCTTCGGCACGCCGCTTTTGCTGGCTTCTCCGGAGACGTTGACTTCGAGCAGAAACTTCACGTGTCTGCCCTCCTCCTCCGCGATGCGGTCCAGCCGTTCGACGGCGGAAACGCTGTCCACCGAGTGGATCACGGAAGCCAGTTTCACCGCCTTGCGGATCTTGTTGGACTGCAGAGAGCCGATGAAGTGCCACACGATGTCCTGCGGCAGTTCGGCGGATTTGGTTTCCAGCTCCTGAATGCGGTTCTCGCCGAAGTCCCGCACGCCCATGCCGTAGAGCGCCCGGATGTCGGAGGCGGGAAAAGTCTTGCTCACGGCCAGAAGCAGGATGTCCCTGCCGTTCCTGCCCGCGGCGGCCGCCGCGGCGTCGACTTCACTGCGGACGCGGCGGAAATTTTCGCAGACGGAATTCATATTGTCCGCTCCTTCGCAAACTTCAGCCGGTTTTCTGGCGGACGCGCGGTGATCTTCGTCCCGGCGGGAAGACTCTCGGTGAGCCAGACGTTGCCGCCGATCACCGAGTTGTCTCCGATGGTGACGTCGCCCAGCACCGAAGCGCCGGAAGAGCTGATCACGTTGTTTCCGATGGTGGGGTGGCGTTTCAGTCCCTTGATGAGCATGCCGCAGGCGTCTTTGGGGAAATTGCCCGCGCCGAGGGTGACGCCCTGATAGATCCTCACATTGGCCCCCAGCACGGCGGTCTCGCCGATGACGACGCCGGT
>JAFTDL010000032.1 GCA_017454215.1 Lentisphaeria bacterium | reverse complement strand
CGCCTGTTCAAGTCTGCCGGAGAATTTGGGGCGTTTTTCATTAAAATCATGCGCCCAACCTCCGGGCAGCGGCTCTCTCCGGAGAATCCAAGAAATCGGGTATTGTTTTGCAAATCCCTTTACAACAAGGGGTTTTGCGTGAAGATAAAAAATGCCCGAATCCGAGGGCTGGACGGGCAGAGAATCAAGAAATGGGGTGGTAAACGGGACTCGAACCCGCGACCTCCTGGGCCACAACCAGGCGCTCTAACCAACTGAGCTACAACCACCACAAAAAAGAAATGGTAGCGGGTCACAGATTCGAACTGTGGACCTGCGGATTATGATTCCGACGCTCTAACCAGCTGAGCTAACCCGCCGCCGTTCTTATAATGTACCGCATATTTTCGATTTGTCAATCCGAAAGCGCGAAAAAAAAAGCTTTTTTTCAGGCGTTTTTCCGGATTTTCGGGGTGGGAAGGCGGAGGATGAGGGGACTGAGGACAGCGAGCAGAAGCAGTACCGCACCGAAATACAGCCGGTAGGTGAGCAGGGGGTCGCCCGAATCGTTCAGGCGGGCGGCGAGGAAGAGCAGACTGCTGCCTGCGGTCAGACCGGCGAGGCCGGCGACGACGCCGGAGGCGATCGAGAAAAAAATGCTGGCGATGACGCGCATCGGACGGGGCACGGTTTCAAGGTAATACTGCGTGAGTGCATTGTTGACGCCCACGCTTCCGAAGGCGGCGATGAGAAAGGGGATCAGCAGGGGGCCCCAGGAAAAGCCCCGGGGCACGATGATCCAGTAGAGGGCGGTGGTGGAGAGCAGTCCGTAGCCGATGGCAAGCATTCTTTTGCCGCCGAGGCGGTCGGAGATACGGCTCTGGACGAAACTTGCGCAGATGGAGCCGAACAGCTGGAACGCCGAAAAAATCAGCGCCTGGGTGTCGGCGGCCAGAAAGCCTTTCTTCACCGTCAGCAGAGAAATGGGGACAACGAGGATCACGCCGCCGTAGCAGACCATTCCGGCGTAGATCTGCCGGCGGATGACAGGTACGGCCAGCACCCGGCGGTACTCCTTGAGTACGGGTCTTTTTGCGGATTCCCTGATGGCTCCGGTCTCGGAGACCCGGCGCAGAAAGACGGAACTCGTGACGCCGAGGGCGGCGCCGATGAGGATGACGGCGAAGATGGCGCCGACGCCGGGAAAGAATTTCAGAAGCGCCGTGGTCCCCAGAAGCGCGGCAAAGCCGGCGGCGTAGAAACAGGTCCATGAAATCGCGACGAATCTGCCGCGCTCTCCGGCCGGACAGATCTCTCCGACAAGGGGCTGCGACATGACCACGCCCGCGGCCCGGAAGCCGTAAAAGAGAAAGGCGCCGAGGACCAGCAGACATACGGCCGTTTTATGGTATCCGAAATGGACGGTGGGTGCGGCGGCGGCGATGATCAGCGAGGCGATGTTCCTCATCACCCAGAAGTCGGCCTGACTGCGGACGGCTCCCGTGCGGGCCGTCATGACCTTTCCGAGAGGCAGAAAGAGAAATCCCACATAGATCATGGCCCCCAGAACGGAAATGACCGCGTCCCTGCATCCGAGGCGAAGGGCGAAGAGGATCAGCACCGTTTCGCCGAGACACATATAACTCATTCCGTTGACGGCGGAGTAGAGATTGTAGTAACGCTGCGAAATTTTCATTTCGACGGGCGTCAGGGGGCGGTTCAGGATCATTTTTCTTTCCGCAATGTCAAAAAAGGCGAGATACCGGAGAAGTTCATCCGGCATCTCGTTGTCGCTCTGGAAAAATCCGGTATTTGCGGATTACTTTTTGACGGTGCTCCAGACGATGACTTCGGACTTCTTGGGAACGAAGCCGTGATCGCTGCCCTGGACCCAGCGGATGGTTTTTCTGGGCGTCGCCAGATTGTTGTAGCTGACGGCCAGTCCGGAGGGCGGGCAGGTGTAGTCGCCCAGACCGGCGCGGGTGATGGTAACTTCGGCCTTCTTGATGCGCTTGGCCATGAAGACGGGGTCGAAGTAGTCCAGCGCGGGAACGTACTTGATGCGCCACGGACCGTGGATGCGCTTGGCCTTTTCGGTCCCGGCCATGTCGCAGCACCAGGTGATGGAGGGCATGGCGACGGTGACGTCCTGATCGAGGGCGGCGGCCCACATGGTCTGAAGTCCGCCCTGGCTGCCGCCCGCAACGGTGAGGTTCTTGCCGTCCCACTCGGGCAGGCTCTTGAGATACTCGAGGGTGCGCAGGATGCGCATGACCATGCCGTTGAAGAAGCAGTTTTCAGGATCCTTGTTCTGCTCGGGATCGAAAGCATAGCTGTACTTCGGGGTGCGGATGGATTTGAAGAACTCCCTGTAATAAGCGGCCTTCTGACCGAGTTTCTGGCCGTGGGCGTTGAGCGAGAAGAAGATCTTGTTTTTGGCGACGTTTGTCGGCGGCTTCTGGATGTGGGTGCCGTAGCCGTAGAAGGTGAGCAGGATCGGCAGGGACTTGGCCTTGGCGTTCTTGGGGACGGTCATGTATCCCGTGGCCGGCCGGGGACCGGGAGCGGGAATCGAGACGGCATAGACATAACCGTTGGGATACTCCTTGACAAGAGTCTTTTCGACTTTTCCCGCGAAGGGCAGGGCGGCGAGGCGCTGTTTCTGTTTGGCCCAGAAGGCGTCGAAATCCGCGGGTTCGCCGCAGTCCTTGAGTTTTTCAGCCTGAACGCCGGCTCCGGCGAAGAAGGCGATGGACTGACGGGCTTTTCTGTTGTTCCAGCGCATGTATTCATAGGTGACTCGCTTACCCTTCTCGTCGATGAGGTAAACATTGACGCTGACGAAACCGGGGCGGTCGAGAGAGGTCTTCACGACCAGCGGCTTGTCGGCGGGAGCTTTGCCGGAAAAAGTTTTGTTGTCGTCGCCGCGGCGGGTGTACTGCAGGAAGAGTTTCCCGGGTTCGACCTTGCCGAAATCGACCTTGAAGGTGAAGACCATCTCTTCGCCGGGCTTGTAGGAGAGGGCGGACTTGTCGGTTTCGCCGAGGATCTGAACTCCGGCATACTTGGTGTCGAGAGATTTTTTCGGTTTGGCGTCCTGAGATTTCTTTGCGGGCGCCTTCTTTTTCGGAGCCTTGACTGCGTCGGTCTTTTTCGGAGCTTGGGCGGCATCGGCCTTCTTCGGGGCCTTTGCGGTCTGAGGAGCCGGCGCCGGCTGCTGTTCCTGTTTGCACTCCCCGTCCGGGCACGAGCATCCGGACGCCACGATGGCCGCCAGTGCGGCGATCAGAAATCTTTTCATGCGGATCGTCTCCTTTTTTTTGCGGGGGATCAGGAACCGGACGGTCCCGAAATGCTCCCCTTTCGACATTCTTTTAATATACAGCGCGGAGGCGGTGAATACAAATTCACCGGGCGTTTACGGCGGCAATAACGGCATCGGTCATTTCGGTGGTCGTCCCCCTGCCGCCGATGTCGGGCGTGGTGGCGGCACCCGCCTCGAGAACGGAACACATGGCTTCCATGAGCAGATCGGCGAGGGGGTTCTCCCTGAGCTGTTCGAGCATCATGGCGATGGCCCAGAAGGTCCCGGCGGGATTGGCGATGCCCTTGCCCGCGATGTCGGGAGCGGAGCCGTGAATGGGCTCGAACATGCTGGGATAGAGCCCTTCCGGGTTGATGTTGCCCGAAGGGGAGATGCCGATGCTGCCCAGCATGGCGGACCCCAGATCGGTGAGGATGTCGCCGAAAAGGTTGCTGGCGACGACCATCTGCAGGCGGTCGGGGTGCATGATGAAGAATCCGGCCAGCGCGTCGATGTGCATCTGCCGGGAATCCATTGCGGGATAATCGGTTTTGACTTCGTTGAAGATCCTGTCCCAGAATACCATGGAGTGATTGAGCGCATTGGATTTCGTGGCGCTCAGGACGCTGGTCATGCCGTTGTTCTTCGCATACTCGAAGGCGTAGCGGATGATGCGTTCGGTGCCTTTGCGGGTGAATACGGCTTCCTGAACGGCGCCGTTGTCGTCGGAGGAGCCGCGCCCGCAGTATTCGCCCTCGGAGTTTTCGCGGATGACGACGAAATCGATCCTGTCATTTTTGAGGGGCGAGACCAGTCCGGGAAGGAGTTTGATGGGGCGCATGTTGACGTACTGGTCGAAGCCGGTCCTGATCGGGAGCAGGAGTTCGCGCAGCGAAACGTGATCGGGCACACCGGGAAATCCCACTGCGCCGAGGAGAATGGCGTCGCAGTCCCGCAAAATTTTCATGCCGTCTGCGGGCATCATCCGGCCGTGTTCGAGATAGTAGGCGCAGCTCCACGGAAGTTTGTCGTACGCGAATTTCAGTCCGCCGTGCTTTGCCGCGAGGGCGTCGAGGACCCGGACGCCTTCATTGACGACGTCCACGCCGATGCCGTCGCCGGGAATGAGGTTGATCTTGAGTGTTTTCATGGGAACTGTTTCCTTTTTTTTGCCCCGTGGGATGTTACCGCCTTCAATATACTGCGCTGCCGCCGTGATTGCAACCGTCTGCAGCCGTTTCCGGCGTAAAAATGTTTTTCACGGAGGGAAATCCGGCAAAAAAATGAAAAAAATTTTATTTTCCCGCTTGAAAAAGCGCATTGCCTGTGATACATTATGAAACATCACGGGGCAATAGCTCAGTTGGCTAGAGCACCACACTGGCAGTGTGGGGGTCGAGAGTTCGAGTCTCTTTTGCTCCACCATCGCATTTCCGGCAACTCAGACGAGTTGCCTTTTTTATTGCAATTCAGCCCCGAAATCGACCTCAAATCGCACCTTTGCCATGCGGTTTGAGAGACCGCAGAAACACGGACTCCTCTAAAATCGCGAAATCCTCTAACTTTTACGGCTTCCGAGGGGGACTTGACCCCCT
>JAFTDL010000279.1 GCA_017454215.1 Lentisphaeria bacterium | reverse complement strand
GGTTTGGGCAGTGTCATTGCGAAGAGGGTATTGCAGACCGCCATGACGGCGGAGAAGGTAAAAAGGTATCCCAGCCCGAATCTCATCCAGATCCATCCGCCGATGGGGGCTGAGAGGATGGCGATGAGGTGGTTGATGGAAATGCCGGTGGAGAGGGTCGAAGTGAGTTCGTCCTGATTTGAAGCCAGTTCCCGCACATAGATGTTGGTGGCGAGCGACGTGGTGCTTATGACCGCGTCGAGGACGAAGTTGAGGCAGACGACGATCAGGGCCGTCCGGGGCGGAAAGATGTCTCCGGCGAAACCGTAGAGCAGACAGACGAAGAAGAGGATGACCGTGTCCCAGATCATGGTGTTGCGGTATCCCCAGCGGTCGGTGAGTCTGCCGATGGCGGGGGCGGCGAAGATGTTGATGAAGGCGCAGACGCCCAGCAGGAACGCCATGGCCGCGGTGGAAAATCCGTATTCGCGGATGAGCACGTAGGGGGCGAAGGTCATGAATATCTGCTTGCGGGCGCCGTAGAAGAGTTCCAGCGCGTAGAATCTGCCGAACTTCCTGTTGAAGTAGAGCCGGGGGCGTTTCGAGGGATGATTGGGGGCGTCTTTGGTGAAGGTGCTGGCCGTGCTGGCGAGCATGAGAAAGATGATGAGTCCCCAGAGGACGTTGAAGAGAAAGTGTTCCGTCAGCTGAAAGTACCGGGTCCCGGCGTAGAAGATGACGGCGACCAGCAGACTGCCGGTGACGGCGCCGAAATTCATGATGCCGGTGAGAAAGCCGAGGGACTGCCCCGCGAACCCCGGACGGGCCACCTGCATGGCGATGCCCTGCCGGATGGGCATGACCAGATGTTCGCCGAGACTCCAGATCATGATGAATCCGATGACGGCGGCCTTGCCGGAGGGAATGAGCAGCAGCGCCGCGCCGATCATCGAGACCAGCGTTCCGATACGCAGTATTTTCCAGTCGCTGGTCTTGTGGAGGAGGGCCAGCAGAAAGACCAGCGCCAGCCCCGGCATCTCGCGGAAGAACTCCAGCCAGCCGCGGTCGACGCTGTTCATGTTGTGGACGTTCGACAGATAGTTGTTGAGGGCCGCGGCGAAACAGCCCACGCCCACGCCCCACACGAGGATGCTGAAGAAGAAGGCTCCCGCGCCGGAGCGCTCCTCGAAGATCTCTCCGAATCTCATCGGTTTACGCCCTCAGCTGTCCGCTGCCCACGGCGACCCATTTGTAGGTGCAGAGTTCGGCGGGACCCACGGGCCCCCGGGCGTGGAGCCGGTCCGTGCTGATGCCGACCACGGCGCCCATGCCGTAGTCGCCGCCGCCGGAGAGACGCGTGGAGGCGTTGACCAGCACCGAGGCCGAATCCACGCCTGCGATGAAGCGTTCGGCAAGAGACAGGGAGCCGGTGATGATGCCGTCGGTGTGCCCCGAACCGTGGCGGGAAATGTGTTCGACGGCTTCGTCGATGCCGTTGACGATCCTGATGGAGAGGATCGGGGCCAGATATTCGGTGTCCCAGTCTTCTTCCGTTGCGGGAACGCAATCGGGCAGGATCTTCCGCGTCTCTGCACAGCCGCGCAGTTCCACGCCCTTTGCCCTGAGCGCTTCGGCGACGGGGGGCAGGAGCCGTTGCGCCGATTTTGCATCGACGAGGAGGGTCTCGAGGGCGTTGCACACCTCGACCCTCTGGCATTTTGAGTTGACGACAAGTTTCACCGTCATATCGGTGTCGGCATCCTCGGCCGCATACTGGTGGCAGATGCCGTCGAAGTGTTTCAAGACGGGGATCCTGGTTCCTTCGGCGATGGCTCTGATGAGACTTTTCCCGCCCCGGGGAATGATGAGATCGACGAATTTCTCCTGCTTGAGCAGTTCGCTTACGGCGGCGTGACCGGTGCTGTCGATGAGCTGGATGACATCCTCGGGCAGACCCGCTTCGGAAGCGGCCTCGCGCATGGCCCGGGCAAGGACCCGGTTGGTGCGGATCGACTCCGAACCGCCTTTGAGGATCACGGCGTTGCCGCTTTTGAGGGCCACGGCGGCGGCGTCGGTGGTGACGTTGGGCCGGGCCTCATAGATCATGGCGACGACGCCGATGGGAACGGCGACGCGGCGCACCTGAAGTCCCGAGGGCATGGTGTGTCCTTCGAGGATCCTGCCCACGGGATCGGGGAGCGCTGCGGCCTCGCGCAGACGGTTGAGCATATAGTCGAAAATTTTGTCCGTGACGGTCAGTCTTTTCCTGAAGGCGTCCGAAAGCTCCGGCGCGGCGGCCAGATCGGCGGCATTGGCGTCAAAGACCTCTTTGCGGCAGGCAAGGAGCTTGCCCGCCATGCGGTCCAGGGCGTCGGCCCGGCGTTCGCCCGAAAGTGTTTTCAATACCTGCGATGCGGCTTTCGCCCGGCGGGCGATCTCGGAAACCTGTATCATGATCTTCTCCGTTTCATCTTTTTGCGGATATTTTTCAGAAGCATATTATACCACAGCTTCGGAAAAAAGCAAACGGCGGGATCATCCTCGGAGCCGTTCCAGCACTTCGCGGTTGCACGGGGCGGGGATGCCGTGTTTCGCGGCGAGGGCGCAGACGGTCCCGGCAAAGGCCTCCACCTCGGTTTTCCGTCCGGCCAGCACGTCCTGAAGCATGGAGGTTTTGACGTCTCCCGGCATGGCGAGGATGATCCTCATGGCCTCCCGGACCATGTGTTCCGAGCCCGCGACTTTCTCCGCGGCGGCGACGGCGGCGGCTTCGTCCATGAGGCGTCGGGCGAAGGCGAGCATTTCCGGACTTTTCTGCATTTCCCCGTAGTCCGCGCGATACACGGCCTGCGTCTGATTGACGCCCACGTTGAGGACGAATTTTTTCCACATGGCCGAGGTCATGTCGGGCGGGACCTCCACCGGGATCCCCGCGTCCCAGAAGAGCGTCTCCACTTTCCGCACGGCGGCGTCCTCCCCGCCGATGCGGATCGTTCCCACGCCGTCGTGGCGGATGCGGTTCCTCTCGCGCACGCTGGCGTGGCCGATGAAAAATCCCTTCAGCACCGTGCAGTGCGGAAAACGCGCGGCGATGACCGAGTCGGCCGTGATGCCGTTGAGCAGGGGCAGAAAGACCGTTTTCTCATCGACGAGGGGAGCGGCGTTTTCAAGCGCCGCCGCAAGATCGGGATTCTTCGTCGCGGCGATGACCAGTTCGGCGGGGGGCAGTCCGGACATCTCCCGCGGCGCGGCGAAATCGAAGTCAAGCCGCTGCCCGTTGAGAAAAATTCCTTCCCGGCGATAGCGTTCGACGCGGGGAGCGTCCGCCGCCGCGGTGAGGCGCACGTCGGGCATTTTGAGCAGTTTTGCCGCGGGCAGGACCCCGATGG
>JAFTDL010000278.1 GCA_017454215.1 Lentisphaeria bacterium | reverse complement strand
GGCGCAGACGCCGTGATCGGTGCGCGAAGAGATGACTGAACTGCCGGAATGATTTTTTTTCATGTTCGTTCTGCCTTATGAATGACTGGTGATGAACTGCCGCCCGCAGGAAATTTCACTCACGGTTCGAGAGCGCGTTCCAGTTGGCCGTTGAAGAGGGCGAAGAGTTTTTTCCGCAGTTCTTCGACGGCGGGCGTCAAATTTGCGGCATCGGTTTTTTCCGCGTCCGCGGGACAGTTTCTCGTCCGGTAATCCGCGAATTTCACGTCTTTCAGAGTCGTTTTGAGTTCGCTTTTCGCCGGGAAGGAGAAGACGGCGGTCTTCGCGCGGTTGACGAAGCGGCAATTTGCCATCAGCAGGCTTCCCGTGCGGTTCAGGACGAGGATCCCGTCGTGGGAAGAACCTTTGACGGCGGCGTTTATCAGCACGTTCCGGGTATCGCGGGTGAACTCGATATCCACGCCGAGATTGCCTTCGAGATAGACGTTTTCGTGGCGGCAGTCGGCCTTCTGGACATGACAGATGCCGGTGGAGTTGCCGATGGCGACGTAGTTGCGGACGACGATCTGATTCTCTTCGTGGGCGCTGATCCCGTCGTCGCCGCACTCGACGGCTGCGATGTTTTCAAGTTCCAGATGGGTGTTGGGGCCGTGAAAATTGAATCCGTCGTTCCAGACGTGCCGCACGATGATGTTGCGCAGTCTGATGTGGGAACTGCCCTTTTTTCCGGAGATGTGAACCCCCGAAACGGTCTTCGTGCCGGGTTCCTCGATCCGGGCGTCTTTCAGAGAGGCGCAGCCTTCGGGGAGACGCACGAAAATATCCCGCTGATTCTTTTCCGCGGCGGACCGGATCGTCCACTCGCCCGGAAGGAGCGAATCCGGATCTTTGAGCCGGGCGCTGCCCGCCCCCTTGCTGTAACGCCCCATGCGGACGATCCTGCCCCGGATGACCAGAAAATAACGGCTCACCATCGCCTTCGGCATGACGGAGCGGCGGCAGTACACGCCGGGCCGGACTTCCTTCCAGTCGGCGGGATCCACGGCCTTGACGCCCGAAAAGATGTTGCACATGCCGTCGATGACGATGGGAGACTTCGCCGTGCCGTTGACGTCCCGGATCCTCAGCGTGTCGTGAATGATCTTTCCGGCGGGCAGAATTCTGACGGTATCGCCCGGTTTCGCCCTGACGATGGCGCGGTCGAAATTCGGGAACGGATCCTGACGGGAACCGTTCCCCCGGCCGGAAGCGTTGTAATCCACATAGATCTCCGCCGCGCCCGCAAGGACGCAGCAGAACGATGACGCAAGCAGCGGAAAAAATTTTTTTCTCATGATCCTTTTTTCTCCTTTATTCGACCGGCCGGTCCGGCCGGAGCGCCTCCTCCGCCCGGCGGCGGAACTCCGCGGGCCAGTCCACGTCGAAGAAGCGGCAGGGACGATCCTCCCCGATGTCCTGCTGCCACAGTTTCAGATAATACTGCACCGGGGCGGCGAAAATGCGCCGGTGTTTCCCGCGGGCGATCCAGCGGCGGAACCGCCGCATCTCCTCAACCGTGATCCGCCGCTCCGTCTCGCTGTCGTAGATCTTCTTGAAGCGGATGAGATAGCGCACCCAGCACTCCAGATCCGCGGCGGGGCGGATACGGGCAAGTTTCCTCGAGATCCGGCGCGCCGGAGGAAGCAGTTTTTCCAGCTGTTCGGGACGGATCCGGCTGAAAAGCGAGGCCGGCGTCGGAATGTGACAGCCGTTGACGGAATCGACCACATCCTGCACCATGGCGAAAAAATGCTCCGCCTCAGAGACCATCCCCGGAAAACGACGGCTGAAAAAACGCTTCCGCGCCTCTTCGAAACTCTCCCCCCGGGCACCTCCGCCATGAAACGGTAATTGCCGCCGTAGACGCTCCAGTGTCCCGTTTGAAACTGCGTCAGCACGCCGTCCACCTTGTGAGCGCGGTAGAACGCCAGTTCGTCGAACATCCGCTTCCCGAAAAGCAGCGGGAGCGACATGTAGAAGTTGATCCCCATGTAGTATTCGTAGATCATCAGCTCCCCGCCGGCCTTGGCCTTTTCCCACGCGAGCAGATCGTTCAGGAACCCCCTGTTGGTCGGACAGGCGCGATCGGCCAGATCGTGCTGAACGCAGCGCCAGTAGTTGGCAAGCTGCACGGCGATCCCCGGCGTCAGGCGGAAATTTTTTGCGGGCGAAGAGTAATTCACGTACCCGAAAAAATTCAGCACGAGATCGGGCCGCCGGACGTGCACCCTTTTCGCCGCCTCCGCGATGAATTCGTCGTAGGCGTTTTCGGCGTAGAAATAATGCGCGGCATGCGCGGGCACGAGGCATTTCCTGCGGTCGTCGGGCTGATAGTACCTGCGGCAGCGGGAACACTGGCACCAGCCGAAACCGTCGTCGGGATTCAATCCGATGCGGCGCAGTTCCGGATGTTTTTCCGCATAGGCGAGAAGCCGTTTTGCGATCTCCTTCCGCAGTCCCGGCTCCGTGGTGCACAGCTGATGCCCGGCGTGAGTCACGCCGGGCAGCGCCTTCTCCCCGTCCCGGCCGGGACGCACGGCGAAGTACTCCGGGTGTCCGCGGCCGTATTTTTCGTAGGGGACAAGGTATGCGAAATCGTGATGGCCGCTTTCGATGACGATCCCTCGGCACGCGGCGTACTCCTTGAGTTCCCCGGCAAGTTCGTCGTAATACTTCATCCACACCAGCAGATAGTTCAGCTTGTTTTTGGCCATGAAGTCAAAAAGCCGCGGGGTCTCCTTTTCGTCGAAAGGAAACTCCTGAATGAATCCGCGGTACCGCAGCAGCGGCCGCCGCGCCGGGACAAGAACGCCCTCGGGCAGCTCCTTTTCGACCCGCGCCGGGTCGAAATTTTCCGTGCCCGGCTCGAAGAAATCGTACCCGAGAAAACGCTCGGCGCAGTCGTAGACGGCGTACAGGAGTTCCGTTTCGGAGGGTCCCGAAAAGATCCAGCGTCCCCCCTCGCGGGCGATCTCGAAGGAGGGAAGGGCCGGATCAAGACGGAACAGCGCGCTCCCGCCGCTCAGCCGCCGGAATTCCCGCCGGGCCAGAACAAGTGTCGGTGAGGAGATCATATCACTTCCGGAAATGCGGAGAACTATTCTCCCTTCATCCAGGCCGTGATGTTGACGGCGGTGGTGTATTTGGTCACCACGTCCTCGTAGCTCAATTTGTGTCCGCTGCCGTCGAGACTGGTGTAGTTGCCGCTCCGGCTGTGCCACAGTCCGGCCATGCTGGAATAGGGATGTCCCGAATAATTGGCATCGGTGATCACATAATTGCCCACGTCGGTCCCCAGACCTTTCGTGCTGTAAGAGGTGAACGCGCCGGAACCGAGGGACTTGTTGTAG
>JAFTDL010000277.1 GCA_017454215.1 Lentisphaeria bacterium | reverse complement strand
CTTCGGCAAATCAACGGGCGGAGAGCGGCAGAAGAAACTCTTTTTCAAACAGTTGAGCAAGGAGATCGAACAGGGTCTGCGCTGCCGGATGGAGTTTGCCGGGATCACCGGCATGAAATTTATCGACTTCGACTACTTCGCCTCCCCCGGACAAGTGCCGGAAAAACCGGAAAACGCCCGGCATGAAATGCCCGGCGTGTACTACATCCCCTCGGTGCAGTCCACCATAAAGGACCTGAGCGGCGCCCTTTCGACCTCGCTCGAACGCCTCTCGCGCATCAGGTTCGAGGAAATATCCAACGAACTCGAACGCTCGCTGGGGAGACTCTCGGAGATCCTTTCCGACCCGGCTATCCGCTCCGCCATCGGACGCATCAACGACGCCGCGGAAAATCTCGAAGTCAGCACCAGCACCGTCGCACGGGTATTCGACGAAAGACGCCTGACCCGTCTGCTCGACTCCCTCGAGAAGGACATGGAGATATTCCGGCTTCTGGGCGAACAGCTCTCGACCTACACGAAGAACATGAAACTGCCTGAAAGCACCGCCGCTTTCAGAAACGCCCTGCAGAGCCTCGTTGAAAGCAAGGAAGATCTGGGCAGCACTCTCTCGAAGTTCAACCAGACCCTCGAAAGCATACGCATGCTGACCGATTACCTGAGCACCGATCCATCGTCGATCATCAAAGGAAAACGCGACACCCCGGCGGGAAAGTGAATTCATGGATTCCGTATTCGAAATAAAAGTCAAGAAACTTGCCGAAGCCGATCCCCGGTATGCCGCCGACGCCTACCGTTTTGTCACCGAGGCGGTGACTTTTTCCGTCAACCGCCTCGAAGCGCACAGGCATGTCACGGCCCGGGAACTCATGGAGGGCATCCGCGATTACGCCGCCCGGGAATACGGCGCGCTGGCCCGCGAAGTCCTGACCAGCTGGGGCCTGGAGACCGCTTCGGATGTGGGAGAGATCGTGTACAAACTCATCGGCGTCGAATTGCTCTCGGCCTCGCCGGGGGACAAACGCAGCGATTTCGACATTGATTTTCCGCCCGCACCGTCCATCGGGGAAGAGACTATTCCGGCTTCCCTGCCCATAGCCCTGCCCAAGATCGACTGAAAAGCGTCGTCCCGATATGGATTTTTATTCAGCGACATGCATTTTCCGGCTCCCCAACGGAGTGGAGCTCTACGTACTGCCCCGGCCCGGCGGTTCGGTTTTTGCGGAGTGCTACATCAGGACGGGAAGCATCCACGAGGATGCGGATCTGGGCTGCGGATTGTCGCATTTTCTCGAACACATGCTCTTTCAGGGCTGCAAAGGTTTTCCGGGGACCGCCGCCGCGGATACGCTGCAGAAGAACGGCTGCAGCGTCAATGCCTACACGTTTTTCGACAGAACGGTATATCACGCCGGCGGACCGGGAACCAAAATCGACGTCATCCTCAAAGTTCTGGCGTCCATGATCCGCTTCCCTGAACTGCCGGGATCGCGATTTCTCGCCGAACGGGAAGTCATTCTGCGGGAATACGACCGTTCGCAGGACGATCCGGACCGGAGGATCCAGGAGAGACTTTTCCTGCAGATGTTCCCCGGACATCCTCTGCGCATTCCCGTGATCGGGTTGAAGAACATGATCTCCTGCGTCACCCCGGAAATGGCGCGGGCGTATCACCGCAAACGCTACACCCCGGGGCGCTGTTTCTGGGTCGTGACCGGGAACGTCGATCCCGAAAAAGTATTCAGGACCCTCGAAGAGCTGCTCGGCGACTGGGAGGAATGCCATCCGGGGGAACCGCAGATACCGGCTCCGGCATTCGTTCCCGGTTCTCCGGCGGGAACGGAGTTCGTCTTTCCGGACACGGTTTCACGGCTTATGATCGGCATGCGTCTTCCCGACTTCCGGCTCGAAAACCTGCCCTGCACGGATATCCTCTTCGGACTTCTGGGCAGCAGTCCCGGTTCCCGGCTCAACAGAAAATTCGAACTTGAAAAACAGCTGGCCCTCGAACTGCGCACCTTCTGCTGGACCCTTCCCGGCTGCTGCGGCACCGCCGGGATCGGCGCCGTCGTGCCCCCGCAGAAACTGGCCGGACTGGAAAAGGAACTGCTGGCGGAGTTGAAAGCGATCGCATCCGGCGACATCCCGGATGCGGAGATCGACCGGGAAAAGACCCAGCAGTACGCCGACCACCTGCGTCAGCTCGAATCCATCGAGGCCGCGGGCGCCGCCATCGGCATGTGCGTCATGGAGTCGCTTCCGCCCGAAGCGGCCGACCGTTATCAGGAACATCTGGAAGGGATCACCCCGGATCAGGTCAGGGAGGAAGCGGCACGCATCCTGCGCCCGGAAGGACTGTACATCGCAAGACAGCTGACCCGGGAAAAGAAGATCCGCGGCACATTCTGCAGCGCCTCCGCGACTTCCCCCGTGCGGCTCGGCGACTGCTGCGGCATTCCGCTCGTCCATATTCCCGAGCGGACGATCCCCCTCGCCCACGTCACCCTCGTTCTTCCGGCGGGAACGATCTTCGAAAAACCGGGCAAGGCGGGAACAGTCAAGCTGACCGCGGGCCTTCTTGCCGCGGGAACGCGGACAAGAGACGAAAATACCCTTCTGGCTGCGCTCGATGCCTGCGGAGCCGACCTTTCGGTGAGCGGCGGATACAACTCCCTTTCGGTCAGTATGAACGCGCCGAAAAAGAATTTCCGGAAAGCCATGAAGCTCCTGACCGAGATCCTGACCTGTCCCCGTTTCGGAGAACGGGAGTTCGAACGGGAACGGAAGCGCCTTCTGGAGTACCTGAACAGCCGGAGCACGGCGGCGCTGGAAACGGCCTTCGACCGCGGCCGCGCGCTCCTGTTCGGGGATCATCCTTACGCCGCGGGACAGAACGGCACCGCCGAAAGCGTCCGCGGCCTGACCGCAGGAGACGTTGCGTCGTTCTATTTCAATACGCTGCACCGTTCCCGGGCCGCGGCGGGATTCGGCGGAGACCTCGATGAAAAAGAGGTCCGCGCGCTGGCGGACGATCTGCTCGGAGCCCTTCCCTGGCTCGACGCAGCGCCGGAATTTCCGCCGCCGCCGGTCTTTCCCGTCAGTCCGGTCGAGGAGCGCATTCCTCTTGACAGAAACCAGACCGCCGTCACCGTGACCGTGAAAGGACAATCCTTTTCGAGTTCAGCCCGGCATCAGGCCTTCATGCTCCTCCTGGCGGCCGAAAACGGTCTTGCGGCAAGACTCTTCAAAAACGTCAGGGAGGACAACGCCCTGGCCTATGCCGTGGGCATGGATCTTTCGGGAGGATTTCATCCCGGTCTGTTCACGTTCTACGCCCAGACCCGCTGCGACAGAACGGATGAGACCATCCGTCTGCTTCTCGGCGAGATCGAACGTCTCGGGAGATCGGGCCTTGCCGACGACGAGTTCAAATCAGCCGTAGAAAGCACGAAATTCGGGATCGGCAAGAGATACGAACAGACGTCCGGCGCCCTGTTTGCCGCTCTGATCGATCTCCTTTACGACAGAAATGCCGTTCCGGGAGCGGCGGAAGAACTGAGACTGCTGAGATCGCTCTCCCGCAGGAAAGCGAACGAACTGATCACCTCCGCCTTTGCCGATGCCGTTCCGGTCGTCGTCTGTGCCGGAAAAATGCCGTAAAATCCCTTGACTTTATGTAATTTGGGTGTATATTCCGTTCCCATTATGAACAGAGAAAAAAATCCATTGACCGATTTCGACGCATCCGTTATGGAGATCACCTGTCCGGGATGCGGCGAAAAGATCGTGCCCGCGGATATCGAAGTGTATCCCCGGTGCCCCTACTGCGACTACCAGTTCAAGACAGATGGTCCCTTCGAGGATTTCATTCTGTCGCCCCTGCTCAGGCGCTGGGTCGTGACGACCGCACAGCGCTTCATCAGGTAGCCGCCCCATGCGCGAACAGGACTTTTTGAAGTATCTGCGCCGAAATCCCGGACCGGAACTGCCCGAACTGGCCCGTTTCGCCCATGCGGTCGTCATTCCTGCATATCGGGAAAGGGAAGAACTTCCGGCCGTGCTGGATTCCCTCGCCCGGAACAAACAGGCTGAGTCCGTCGCCGTCATCGTCGTCGTCAACCATCCGGCGGGGAGCCGTGCGGCACAGTCGCTGGAACTGCTGGAACACCTGCGTCTCCGCCGTCAGCCCCGGCTCTTCACCCTCTACGCGCCCGATCTCACCGGCGGCGTCGGAGAGGCGCGCAAGGCGGGCATGGACTGCTTTGTCAGAAGCCGGCGCTTCGGGGAACTCGACGGCTGCTTCATTTTTTCCCTTGATGCGGACAGTCCCGTCGCTGAAAATTATTTTTCGACAGTCATTCCCGCTCTCGAAGCCTCGCCCGCCGCCCCCGGAACAGTCATCGGCATAAGGCACAGACCGGCGGAAAACGAAGTTCAGGAACAGGCTGTGAGGGCCTACGAAAGGTATCTGTTCCGCTATGCCGAAAAACTCTCCGCGGCGGGTTCTCCCTACGGTTTCGTCAGCATCGGCAGCGGATTTGCCGTCAGGACCTCAGCGTACGTCAAAGCCGGAGGCATGCGCAAAAAAAAGGCAGGAGAGGATTTTTATTTTCTGCAGGAGCTGGCAAAGCAGGGACCTCCGCTCAAAATTGCGGAGACACTGGTGTTCCCCTCCCCCCGTCTTTCCGCACGCGTTCCCTTTGGAACGGGGCAGGCCGTCAAAAATCTGCTCGGCGGCGGCGCGCTCGACGAGATCCCCGATTTCGCTTTCGAGAAACTGGCCGAACTGCTGGCGGATGCAAACTCACCCGACGGTTTTTTGAGCGATCCCGCCCAAACGCCGCCCGGCGATACGGCGGGATTTTTCGAGGCCGAAAAATTCGGTACGGCGTGGCGGTCGATCCTCGCCAACACGCCTCCCCTGCACGAAGCCAAACTCAAGGCATTTCACCGCTGGTTCGACGGTCTCAAGACCCTGCGTTTTCTGCACGCCCTCCAGCGGCAGGAGCGGTGAGAGCCGCCTACAGGAACTTCTCAAGGCGTTTCTCTCTTGAAATCCCCGCCATAAGTTCCCTGATCCGGCCGGAACTCCGGACCGGACACACAAGGACGGCGTCCGCGGTTCTGACGATGATCATGTCCTCGAGATCGATCCCCGAAACGAGAGAAGCGTCTCCATCGGAAAAAACGATGCAGTTGCGGCTGTCGAGCAGAAACGTCTCTCCCGACCTGACATTGCCGTTTTCATCCCGCGGGAGGATCTTTCTGAGCGCGGTCCAGCTGCCGATGTCGTCCCAGCCGAAGGAGGCGTCGCGCACGATCACTTTTTCGGCATGCTCCATGATCGCGTAATCAATGGAGGTTTTCGGAAGTTTTCCGTATTCGGAAGCCAGGACTTCAGCGAACTCATCCTTGCTCCGGACAGCGGCGACCCGGTCGACGAACGTCAGCAGTTCGGGCGTCTGCTTTTTCATCTCCGCAAGAAGCGTCCGCAGCGGAAAAGCGAACATGCCGCTGTTCCACCGGCAGTTGCCGGCTTCCAGCAGTTTCCGGGCCTTTTCCACGGGAGGCTTCTCCACGAAACGGCGGACTTGGGAGATCTTGTCCCAGCCGGCGATCGCATCTCCGCATTCGATGTAACCGTATTCCGGACTGGGCGCATCGGGCATGATCCCGATAGTCGCCAGAGAATCGGTCTTCACGGCGCACTCACAGCACTCCTCGAAGTCGGAGATCATGGCATTTCTGCCGACGATGGCGTGGTCGGCGGGACGTACGACCAGAACCGGATCCCCGGTACGGGCGGTCCGCCGCACGATCCCGGCGGCCAGCGCGACACAGGGCGCGGTATTTCTGCGCTCGGGCTCACCGATTATATTCTCAGTCGGCAGCTGGGAACAGAGCGAACGTATCCGGTCAACATATTCGCAGCCGGTGATTATCAGAATGTTCTCCGGCGCCGCAAATCCCTGAAGACGCAGAAGCGTCTGCTCGAGAAGCGCCCCGTCGCCCAGCAGATTCAGCATCTGCTTGGGGCTGTTCTTCCGGCTCCGCGGCCAGAGACGCTCTCCGCGCCCCCCGGCCATGATAACGCAAAAGATCTCAGACATATATCCCCACCGTACTCAGTGCATCACTTGTTATTGAACCGGCGGCAGAAAAGACAGGCGGGATCGTCGCAGAGCAGCACATTGGGATCCTCCCTGTGGATCTCGAGACCGATGTCGTGCAGTTCCTTCATGTCGATGAGATGCAGTTTGTTCATGCCGAAGGGGAGTTCCGCAATATGCAGACCTTTTTCCACAGCTCTGCGGTAGAACTTGCAGTTCTCGGCATCGGCACGGTAGAAATCCCTGTGTCCGGGCAGGTGCTGATCAATGGTGACGACCTCGCAGGAACCGTCGGGCTTTTTCACTTTGCAGACAGCGCGTTCGAGAAACGGCGCGTCGGTCTCCG
>JAFTDL010000031.1 GCA_017454215.1 Lentisphaeria bacterium | reverse complement strand
GAGATCCGGGTCGAGAACGGCCAGCCTGTCGAGTTTTCACAGCCTCTTTTCGTCATAGAATAAACAGTCAAACTTCTCTGGTGACAACGTGTTCAATAAAATTCTGATCGCCAACCGCGGAGAGATCGCGGTCCGCATCATCAGGGCGTGCCGCGAACTGGGCGTGAAGACCGTGGTCGTCTACTCGCAGGCCGATGCCGGAAGCATGCCGGTCCGTCTGGCCGACGAGGCCGTCTGCATCGGCCCCGCCCGGCCCGCCGAAAGTTACCTCTCCATCGAGCGCATGCTGACGGTCGCCGGGATCTGCGACGTTGAGGCCATCCATCCCGGTTACGGATTCCTTGCCGAAAACGCCTACTTCGCCGAAGCCTGCCGCAAGCACGGCATCGTCTTCATCGGACCCACTCCCGAGGCCATGCGTGCTCTGGGCGACAAGGCCGCCGCCCGCGAGACCATGAAAAAGGCCGGCGTGCCCATCACCCCCGGCTGCGACGGCATTCTGCAGGGCGAGGAAGACGCTCTCAAACTGGCCCATCACCTCAAGTATCCCGTCATCATGAAGGCGGTCGCAGGCGGCGGCGGACGCGGAATGAGAATCGCCCATAACGATCCCAGTCTCATTCAGGGCTTCTACGCCGCCAAAAGCGAGGCCGAGGCCGCTTTCGGAAACGGCGACCTCTACATGGAGAAATTCATCGTCAATCCGCGCCATATCGAGGTGCAGATCCTGGCCGACAACTACGGCAATGTGGTCCATCTCGGCGAACGCGACTGCAGCGTGCAGCGCCGCAACCAGAAGCTCATAGAGGAATCGCCCTCGCCGGCGCTCTCGGCGAAACTGCGCGAGAAGATCGGCACCGCCGCCGTCAAGGCCGCCAAGGCCGCCGGCTACACCAGCGCCGGGACCATCGAATTTCTGCTCAACAGCGACAACAACTTCTACTTCATGGAGATGAACACCCGCATCCAGGTGGAGCATCCCGTGACCGAGGCCGTGACGGGCGTCGACCTCATCAAGGAGCAGATCCGCATCGCCGCGGGCGAGCACATGAAGCTCCGTCAGAAGGATATTTCCGTCAAGGGCCACGCCATCGAGTGCCGCATCAACGCCGAGGATCCCTCCAACAACTTTGCCCCTTGTCCCGGCAAGGTGGAGCTTTTCATCCCCGCGGGCGGACCGGGGGTCCGGCTGGACACGCACGTTTTTTCGGGGTACACCATTCCGCCCTATTACGACAGCCTGCTGGGCAAACTCATCGTTCACGGCGCCAACCGCGAGGAGGCCATCGCCTGCTGCCGGCGCGCCCTCGACGAGATCGTCATCACCGGAGTCAAGACCACGCTGCCGTTCCAGAAACGGGTCCTGCACAACAGGAGTTTCGTCGAAGGAAAGTATGATACCGGATTTGTCGAAAAGATGATGAAGGAACGTCAAAACCGATCACAGAAGGAGAATTGACATGAAAGCTGCCAATGAAACCAAAAACGAAGCCAAAAACGCCGGACAGCAGGATACCGTCCAGAATACCGCTCTTATCGAAGGATCCGAAATGGGAGATGTGAAGATCCATGAGAACGTGATCTCCACGCTGGTCCGTCAGGCCGCGCTGGAGCAGGAGGGCGTCTCCCGTCTGGCCGGAAGCGCCCTCGTGGACGACATCGCCAATCTGGTCGGCAGCCGCCGCATGCAGGCCCGCGCCATCACCGTCGAACTCGGCGAAGACAACCGCGTCAGCATTGAGATCAAGATCAACCTGCTTTTCGGATACCGCATCCCCGAAGTCGCCGAACGCGTCCAGAAGGCCGTGATCCGGACCGTGGAAGAGGTCACCGGCATGGTCGTTCCCAAGGTCAACGTGCTCGTTCAGGAGATCGAAGCTCCCGCGGAAAAAGAGGACGATGAAACCGCCGCGGACGCTTCCGCGGATGCTTCCGCCGCCCTGCCGCTCAACTGAGACCCTTTCCGCCCGAACTGCTGCGGAAAGACCGGTCGTCCGGCTCGGAGCCGGTTTTTCCGCAGTTCCCGTGAGGCTTCACACAATCGGAGGTCGAAGTGATGATCTTTGCGTCATGTTGTTTCTCGTCGGAAGCGGTCCAGAAGTGCTTTTCTTTTCTGGCCTGCCCGAAATTCCTCGGTTTTTTCAACATCAGGCCGGAAAGAGTCGATGAGATCCTGCGGAGCGATTTCAACTGCGGCTACATCGCCGCCATCTCGACGGTGGCGCTCGTTCTGCTGCTGTTTCTTCTGCTGCGGTTCGTTTTCTGGCTCATTTTCCGCACAAAACGCTGTGGAAGCGTGGTCGTGCCGTCAGAAAACGGCGACCTCATCGTCACCCGCAATGCCGTGGAGGCTGTCGTGAGAGAGGAAGTGGAGTCTTTTCCCCAGATCTATCTGCGCAAACTTCTTCTCTTCCGCCGCGGAAACACCTATCTGCTGAAACTTTTCTGCCGTTTCGAACGCGGTGCGGAGGGCATGCCCGATATCGCCGGCCGCATCAGGACGCGCCTGAACGAGGTCATGCTGCAGCAGTTCGGTATCGACAGCATCAGGGAGGTCTCCATCTGCATCGAGCGTCTCAAAGAGAGTGACGCCGACGGCGGCCACGGCGCCGACGGCGCCGACGGAGACAATCCGATCGATTACTCTCATGCTGTATCTGGCTTCTGAATCCCCCCGGCGAAGGGAGCTTCTCCGGAAACTGGACGTTCCCTTCGTTGTCGAAAAAGCCTGCGTCAGAGAACTGGAACAGGCCGACGTTTCTTCGGTCTGTTCCCTTGCTCTTCTGCCGCAGATGAACTCCCGGCTCAAGGCCGAGGCGGTCAGTCTGCTGCATCCCGGAGACGCGGTCGTCGGCGCGGACACTTCCATCATATTTCAGGAACGCATGCTGGGCAAGCCCCGCGATGCCGAAGACGCCCGCGTCATGCTCGGTCTGCTTTCGGGCAAGACCCATCAGGTCGTCACCGGCGTCACCGTCATGCGTTCCGGGAAACGGCCCTTTCTGCGTTCGTGGAGCGTCGTTTCGACCGTCACCTTCAAGATGCTTGCGCCCGGGATCATCGACGCCTACATGGCCGCCGTCAACGTTCTCGACAAGGCGGGCGCCTACGCCATTCAGGACCACGGCGACATGATCATACAGGAGTTCACGGGAGACCTCGACAACATCATCGGTCTGCCCGTGGAATCGCTCCGCCCCCTCTTCGCCCCCGGCTCCCCTCTGCTTCCCCTGTAATACGCCGCCCTGT
>JAFTDL010000276.1 GCA_017454215.1 Lentisphaeria bacterium | reverse complement strand
CGAGCTGGTCGACGAGAAGGACCTGCCCGTGGCGCTGCCGGAAATGCCCGACTTCAAGCCCACGGGGACCGGGGCCCCGCCGCTGGCCAAGGCCGGTGACTGGGTCGATGCCACCGAGCCCGTCACCGGGCGTCACGGCCGCCGTGAGACCAATACGATGCCCCAGTGGGCGGGGTCCTGCTGGTACTACCTGCGCTACATCGACCCCCACAATCCCGGAAAGGCCTGGAGCGAGGCGCTGGAACGCTACTGGATGCCCGTCGATCTCTACATCGGCGGCGCGGAACACGCCGTTCTGCATCTGCTCTACGCCCGTTTCTGGCACAAGGTGCTCTTCGATCTGGGATTCGTCTCCACGCCGGAGCCCTTCATGAAGCTGGTCAATCAGGGCATGATCCTCGGCACCTCCTACAAGGACGGCCGCGGCGTGCTCGTGCCCACCGATCAGGTGGAGTTCACGCCCGGGGGCCCGGTGCGCAGGAGCGACGGCGAGAAGCTCACGGAGTTCCCCGCCAAGATGTCCAAGAGCTTGCGCAACGTGGTCAATCCCGACGACGTCATCCGCCGGTACGGCGCCGACAGCATGCGGCTCTATGAAATGTTCATGGGCCCCCTCGAGGCGACCAAGCCGTGGAGCACCACGGGCGTCGAGGGCGTGTTCCGCTTCCTCAAGCGGGCGTGGCGGACCTTCGACGACGCGAAGATCGTCGACGTCCCCATGAGCCGCGAGCTGGCCCGTCTCGTTCACGGCACGGTGAAGAAGGTGGGGGCCGACATCGAAGCCTTCGGATTCAACACCGCCATCAGCGCCATGATGGTGCTGCTCAACGATCTGGCGAAACTTCAGGAGATCCCCCGTGAGGCGGCGGAGAAATTCGTTCTGCTGCTGGCTCCTTTTGCGCCGCACATCTGCGAAGAGTTGTGGCAGAAACTGGGGCATTCCGAAAGTCTTGCCTACGCTCCGTGGCCCGAATTCGACGAAGCCCTGCTCAAGGTGGCCGAAGTCGAGATCCTCGTTCAGGTGCTCGGCAAGCCCAAAGCCCGGTTGATGCTGCCCGTGGGATGCGATGCCGCCGCCGCCGAAAAGATCGTCATGGCCGACGAAACGGTCAAGGCCGCCGTCGCGGGGAAGACCGTCGTCAAGGTCATTTACGTTCCCGGTCGTCTGGTGAACATCGTGGTCAGATGAGATCGAACACAAGGGAGGGAAGCGCAATGAAAATGTTTTCGTTCGTCGCGGCGGTGACGGCCGCCGTACTGTTCGCGGGCTGTTCCGGTCCGCAGCTCGACATCGGCGAGTACCGCGCCGCGGAGAAGGGAAGAGAGGATTTCATCGTTGCCTATCAGGACATGGTCTTTCTGCAGATCCGTGCTCCGCAGTACGCTCCGGGGTCTCTCGAATACTGGAACTGGGCGGGTAAATACTCCATCACCGACGGCGGCGAGCTTGTCTTCGATATGGACCGCGAGACGGCCAAACGGTGGAAATTCTATTATTCCTTTCTGCGCAAGCGCGACGGGATCGTGCTCAATGATCTGAGCAGCAACAAGGGATATCTGCTCAAGTACCGCATTCCCCGCAAGCGCGCCGGAGCCCGGCCGGGATTCATTCCCACGGGTTCCACCGGCACCGAGCCCAACTACGCGCCGCTGCCGCAGGAGTGATCTCTTCGGTCCGGCTGCGAAAAGAAAGGAAGGTGATGGAAAATGCGTTTCAAAGTTCTGCTTTCGGCACTGCTTCTGGCCTTCGGCGCGCTCGCGTCCGGAGAAAGCAGGGCAGCCTTGCCCCCGCGGCTCCGGCCGCTGCCCCTCGCGGAGTTCTACCGGAACTTCGAAGAGGTCTCCGTCAAAAAGGACAGGGGCGCGCTCTTTTCTCCCGGCGTCTATCTGGGCACGGCGGGAACGCCCGCCCGTTACAACTCGCTCACGCTGGGCTGGGGCGCTTCCGGCGTGCTGTGGAGCAAGCCCGTCGCCATCGTCTACATCAGGGAGAACCGTTTCAGCTACCGTTACTTCGAGGAAAACCCGGTTTTCGTACTGTCGTGGTACGGCAGGGAGCACATGCCTTCTCTCTATAAGGTTTTCGGCGGGACTTCAGGCCGGGATACGGACAAGGAGAAATTGTCGGGCTTCACTCCCGTGGAGACGCCCGACGGAGGCGTCACCTATCTGCAGGCCGAAAAGGTCGTCATCTGCCGCAGGGTCTTGCGCACGGCCGTTCCCGAGTCCGCCGTGCCCGGCCCCCTCAGGGCCCGTCTTGCCGGCGACGGATTCGTTCACATCCAGTACACGGGCGAGGTGCTGAGCGTCTGGCGCCGCAAGGCCGGTAAATAGGAGTTTCTTCTCCCGTGGAGAAAAAAGCCGTGAGGAAAAAGCGTTTGCGCCTGCTTCTCATCGCGGGCGCTTTTCTGCTGTTTCTTGCGGGGCTGTGCTTTTTTGTGTTCCGGAGCAGAGGGCCGGTGAAGGAACTTTCGCAGGAGGAGCAGTTTCTCCGGAACGCTTCCTGCGCTTTCGACCCGACGCAGTCGACGCTGAAGCGTTTTTCCACGCTCTACCGGGCGGCGGGAAAACTCGACGGCGTTCCGAAGGCCCGGCGTCAGAAACTGGTGCTCACGGCCATGGCCGACGGGGCCAATGCCTGCATCGACGCTTTCCGCGCTCTGCCGGAGTCCGAGAAGCCCGCCCGGGCGGATCTGCTGTACAAGGATGCTCTGCGCACCCGGGATTTCTACCGTTCCCTGCCTGAAAAACACCGCCGGCGCGCTCAGGAACTGCTCAGGAACGATCCCGAACTTCAGGCCGAGGCCGCCCGCATGGTGCGTACCGTGGTGAACAAACTGAACGATCCCGAGAAAAAAATGCTCAGCCCCGTTCTGCAGATCTGGCTGGCGATGCTCAAGGAGAAATGACATGTTTCGGAACAGAAAAAATTCGTTGCCGCACCGTTTTTTTACCCTGATCGAACTGCTGGTCGTGATCGCCGTCATCGCTGTTCTGGCCGGTTTGGGACTGCCCGCGCTGAGTTCCGCGCGGGAGCGGGCCCGCCGGACGGGATGCGCTTCGAATCTGCGGCAGATCGGTCTGGCGCTGGAACTGTATTCCTCCGGCAGCCGGGGACTTCTGCCCCACTGCGAGGGCGTTCCTTTCGTGGGAAACCGCCCGTATCTGCGGCAGACGCTGAACGACGCGAATCTCGAGATGAAAAAGGTGTTCCTCTGTCCTTCCGACCCCCGTCCTCAGGCGGCGGCTCCCGGCGATCCGGGAAGTTACGAGTGGAACTCCATGGCCAACGGCTGTCCCCTCGATCCGAAGAAACTGCGGGAGATCGTTCCCGGGTGCGAACTGCCCATCCTCGCCGACCGGGACTCCTTTCACGGTCCGGTGGGCAGCGACCGCGCGAAAAATGTGCTTTATCTGCCCCTTGAGACCCGCGAACAGCTCAAACAGTAGACTTTTCGCCGCCCGAAACACCCCGCTTTTTTGAAAGGCTCTGTTCTCCGCACGGCTCGGCGGAACCGGCTCCAAAACACCCCGCTTTTTTTGAAAAGGAT
>JAFTDL010000275.1 GCA_017454215.1 Lentisphaeria bacterium | reverse complement strand
GTTGTACTTGACGCAGTAGCGGACGATCCGCAGGTTTTCCTCGAAATCCAGCTCGAAGACCCGCAGTGGGTTCCGGGTGTATTCGATGGGCGTGGCGATGGCCACGAGAGGCAGGACGATGTCGCATTTGCGGATGTGGTATTCGATCCACTCCCTGTGGATCGAGATGTCGCCTTCGCGGAAGTTGAATCCCGGCCGGTCGAGCAGATGGTCGATGTAGTTGTGACGCAGATCCAGACCGTAGACCTCATAGTTCCCCGACTCCAGCAGACGCTCGCTGATATGGCTGCCGATGAAGCCGTTGACGCCGAGGATCAGCACGCTCTTCCTGCGGCTGGCCGCGCGGAGCCGTTTGGGGTCGCTGTTCCATCTCATCCGGGGCACGATCCTGCCTTCCGCCGCCAGCTGCGGACCGGTCTGGAAGATGGAGCCGTCGAACTCGGCGGTCAGCACTTCGATGGCGCCCTTGCCGCAGGCGATGACCAGAGGAGCTGCCGTGACGACCGTTCCGGGAGCCATGCCGTTGTTGGAGTCGAGAACTTTCGCCGACCAGATGAAGCACTTGCGGTCGCCGAGGAAGCTGAACGCTCCGGGATAGGGCCTGGTCACGGCGCGGATGAGGTTGTTGACCTCTTCCGCACTCTTGTTCCAATCGATCTCGCCGTCTTCGGGACGGCGGCCGTGGAAGACGGTCGCGTCGGCTTCGCACTGGGGAGTCCTCGGCGCCTTGCCGTCGCGGAGCAGGGGAAGAGTCTCGTCAAGCATCTGTTTCGCCGCGGCGACGGCCTTGTCGAAGACGCTCTTTGCCGTGTCGCCGGGGGTGATCTCGAAGCGTTTCCGGGAAATGATGTCGCCCGCGTCGGCTTTTTCGGTCATGTAGTGGAGAGTGACTCCCGTCTCTTTTTCTCCGTTGATGATGGCCCAGTTGATGGGCACTCTGCCCCGGTATTTGGGCAGGAGAGAACCGTGGAGATTGACGCACCCCTTTGCGGGAACGGCCAGCAGTTCGCGCCTGATGAGCGAGCGGTAATAGAAACTGAAAATGAAATCGGGCGCCATGGCCCTGATGCGGTTGATCCACACCGGGTGATTGATGTCCTCGGGAGCGAAAGCGGGGATGCCGTGACGCGAGGCGCATTCCGCCACCGAGTCGAACCAGATGTTTTCATTGGGATTGTCGCGGTGAGTGAACACCGCGCTGACCTCGAAACCTGCCTTGAGCAGAGCTTCGATTCCGGCGCAGCCCATGTTGTGGTAAGCCAATACGACGCACTTCATTCTCGAACTCCTGTCCTGCTCTGTGAGCCTATAAAAAAATTAAGATAACGTTCCATTCCGATCCAAAACGAAGAATGTCCCGGTCCGATCCGGACCTGAACCGACGGGGCTAATATACACCCCATGCTCTTTTTTTTCCAGTAGAAAAAACGCGTTTTTTGAATCAAAACGCATAAAATCTGCAAAAAGTTGAAAAAAAATTGGAATTTCGCGGAAAGCGGTGTATCTTAAAAAATACGTGTTCTCGGAATCGCAGAACGGTGTGCCGCGAAACGGTTTCGGAAACGTCCGGAGGAGCCTCCCGCCGCCGCGCGGATGCTCCTGCGGCGGAAATGACATCGAACAGGGCCGGACTGCCGGGCCGGCGCGATCACCGTTGCGTGAACGCGTTCCTCCGGCGGAAAAGCCGCAAACACTACTTGTAGGAGAAGTACAATGGGTAAAAAGATGATGACAATCGACGGTAACTATGCCGCGTCCTACGTGGCATACGCCTTCAGCGAGGTGGCTGCGATCTACCCGATCACGCCCTCTTCACCCATGGGTGAATACGCTGACGAGTGGGCGAGCAAAAACGCAAAGAACATGTTCGGCCAGACGATGCAGATCGTCGAAATGCAGTCCGAAGCCGGCGCCGCGGGCGCCGTGCACGGCAGCTTGAGCGCCGGTGCTCTCACCAC
>JAFTDL010000274.1 GCA_017454215.1 Lentisphaeria bacterium | reverse complement strand
GGGGGGAAGAGAAAACTTTTTTTCACGGGAAAAAAAGTTTTCACTTCCACCCTGTAGCAAACGATCCTTATCGTAAACAGCGCGCTTCGGGTATTTCCCGGTCGAAGGCGATCCGGCGCAGGACCAGCTGATGCACGCTTTTGGGGTCCCGTCCGAAAATGATCTCCCGGAGGAGCCGGTAGCCCTGCACCCAGAGACGCCATGGCATCTCGAGAGAATAGTAGGTGCAGACGTTTTCGGACTCCGGCGGGGGGGCGGAACGGCTGCGGCGGTACAGAAGACGCCGCACCGGATCTCCCGCGCCCGTCTCCGCGCAGATCTGCCGGAACTGCCGCGAGACGTCAAAATCCGAGATCAGAACTTCGGGGAAGGAATCCCGGGCGCGGCAGAGCGCGACATACTTTTTCAGCGCCTCCGCCGCCGGGGTCCCGGGGGGAATGACGATGCGGTCATAAGGTTCGACCGGCAGGCCGTGCAGTTTCTTGAGTCTCCTGATCTGTCTGGCCGCCAGAGCGTTGTATCCCTCGAGGCGGCTGTTGTGAAAGAAGGCGATCCTTTTGTATCCTTTTTTTCCGAGCATGGTCAGCAGCTGGTCGTACAGAGCGGGGTTGTCGAAATCGATATAGGGGATCCCCGGCAGAAACGGTATCAGATTGCAGGAGATGAAGGGGATCTTCCGCTCTCTGAGGAACTGGGCCGTCTCCCGGTCGAGGGAGCTGTTGATGAACATGACCCCGTCGGGAGTTTCCGGGAGCAGGAGCGGTCCCGGATCGTTTCCCGTCTTTCTGATCTTCAGGGCCGAAAAGCCGTCCTGATGGATGTCGAGGATGAGATTTTTTTCATCCGGAGAATAGTTGTATCCCGAAACGACGGCGATGACGCCCCGGGTCAGGTTCCCGGGGTGGATCCTGACGCCGTCACGGGGCGAGGCGCACGAGAGCAGACCCCTTGCAAAAAGCGGCTTCAGAGCGTCCGTCAGCGTCTGCCGGGCCACCAGAAACTCGTTCCGCAGCCTGTCATTGGCCGGCAGCTTCTCCTGGTAGAAGCCCAGCCTGATCCGCCGCTCGATCTCCGCCGTGATGAACGGCGCTTTCGATGGAAACATTTTCCGCTCCTCCCGGTATTACCGTTTCAAATATACAGTCCCTTTTTCCCGATTTCAAGAAAAATTTTTCTCAAGGCAGGATAAAAAAACGGATGCAAACGGAGCAAAAGCGCTTCAAAAGGACCTTGTTTCTCCGTAATGTTCCGTTTCCCCCTGCCGTCCGACCGGGTGACGAATGACGGTTATGCCGAGGCCTGTTGAAGCCGATTTTTATAACGGAGACGTGAACTATGGATTTGGAAAAACTCAAGCGGATCATCGACACGATATCTTTGCCGCGTTACGTCAGATTTGTCGCGGAAACCGGAAAAAGGACCTGTAACGCCTGTCAAAGATACGACGGCCGTGTTTTTGCGGAAAGCGACACGAACAAGCCGCATCTGCCCATCCATCCGAACTGCCGATGCCGATATGAATTGGTACAGATGACTTCAAAAAACATCGGATTTCAGACCGAGAAAGGGGAGATCGCGGCGACGCTGAAAAGCCTGCACAGCCTTTCCGACGAAACGGCTGCCGAACTTGCCGAACAAACCATCATTGCGCGGATGGAGAACGGCGTACTGGAAAAAGAGAAGCTCTTTCTGCTGTTCAACGGGCGCTATTTGATGTCCAGTGACGGGCAGCTGCTGTTGGATGCGGTTGCCGGAAAGGCTGTCGAGAAGAAAAAAAAGACAACAGATGTGTCTTTTGCACAAGAGAAAGAGGAGGACTTTTTTACCTTTGATTATTCTTATGCGCGGCAGGAAATTAAAAACGAGGGGGGAATTCCCAGAGGATTGTATCAGATGTCCTGTCGTGAAAGTGGCTCTCTTGCGCATGGAAATGTACGGAAACACCTCGTGGGAACGATTTCCTGGGGACATTATCATTGGTGCCTGACACCTTTTCCCGATACCGATATGCGTGGACGTGATCGGAAGTCTTTCACAATTCACGGCGGTCATATCCCGGAAAGCGGGGGGTGCATTGATTTGACAGGAGGAGATATTTCATTCAAAAAATATCTTGACAGAATAGATAAAGATTCTGTTACTGTTTGTGTACGTTATGCTTCCGATGAGGTCACGGTTGTCAAACAGCGCTTTGTTCAAAGTCCTTTTTCTCCAGTTCTGTATTGACTTGAACGACACCCCATGCTATATTCAACTTTATGAAAAGAGTCTTGCATATTCTTGGAATTACGGTCGTGACTGTTGTTTCCGTGCCGCTTGCGTTCTATCTTTTGCGGCTTGCACTGATCATCGGCCCCTGTATGCTTTTCGGCGGCAGCGTGTACGCAAGAAGCGGCATGAAGGCCCTTTGCCGGATCAACGGAAAAATGCGGCATCTCGATATCTACAAGGCTCCGGACAAGCCTTTTCTGCTGGTGGGGCCCTGCCGTTTTTCAAAGAACGAAACGGACTTTTTCTTCGTCAACAGACGTCAGGTGATCCGGACGGCGACGGATAAGGGCGGCAGCCTGTGGGTGTGTGTGTTGAACAGGCTCTTCATTCTGGACGACTTGACCGGGAGCGATCCGCTCAGACTGCCGTACTGGGATGAACTGAAAGGGCCCGGAAAAGCTGCCGTGACCGCTTTCTGCGGAAACATGATCTATTCCTTTTCCCCGGGCGTTCCCGGTCGGCCCGTTTTTCTCGTTCTGCCGCAAAAACTTTTCACGCCGGATATGGAGAACGCGCCCAACTGTACGCTCAGGCCGTCCCGGTCCCCGGGCGACAGTGCGCTTCCCGCGGCCGGGCCTTGACGAAAGGGGAGGAACGGTGTACCTTATGTACAGGTAAACCGACAGTGAAAATATCCCGAAAAACACCCCGCTTTTCTTGAATGGTAAGTGGGTTTGGGAGTGGGGAAAACCTCTTTTCAGGGGAAATGAAGTTTTCCCCTCTCCCAAGACAATGCGTTTTCGGGAACAAAGCGGACACAGGAGGCGGAACGATGGGCGGAAGTCGGAATATCAGACAAGTCGACAGAAACATGGATTTCAAAGAGGCGTCCCGGGACGGGATGGACTGGTACACCGTGGACGATCCGGGGTTCGTTCTGGACGGGCTTTACTGGCGGAAGCCGGGAGAGACTTTCCGGCGTCTGCCGTTGGGCAGTTCGGTTTCGGAGGGGGTGGACTATCTGGCGGGGCACACCGCGGGCGTGATGGCGCGTTTTTGCACCGACGCGCCGGAGATCCGGCTCCGCGCCGTGTTCGACGACTGCTGCAAGATGGATCACATGCCCTGCACCGGGGTCATGGGGTTCGACCTCTACGAGGGCAGTCACGCGGCCAAGTTCTACCGCCGGACGACCCGGTTCGACTGGAAATGCGAGGAATACACCGTGACGGTGTTCGGACCCGGCGCGGAGAAGAAAATGCGCGAGTTCACCTTGCACTTTCCGCTTTACGCCCATCCGGCGGAAGTGCGGATCGGTCTTGCCGCGGGGGCGCGGGTGGAGCCGCCTTCGCCGTGGAAGGATCCCCGGCCCGTGGTGGTCTACGGAACGAGCATCCAGCAGGGCGGATGCGCCAGCCGTCCGGGGATGTGTCACACCAACATCATGAGCCGCATGCTGGACCGGCCCTTCATCAATCTGGCCTTTTCCGGCAGCGGCCGGGGCGAGCCGGCCATGGCGGAGCTGATTTCCCAGATCGCCGATCCGGCCATGATCGTACTGGACTACGACGCCAACGCGGGGGTGGAGGGGTTGCGCAGGACGCTGAGCACTTTCATCGACATTCTGCGTGCGAAGCACCCCGAAACGCCGCTGCTTCTGGTGTCGCATCTGCCCTGCTCCAAGGAGATCGCCGATCCGCAGGAATTCACCCAATGGCGCTGGGATCTGACCTCGATCCATCTGGCGGAGCTGGACAGGCGGCGCAAGGCGGGAGACAGGAACATCCATTTTCTCGACGGCGCCACGCTCTACGGCTCGGAACCCTCGGAGTGCACCGTGGACGGCGGTCACGCCACGGATCTGGGATTTTTCAACGTCGCCCACCGCATGGCTCCCGTCATCGAGCGCATCCTCACGCAGGCGTGAAACAGGCGGGGTGCTCCGGTATCAGCGGAAAAGTTCCGCGACGGGCAGTTTCTGTTTCCGGGCCAGTTCCACGAAGCCTTTTGCGTAAAACGCCGCGCCCGTATTCCGGAGATGAACGCGATCGTTCAGGCCGTCGGGAAATCGCGGATATTCGCCTTTGCCGAGACACATGTAGAGTTTTTTCGCCTCGGCTTCTCCCATGGCGGCGAGCCGTTCGTGAGCGAAGGCGTTGAGATCGACGAAGTCGCAGCCGGTCTCCCTGGCCGTTTCCCGTGCGGCGGTGACGTAACCGTAACCGGATTCATTTATCCTGCCGTCCTTGAAGCGGCACCAGGCGGTCCTCGTGCAGAGCACGGGGATCAGTCCGTTGGCCTTGGCTTCCGCGATGCAGATCTTGAGATAAAGTTTGAAGGTGGTGTCGGGCGAGGTCCTGCGGTAGAGATTCTTGGCGCCCGGGTGTCCGTCGTTGTGGCCGAACTGGATGACGACGAAGTCGCCGGGTTTGGCCGAACTCAGGATCCTGTCCCAGCGTTTGTCCGTCAGAAAACTCTTGCTGCTTTTTCCTCCCACGGCGAGATTGGAGACTTTGACGCCGGGTTTGACCAGCGCGGCAAGGGCCGTTCCCCATCCCATCTGCGGCGCCCGGGTGGCGGGATCATAGTCGCACATGGTGGAATCCCCCGCAAGAAACAGGTCGGCG
>JAFTDL010000273.1 GCA_017454215.1 Lentisphaeria bacterium | reverse complement strand
GGGGGGGAGGCTGGGGCGTTCGGGGGGGAGGAAGGTGGCGACGAAGCCCTGGGCGTGGACTCCGGTGTCGGTGCGGCTGCATCCGATTATGTGGATGGGGAGCCGGTCGAAGAGACCGGAGAGTTTTTTCTGGATGACCTCCTGAACGGCGAGGCAGTGGGGCTGGATCTGCCAGCCGCTGTAATTGGTGCCGTCGTAGGCGATCTCCATGAAGTAGCGTTCACAGGGGGTGTACGAGGTTTCTTCGAGGCTCATGACAGGAGTTCCTCCGCGATGGTGTCCCAGAAGTCGAGACCTTTGGGGGTAAGTTTCACATTATCGGGCGAGACGTCGAAACAGCCGGGGAAGGCGAGGGCGGCGGCTTCGGCTTTTTTCATGCGGACGGACCACGGATCGGCGCGGGGGACGCGCTTCCACAGGTCTTTTGTCCATCCGGAAACGGTGCGCAGGTTGACGGCAAATATCTCGTTCAGGCGGGCTTCGGGGGCAATGCGGTCGGTGACGGGCGGTGTTCCGGCCAGCCAGTCGGCGAGGGAGGCGCTTTCCGTCATGCGGTCCGCGCCGTCGAAGCCGGAGGCGGAGGGACCGAAGCCGCGGAGCAGGCCGCCGCGCCAGACGGCGACGTTGTGACGGCATTCGCTGCCGGGCCGGGCGTAGTTGGAGACTTCGTACCGCACGATGCCCATGGCGGAGAGTTTTTCTCTTGTGACCTCCTCCATTTCGGCGGCGAGGTCGCCGCCGCAGGGAGCGAGGCGGCCGTACAGACGCGCGCCCTCTTCGGGGGTGAGGCTGTAACACGAGACGTGGTCCACGGGGCAGCGGCTCAGGGCGTCGAACTCTTTTGCCCACTGCTCTCTGCTCCGTCCGGGGACGGCGTAGATGAGGTCGCAGTTCCAGTGGGGAAAATTCGCCTCCGCGATCCCGTCGAGGGCGCGGCGCAGGGCGGTCTCGCCGCACCTTCTTCCCAGAAGCTCCCGGACTTCGGGAAAGAAACTCTGCACGCCCGTGCTGAGGCGGGTGACGTATCGCCGCAAGACGGAAATTTTTTCACGGGTCAGGGTCTCGGGATTGGCTTCGATGGAGATCTCCGTGTCCGCGGAGCAGGGCAGGGCGGTCAGGACCTTGTCGAGGAACCGCGTCAGCGTCTCCGCGTCGAAGAGGGTCGGCGTACCGCCGCCGATGTAGACGGTTTCGGCCTTTTCCGTCGCCGTCTTCAGCTGGAAAAAAAGTTTTTCCAGATAGCGTTCCCGCAGTTCCGCGGACGCGTCCGTCACGGAATAGAAAACGCAGTAGCCGCATTTGGAGGTGCAGAAGGGAACGTGGATATAATAATTCATGCTTCCACGCCTCCTTTTTCGGACGGACGGGTCCCGACACGGGCCGGTCGAACGAGCCGCAAGGAGAAACGGATCAAAACGGATCGGAACGGATGAAAACGGGACAAGAGCACTTCAAGACATTCTCCATTATCGTTTTGTCTGCGGCCCCGGTGGTTCCCAAAACACTCCGCTTTTCTCGCAAAAGGATGGGGGCTCGGGGGAAGGGAAATCCTCTTTTCCCCGTGAAAAGAG
>JAFTDL010000272.1 GCA_017454215.1 Lentisphaeria bacterium | reverse complement strand
CCATCTGGATCGTCGGCAGGCGGCTGGCGTCTGCTTGCCGGCTGGTACCGGATTCTTCTCCGTGACCCGGATGCGTCGGAACGCTGCCTGAGCCGGATCGCTCCGGAAAAAGAGCGGTGACTCCGCCGCACTGTCCGTCCCGTTACTCATTCCGGGGACAGAACGTTTTGTTTTATTCCGGCAGGTAGCGGCCGCCGGTTGTCCAGAGAATATGCAGAACGCTTTCCGGATCCAGCTGATGGATCCGGCAGTAATCCGATCTCAGCACCATTTCCGGTCCGGCGAATCCCGCTGCTGCGGAGGGTTCGATCTTGAGTCGTTCCGTTTCGCGCGCCAGTTGCTGATACTCCGTCAGGGTCCTGTCCGCAACAGTGAAACAGCCGCCGACCAGACCGCGGACGATTCGTCCCACGAAGGCCGAAGGGCGTCCCACAGCCAGACCGTCCGCCAGAGTCCGATTGGTCAGGCCGATGTCATAAACACTGATTTTGTCGTGCTTTCCGCTGATGAGCCCGAGCGTCATGCAGGGGGAATCGACCGGTTCGGCGAAGAAGCAGTGCACGGCTTCGCCGAACAGCGTTTTGAGGCCGAAACAGATGCCGCCCGGCGCTCCGCCCACGCCGCAGGGCAGGTAGACGAACAGTGGATGGGCCGCGTCCGGAAAAATTCCCAGCAGACGCAGCTGATCGCGGAACCGGAATGCCTCGTTTCTCCCGCAAAAGGATAGATGCTTGGAGGAAGGGAACCGCCGATTTTCAGCGGGCACTTGACGAAACAGAATATTCCGTTCCGTACCGTCACGAAGTGAAGACGGGTTCGGGAGGGGTGATGCAGAGCCGGAAGGAGAGGGGGATCTTGACGCCGAAGCCGTGGAGCCCGTCGCAGTCGATCCCGAAACTGCCGTCGGGAGAGGCGGGGGCAAGGCGGCAGAAGGTGACGCCGCGGGTGAGATTGTCTGCTTCGACGGTGAGCCAATCGGTGAGGGGCAGCAGGGAAAATATTTTTTCACACTGCCCGAGGAGCGTGTGCCGCAGGAGGGCTTTGCCGCGCAGGAGCGCCCGGCCGTCGCGGCAGTCGCAGTCGGAGCCGGTTTGCTCCGGTTCGAGGGTGACGGAGACGCACTCGCGGGGCAAGGCCGGCAGGGGACCGGTGAAAAAGGTTTCGCCCAGTCTCATTCCGAGAGTCTCCGCCAGCAGAAGGGCCAGGGCGTTTTCGGCATCGGCGGGGTCGAAAGCGTTTTTTGCGGCGATGCGGGCGGAACGGTCCAGATGGACGGGGCCGGGGTAGCCGCGGGTGAATACGGGGGCAAGATCGCTGTTGACGATGGTCCCGAAAAGGGGCGTGTCGGGCATGGGGGTATCTCCTTAAATGAAACTGACGGCAAGCCGGATGGAAAACTCGAAACAGGGCGGATCGCTTTTTTCCGGCTGGTAAAAGGCGATCTGCATTCCCTCCGCGACGCGGACAGCGAGCAGACCGGAGATGCCGAAAACGGGCAGGGCCGCGGCGATCGAGGCGGCTTTGTCCGCGCATTCTTCACGTGAAAGACAGCGTCCGCGGACGACTGCGGTGAAACTGTTGGCGCAGGAAGGGGTGGCGGGGCTGCCCTGTTCGAATTTTGCCCAGACGCCTTCGGGCACACCGTCGGGCAGGGCGTTCGAAAAGATCTCCCGGTCCGGAACGAGGCCGAGGGTCTCGGCAAGAAAAAGTACAAGCTGCCTTTCGGCTTCGAAACATGTCATGGCGTCTTTCTCCTGTTGAACGGATGTTGTCTGCCGATGCCGCTTTTCGTCACCCTCCCCGGCGGCATGTGCCGGGAGACGGAGCGTCCGTGAAAAATTTCTTCCGGTGTTGACAAATCCTGAAACGGAACGTGTGTTAAATATGCGAACACCGGTTTGACAAGTGATCCGAAAAGCGTTTGTGCGATTCGGAAGTCCGAAAAAACAGAAGACTGTATATTCAGAAATCTCAGCGAGGGCCGCCGGCCGGCCGGTTTCCACAACGGCGGAAACAATGTTGTCTTCGGCGGCGGCCGCGTGGAGTCCGTCGATGCCAAAGCCTTCGGCGACGAGGAAGACAAATGGAATTGTGATCACGCCGGGCGACGGATCCGGGGCAGAGCATTTCCGGCCCGTGCGGGGGATGGCGCGTTTCAGAAGCGGCGGGTGAGAAGGACGACCACTCCCAGAATGACCTTCGAGCTCACGGGGAGCCATTCGGACGTGAAGGGATCACCTCCCGCCGGGACAAGTTCGAAATAACTGTCGTTGAAAGGGAAATAACTGCGGACGATCCTTTTGCCGTCGCCTCTTTGCGCCAGCACGACGTCTCCGGGGGCGGGCTTTTTTTCATCAAGGGGAACGGCCAGGACCGTGTCGCCGCAGTGGATGCCCAGATCGAACATGCTGTCGTCGTCGAGGGTGAAAGCCAGAAGACGGCCGGGATCACAGAGGGCGAGAACGTCGTCGGAAGCGAAGACGCCCGGGGAAGCGCTCTGCTCCGCGTCATTTCCGGGGCGGATCAGACGGGGACAGTTTTTCCGGCACAGGGGAGGCGGTTCCCTGAGGGTGATGCTCCGGGCGCGGGCGTTGCGGCTGAGGCGGCCCTTTCTCCGCAGGGCATCGAGGTGATAGGCGACCGTCGAACAGGCGACGCCGAAGTGCGAAGCCGTCTCCTGAAGACTGGGAGGGAACCCCTGCCGGGCGATGCGCTCTTCGAGATAGCCGAGGATCTCCCGCTGTCTTGCCGTGAGACGCTTTTTCACGAAATTCACCTGAAGAGGAAATCCGCCGAAGCGATCATCGGCTCCTTGTCGGGATGAATGACCCGCACCCGGTAGAGGACTTCGTAGACCTGCTGCGGCATGCGCGGGTCTCCGGTCTCCTTGACGAATCTGAATTTCCAGAGAAAATCATTGAAAAGGGTGCAGTCGAGCATGCCGTAATAGGTGCAGTTTTCGAGCTTGCCGAACCGGGCGAGGCCCGTTTTCATGGCGTTGAAGATCTCCTTGGCCTTGGGCGAAACGAGTTTTTTCGGCAGCACCTTTTCGAGGGGGGCGAATTCACCGGAACGCAGGGCTTCGTTCAGACCGCTGATGTAGGCGTCGGCCAGATGCCTGGCCGCATCGCGGCGTTCGCCCGTCACTGTCCTCTCGACGGGGAACTTTCCGTTCCCGGAAGCGTTCTCCGAAGGTTTTCCGGCAGCGCAGCCGCAGAGAAGAGCGGTGAGGAAGGACATGGTGAGAAGTGACGGATGAAGGTGACGGGGAAAAGTTTTCATTTTTGACACTCCGGGCAGAAGCAGGAGCTTCTGCCGCCCAGTTTGACGGTTTGCAGGATCGTTCCGCAGACGGGACAGGGGCGCCCGCAGGAACCGTAGACGTTGAGTTCCTGCGCGAACCTGCTCTCCGAGCCGTCCACGTTGAGAAAATCCGAAATGGACGTGCCGCCCAGTTCGACGGCCCGGGCGAGGATCCTCCGGGCGTGACGGACGATTTGCCGCCATTCCCGGTGCGAGACCTCTCCCGCCGGGCGGGCGGGATGGATCCCCGCGGCGAACAGGGTCTCCGCAGCGTAGATGTTGCCGATGCCGGTGACGACGGCGTTGTCCATGATGAAGTTCTTCACAGGCACGCTCCGCCCCGCGGCCTTCCCGGCCAGATACGCAGCGCTGAAGCGGCGGGAAAAAGGTTCGATGCCGAGACCGAGCAGTTTTTGAGGGAGGTGTTCCCTCCCTTCGAGAAGACAGCACTCCAGCAGACTGAAGCGGCGGGGACACTCGAAGCGGAAAGCCCGGCCGTCGTCGAGGAGGATGAACACGTGTTCGTGCCTGCGGCGGGGGAGTTCGGCGTCCTCGACGCGGATGACGCCCGACATGCCCAGATGCATGAGCAGGCTCCGGCCGTCGTCGAGATCGGCGATGATGTATTTGGCCCGGCGGCGGACGTCCGTGAAGAACCGTCCCGGCAGATCCGCCGTTTCGAGGGGCAGCAGACTGGTGCGCAATGCGGGCGAAAAGAGCCTCACGCCGGTGATCCTGCGGCCGGGCAGGACTCTTCTTAACGCGTCGCAGACGTTCTGCACTTCGGGCAGTTCAGGCATGTTTTTCCTCCGCGGCGCCGGAACCGGTGAGATGGATGGTCATGTCGCAGTGGGCCACGGTGGTCAGGCGGTGGGCGATCATGAGCACGGTGAGTTTTCCCTTCAGGGCCTTGACGGCGTCGACGAAGGCCTGCTCGGTATCGTTGTCGAGGGCGCTGGTGGCTTCGTCGAGGACGAGGACTTCCGGCGAACGGTAGAGGGCGCGGGCGATCCCGATGCGCTGGCGCTGGCCGCCTGAAAGCCGGATGCCGTTGTCGCCCACCTTGCTAGACAGTTTTTCCGGCAGGGAATCCACGAAGTCGGCGATCTGGGCCGTGCGCAGACAGGCCCGCACTTTTTCGTCGTCGATCTCCTCCGGCGGAACGCCGAAAGCCACGTTTTCGCGGATGGTGGAGTTGAGCAGATAGATGAACTGCGGAACGTAGCCGATCTTTTCCCGCCACGCGGCCAGATTTTCGCGGATGTCCCTGCCGTCGGCTCTGATGGAGCCGGAATCCGGCGTCTGGAGACCGAGAATAAGGTCGGCCAGCGTTGTTTTGCCGCTGCCGGTCGCGCCGGTGAACGCCACGCTGGCCAGATGGGGGATCGTAAAGGAAAGATTTTTGATGACCGGATGTCCGGGGACGTAACCGAAGGTGAGGTTTTCGATGGAGAGGGCCTTTTGGAAAGTTATGGGCACGGCCGGATCGCCGAGCTGTTCCGCGGGGCTCCTCAGAGCCTCGAAAACACTGTTCACCGAGGCCATGCTTTGCCGGATGGTGGTGAAGTTGTAGTTGATGCGGCTGCAGGCGGGGAGGATCCGCGACATGGCGGCGATCAGCAGACTGAACGAGAGCAGGATCGTGCCGTGCGGCATGCCGAAGAACACCATGCCGATGACGATCATCAGCAGCTGGATCATGGCCGCGGTCTCGAGCCAGAGCCGGGGGATCTGACCGAAGACGAAAAGCAGCGTGAAGTATTTCGCCGACCGTTTCCGCGATTCGGTCGTTCTCGAAATGAAATATTCCGTTCTGCCGCCGACCTTGATCTCGCGGATCCCCCTGAGACCGTCGCCGGAGAGGCACTCCGCCTGCATCACGCTGTCGGTGTATTTGCGGCCGATGCTGTAATTTGCTTTGCGGAGCAGAAAATAAACGGCCAGCACGTCGAGCAGGAGGAAGCCCACGGAGCAGAGCGTTATCAGCGGCATGGAGATCATGAGGACCGAGCCCAGCATGAAGATCACCAGAACGTCGGTGAGCAGATTCATGGCCGGGAGCATGACGCGCTGGGCCATCTCCCGCGCCCGGGTGATCATGACGCCCAGCTCCACGTGGCCGTGCCTGAGATGAAGCATGTAGGGGGCTTTCATGTAGAGAGCATAGAGACGCATGCCCATTTCGTACTCCTTTTCGGAGGCGAATTTCGTCTGGAGACAGATGATCAGCAGCAGAAGGAGATTTTTCCCGGCGTACAGCAGAATGATCAGGACGCAGGTGACTATCAGCAGCCGCGATTCCGAGCCGTTTCCGATGATCTGCCCGTAGAACCGCAGGATCGCGTTCTGGGACATCAGTTCGGGTTTTGTGAACACGGCGACCACGGGCATGAGAAGGCCGATCCCTGCGATCTCCGCCAGCGCGCCCGCGGTCATGAGCAGGACCAGCCCCAGAAGCCGCCACTTGTCCCCGGGGGAGAGAAGTATCCTCAGTTGGTTGATCGTCTTCAGCATGATCGGATGTTTTCCGGAAAAAGAAGCCTTGCGTTGCGTGTGGTGATCTTCGCCAGCTCTTCGGTGGTCACGCCCCGCAGTTCGGCCGCGGCCCGGGCGATCAGGATGAGATATCCCGGATGGTTTTTCCTGCCGCGGTGCGGCACGGGAGCGAGGTAGGGCGAATCCGTTTCGATGAGCAGACGGTCGTCCGGAACGGCCCTGAGCGTTTCGCGCACGTTTTCGGCCCGGTTGAAGGTTATCATGCCGGTGAAGCCGCAGTAGCCGCCGAGCGCGAGAAACTTTTCGGCCCACGCGGGAGTCCCCGCGAAACAGTGGACGACGAACCGGCCGCCGCCGTTTGCGAAGGAAGTCAGCAGGGCGTATGCGTCGGCATAGGCGTCTTCGCGCTCCCGGTCGTCGCGGATATGGACCACCGCGGGCAGTTTTCTTTCAAGCGCCAGACGCAGGAATTCCTCGAAGACGGCGAGCTGGGCGGGTCTCGCCGACAGACCGTAATAGTAGTCCAGCCCCAGTTCGCCGACGGCCGCGGGCATGACGCCGTCAGAAAAAAACGGAGAGAAATCCTCCTTCTGCGCCAGATATTTCTCCGCCTCGTGGGGATGGACGCCCACGGCGCAGCGGGCGCCGGGCACGGCCGCGGCGAAGGTCCGGGCGCGGCAGCTTTCGATGTAGTCGCTGCCCATGGCCAGCAGTTCGAGACGGTCCACCGTTCCCGCGTCCTTCTGGGGCGGGGCGTCCATTTCGAGGCGCACGTTGGCCATGAAGCCCGCGGGGGGGGCTTCGCCGTCGTAGTGAAAGTGTGTGTCGAAAAGGTCCATGGCAGTCAGTTGCGGTCGTTGAGCAGCCGCCACGCGCCGCAGAGAATGAAGGCGATGGTGGGAGCCAGTCCCGCGATGACGGGACTCACGAACCCGCTCTTGCCCAGCACCTGAAAGATCTGGGCGATCACGATGTAGGCCACGATGACCACCACCGCGGTGATGATGGCCAGCAGACTGCCCGTGCGCTCGTTCTTCGTAGCCAGGGGGATCCCGAGGAACACGGCCAGAAAACAGGCCCAGGGAAAGGCCAGACGGTAATAGAACACCGTCATGTAGATGTTTCTGACCCGGGCGGGAAGCTGGGGATTGCGTTTGACGATGTTCCAGATGACGAGGGTGGGCAGATCGTCTTTCTCCCGGATGGCGTTGAGGATGTCGTCCGGGGTCTCGGGGGCGCTCCGGCGCGAGAACCTCAGCACGTCGAAGGAAAGGTCCTTGTGCATCGACGAGGTGCCGCGGCTGGCGGCGAAACGGGTCTCGTCGTTGCGGTCGTAGCTCACGAAGGTGCCTTTCTCGAAGGTCCAGATGCCGGTCTTGCGGTCGTGGATGGTCTTCTGCGCGTAGATGTCGACCTTGCGGTCGAGAAGTTCCCTGCGCACGATCTCCGTCTGGCGGTCCGCCGAAAGGGCGAGGATCTTCGGCGCGTCTGTCTCGAAAATTTCGCGGATGCGCTTTTCGTAGCGGGGAGAACCGGGGCGGCCGACGAGGGACGAGATCATTTCGTCGTTCCAGAAAGTTTTGAGGGTGACATGCTGCTGTTCCTCGCCGTCGACGAAGGTCTTGAAAAGCCAGCGCCGTCTGTGGTCGGTGCTGCTGTAGGCCAGGATGTTCTGCACCGTGCGCCGGCGGTCGGCGGCCCGGTCGTAGAGGAGTTCCGCCTGCCGTTCGGTATAGGCCACCAGTCCTTCGTTGAAGTAGATGTTGACCGCGGTCACGATCAGTCCCATGACGAAAATGGGACCGCCGCAGCGCGAGAGCGATATCCCGCTGGCCCGCATGGCGGTGATCTCCATGTTTTTGCCGAAGGTCGCCATGGTCCACATGCAGCCCAGCAGCATCGAAATGGGCAGAACGAAACGGATGTTCCCCGGCAGCTTGTAGGCCAGATAGAGCAGGATGTCCCGGGGGGCGGAACGGGCTTCGAGAAAGGCCGAGATGTCGCGGTAGACGTCGCTCAGAATGAAAAGAATGACGAACACCAGCAGCAGGATGCTGTACTTGATGAGAAATTCGCGCAGGATGTATCCGTCGACGTTCCAGAGGGGGAACCACCTGCGGGGCAGCAATTTGAGGTCACTGTACTTCAACTTTTTCTCTCTGCTGTGAAGCCGGCGGGCGCTTCCGTGCGAATCCTGCGCTTCCGGCGGTTGTCAACATGATCCGGTATGTTAATATACACCGCCAAACGGCGATAATCAATGGAATCTTTGACGGCTTGTAAAAAAAACGCCCGCTGTGTATATTATGTACAGGTACCGTTCTTTGATTTTCAGCAGACGCACAGGAGGGCGCCGGAATATGGCTTCGGAGTACGATTTTTCATCGATCGAAAAGAAATGGCAGACCTATTGGGAGAGCAACCGCACGTTCCGCGCGGTGGATCTTTCGCCGAAACCCAAATACTACTGCCTCGACATGTTTCCCTATCCTTCGGGAGCGGGGCTGCACGTCGGTCATCCCGAGGGCTACACCGCCACGGACATCATCTGCCGCTACAAGCGCATGAAGGGATTCAATGTGCTGCACCCCATGGGCTGGGACGCCTTCGGCCTTCCCGCCGAGCAGTACGCCGTCGATACCGGGACCCATCCGGCGATCACCACCAAAAAGAACATCGACAAGTTCCGCAGCCAGATCAAGGCCCTCGGCTTCAGCTACGACTGGGACCGGGAGATCAACACCACCGACAAGGACTACTACAAGTGGACCCAGTGGATCTTCATCCAGCTCTACAAAAAGGGATTGGCCTATCTGGACGAGGTGCCCGTGAACTGGT
>JAFTDL010000271.1 GCA_017454215.1 Lentisphaeria bacterium | reverse complement strand
TTGCCGTTCCAGCTCTTGAGCACGGCGTGGATGCCGCCCCACAGCTGGGCCATGGCGTCGTCGGGGAATTCGCGCTTCAGGGTCTTCTTTATCTGGACTTTGAACTTCCTGCAGAGGTCCTTGAGGTCGGCAACGGTGAGATCGGTGTCGCTCGCGTAGCCTTTTTTCGCCTTGAGTTCTTCCATTATGTTGTCGAGCTGGCGGCGGATGGCGGTGTCGTCGTCGGGATAGATGCCCTCGGCCTTTTCCATGACGACGTCGCTGTACATCATGATGAGGCGGCGGTAGGCGTCGTAGACGAAGCGCTCATTGCCGGTCTTTTTGATGAGACCGGGGATGGTGGCGGTGGAGAGACCCACGTTGAGGACGGTCTCCATCATGCCGGGCATGCTGCTGCGGGCGCCGGAACGGCAGGAGACGAGGAGCGGATTGACCGGGTCGCCGAATTTCATACCCATCTTCTTCTCGACTTCGGCGAGGGCGGCTTTGACCTGTTTTTCGGTTCCCGGGGGGAGTTTGCTGCCGCTCTTGAAATAATCCACGCAGCACTCGGTGGTCACGGTGAATCCCGGCGGAACGGGGAGTCCGAGTTTAGCCATTTCTGCAAGGTTTGCACCTTTTCCGCCCAACAGGTTTTTCATTTCGCCTGTTCCGTCGGTGGACTTCCCACCGAAGCTGTACACGTACTTCTTGTCAGCCATTTGTCTTTCTTCTTTCCTTAAGACTGCGCGCACTTCATGCCGTCTCCGGAACCGTGCGCCCGTTTCCGGAGATTTTCGGAGCCGATTTTTCTGCAGAATCATCGTCAGACAAATGCTCCAAAACGAAAATATACATCACAAATCCGTCAAAGTCAAGCCAACATCACCTGTTCACCGTGTTTTTGAATTGCCGCTGCGCGCAGGCCGCAATGATCTGGCGATTTTTACCCGCAGCGGCACGGGCGGCCGGACGATAGCCTTCGGGGAACCGCCGAAAACGCCGATCTGCACAAGTACCGGCCGCTGCCGGAAAAACCTCAGGTGATATTTGGCGGAAGCGGAAGGGCAGCGCGCTGTTATCCGCCCGCTGTTATCTGCCCGCCCTTCCTTTCGGAACCACCGGCCTTTATGGGGAACAGAGCGTTTTATTTAAGGACTTCGAGGGCGAAGGAGACGTTGCCGAAGGGGGCGGAGATCTGGACGCCGGAGACGCGGTCTCTGATGATGGCGACTGTATCGCGGGCGATGGCGATGCCCTCCCGTCTCTGGGAGTCCCGGTCGGGAGAGGAGGCCATGCGTTGCATGATGGAGTCGGGGACGACGACGCCGGGGACTTCGTCGTGCATGAACTGGGCGTTGCGGAAGCTGGTGAGGGGCCAGACTCCGGCGATGACGGGCAGTTTCGTATCGGCGACGGCGTCCATGAAGCGGAAGAGGACCTCGGGATCGAACACGGGCTGGGTGATGATGAAATCGGCTCCCGCATCGGCTTTGCGGCGGATGCGGTCGCATTCGCGGTCGAAGGCGAGGGCGTTGGGATCGGCTCCGACGCCGATGACGACGCTTGTGGGGGCGTTGAGGGACTGGTTGCCGAGGTCGAGGCCCTTATTCATATTGTTCTGCATGGCGGCGAGACCGATGGAGTCGATGTCGAAGACGCCGGTGCTTGAGGGGTAGTCGCCCAGCTTCGGGGGGTCACCGGTGATGAAAAGCAGGTTGTGTATGCCCGCTCCGGCGTAGCCGAGGAGTTCGGCCTGAAGACCGATGAGGCTTTTGTCGCGGCAGCAGCAGTGGGGAATGGTCTCGATGCCGGTTTCGCGTTCGATGGCGATGGCTGTGACGAGGGGGGAGATGCGGGCGCTGGCGCGGGGGCCGTCGGGGAGGTTGACGGCGTCGACTTTCGCTTCGGCGCAGAGTCGTGCTCCGGCGATGGTTTTTGCGAGGTCGAAGCCGCGGGGCGGGGTGATCTCGACGGTGGTGATGAACTGGCCGGAGGCGAGTTTTGCGCCGAGTTTCGAACGTTCACGGAGAGGAACGGGATCGACGGGCTGCGCCTGTTCCTGTTTTCTGGTGATGATGCCGTAGCCGACGTTGGTGTGGGCGGAGTTCTGTTCGGCGCGGACGAGGGGTTTGACGGTGCGCACGAGTTCCTCGATATGGGCGGGGGTGATGCCGCAGCAGCCGCCGATGGCGGAAGCGCCGAGCTGGACGTAACGGCGGGCGTAGGTGCTGAAATATTCGTTGCTGGTCATGTAGAGCATTCTGCCGTCGATGTTGCGCGGGGCTCCGGCATTGGGCTGAACGATGACGGGGAGTTTGATTTTGGGTGCGAGATATTCCAGGGCGGTGAGGGTGGCTTCGGGACCGCTGCCGCAGTTGAGACCGATGGCGGTGGGCGGATAACCGCTCTGTGAAACGCGTTCGATGACGTTCAGGAAATCGTCGAGACCGTCTTCTCCGCGGTTGGTCGAGGCGTGGAGATCGGCGGCGAAGCTCAGCACGTAGGGCATGGGGTTGACGCTTTGGACCGCTTCGACGGCGGCGTCCAGATCCTGCCTGGTGCGGAGAGATTCGAAGATGATGAAGTCGCTTCCGGTGAGGCCCGAGAGCTGTTCGGCGAGGATGTCGGCGCGGGACCGGGTGTCGGCGGGGGATTCGGGTTCGCCGACGGGTCCGGCGGAACCGGCGACGAGGGCCTTGCCTCCGGCGGCTTGGCGGGCGAGGGCGACTCCGGCGCGGTTGATGGCGCAGGTCTGGTCGGCGATGCCGAACTTTGCCAGCCGCCGGGCATTGGCGTTGAAGGTGTTGGTGGTCAGCACTTCCGCGCCCGCGGCGATATACTGCCGGTGGATGTCGAGGATGACGTCCTTTCTGGTGAGACAGAGTTGTTCATAGGAGGCGTTGACGAAGAAGTTGCGCCGGTAGATTTCTGTCCCCATGGCTCCGTCGAAGATGACGAGGCCTTTTTTGAGGAGTTCGCGTAAAGGATCAGTCATGAGTTTCCCGCCGTTTTAGAGATTGAAAAAGCATGGAGGTTAATATACACACGCGGGCGGGAAATTCAACCGGCGGGGCGGGGATTTTTCGAAAAAAAGCGGATTTCCGGCTTGACCGGAAGCCCTGTCGGCGGTATAGTATAGTCCGTGCAGCGGATCCATAGCTCAGTCGGTTAGAGCAGGTGACTCATAATCTCCGGGTCGGCGGTTCAAGTCCGTCTGGATCCACCATCGAAAAATTCTCCGGGGACCGGTCAATCAGGACGGGTCCCCGGATTTCTTTTTGTAAATTGCACTCTGTAGGTGAGTGACTTACGACTTTTTTCAGTTTTCCGGGGAGAGCGCCGGAGAGACGGATTTTTCCGGCAAAAACCGTGTGTTTCGCATAGATTTCCTTAAAATTCTCTGTTTGTCCGGGGCGCCCGCCCCGGGCACCCGACCCGGATATTAAAACTTTAGAGATAAACGAATTACAGAAGCACATCGTCGATTTTAGAGAAAATCTCTGTTTTCACCGCATTTTTCTCTCCCGACCCGGACCGAAATCGCTCTCCCGACCCGGACCGAAAGGTGGCTGCAGAGAATCTTTTCCCCTCAAAATCCGAGGTCGTCTTTCCCTGATGCTTCCGAAACCATTCAAGCGGGAGAACAAAAACAGAGAATTTCCGCAACCTGACCATGCAGAACCCGCCGCGAAGCGCGACCAGCGCATGCCGTGCAGATGGGCGCGTGAGTCTGCCGAGGTGATGGGGAATTTGAAAACGGCAATCGGATCAGCTGGGGTACACAGCCTGGTGGCGCTGCCGTTGCCCCGAAGGAATTGTCCGTCACCACGAATACGATGCGAATCACCGGTGCGGTGACCACGGCTGCGGCGAGCACAACTGCCATCAGCATCACGGTAAATAATCGGAATTTGCCACACTAGAGGGGGCTGTCCTCAGCCGCGGCGTTCGCCGCGACAGTTCCCCTTGAGCCGCAACAGTCGGCCGGGATCGCTCCCGACCGCCGCTACAGATTATGGAACGACGGAGCAGTAGGAGTTCGCCTCTCATACCGGAGACTGCGTTTCCCGTTCCGTTCTATCCTGAAGATGGCTCAACAGCTTTTATTTCGCAAGGCTTCGATAAGCGGCGATGCGCTTTGCCACGTTGTCTTTGAGGTTGTTGTAATAGAACGTGTAGTCATCTTCGTGGAAGCTCTGCGGTCCGAAGAATTCGGGGTCCGCAGGGTGATCCCATTTGGCGTTCGTCACGACCACGCCGCGTGCAAGAACCACCTGCGCATCCGCGCCGATGTCAGTGATTTCGTAACGGCGGGCTTTTATGTTCGGCATGAACGAACCCAGATTCCTGCTCGCCGGAGCGTAAGTTTCGTCAAGTTTCCAGTTCAGCGGGTTGATGCTGATCGCGTTCGGCAACACTACGGCATTCTTCGCGTTCTCCTTCACGTTTTTCGGCCCCTCGGTGTTCCAGCTGATGATGACGCCTGTGTCGTTCTCGCCTGTTGCGAACTTCAGATGCGGGTATTTTGTCAGATCTTCCTGCGTGACGGAGAAGCCGATGACGTATGCGGCTACCATGCGCTTATAGTAATCGGGATGCTTCTTGAAGTAGTGTGTCAAGACATACTTGGCCATGGACGCCCCATGGCTGTGGCCGGCGATGATGAACGGACGTCCCTGGTTGCAGTGCTCGAAGTAATAGTCGAGCGCGGCGCTGATGTCGTCATAGGATATGCCGGAAATCGCCGAATCGATGTTCCCCGTCTTCTTCCTGACTTCTCCCGCGTACCGCATGCCTGCCTGACGGTAGTACGGAACGAACACATTGGTGGAACTCTCATAGACGCTTGCATTGGTCACATATTCGCCCTTGGCGCCCTCGACCATCTCGGGGTTGTCGATCGTCGCGTAATCGGGAGCACCTTCCTTGAAGCTCGACTCATAGTATGCCGTCGAATAGATGTAGAACGTATCGACATCCGTCGTGATTTTCGGGAATTGCAGCCAACATTCCTTCCGGGAGTAGTCGGGCGCCTTCCCCATGCTTGCGACGGTCGTGCCGGCACAGCCGGACAGACCAAACACCATAACCGTGATCATTGCCAATGCAAACGTGATCTTTTTCATTTTTTCACCGCTTTCAATTCACAAAAGACAGAAAACTGACGGGACTCCGACAACTGCTGCAGAGCCCCGGCAGGCACGTCATAAAGGGACTTATTTCTGTTCCCGGAAATCAGGGAAACGATCGCCGGTGAACATCTGGGGGATCACTTTGGACAATCCCGCCGCGACCCGGAATGC
>JAFTDL010000270.1 GCA_017454215.1 Lentisphaeria bacterium | reverse complement strand
TCGGCCGAACTGGAAGTCACCGTCTCGGAGACGGATTTGGATGAGGTACAGCTCGATCACCTGATATACAACAGCGCCACAAGACGCGCCTGGCATCACGAATCCTTCCGCAAATTCTTCCTCAAATACGACTACAACTTTTTGGAGCTTGTTCCCGGCAACGGACTGTACATCTATTGGGAAAAAGGTCCCGGTGACACCCTCATTCCCGGCAAACTCGAACAGCTCGGCAAAATCGTCGACCTCGCCCTTGCCAGCGGCTTTGACGCCAAAAGACTCAAATTCATGTTTGACCTCGGCTGGAATTTCGGTTACGGCGGCAAGCCCGAAACAAAACTCTGGGAACGCATCATGACCGCCAGCATCCCCGCATGGTTGGATTACCTGGAAAAGAAATACGGAATCCCTCACGAGAATGTCTACTTCAACCCCATCGACGAACCCAACGGCAATATCGACGACCCCCAAACCAGCATGGCCCAATCGTACCGCTACAGCAAGTTCATCAAAAAAATCGCTCCCCGGGCGAAAGTGATGAACAATCCCCTCTACTGCAATAAAATCGATACGTACAAACGCTATGCCGAGTACAGCGACGCTTTCGATCTCCATCGTCCGCAGGTCGAAGGCAACAAGCCCTTTCTCAAATACATGCGTTCTCTCGCTCTGCACGGCAAGGAAATATGGACCTACCATATACTGATGAAGTCGCAAAGTCCCGAAGCCTATCGGCGGGATTACTGGCGCAACTGCCGCGACGGTTTCAACTCCATCACCGCCTTCTGGAGTTTTGACGACCACGCGGGCGGTGACGGATTCGATTCCAGCGACGTCACCAATCCCAAGGGACGGCCCCGCCGTACCGACTACGGCATGGCCTATGTGGATTTCAATTACGGCACGATTCTGGTGAGCCGCCGCTTCGAAGCCGCCCAGCTCGGGTATCAGGACACCCGCCTGATCGCGATCTGCCGCAAACATTTGGACTCCCTCAAACGCAAGAACGTCGACGTCGGCAGTTTCGAGAAGGAACTGGAAACCGCCATTCTGAAGGGATGCGACGGCGCCATGGCCGATATGGATGCCCAGTCCGATGTCATTCTCAGCCTGTCGGAAAAACTCATCAAATTGGACAACAGCAAAAAATAAACAAAATAAACTTATGTCTCCACTCGGAGAAAACAACTGAGGTAAAAAGTGAAAAAAGTGATTTCGGCGACGGTCACGCCCCTCTTCGAGGACGGCCGTCTTGACAGAGAAGGACTGAAAAACATCCTTGAGCGCAACATCCGTCACGGGCTGGACGGCGTTTTCCTTTTCGGCTCCATGGGGGAATGGGGCAGTTTCAGCAGCGCCTTCAAAGAGGAAACCGTGGAACTGGCCTCCTCTCTCGTCGGCAGCAGAATGGAACTGATGGTGGGAATCAACGCCACCAGTCTGCCCCTCTCGCTGGAACTTTTGAAAAGCTATGAGAAGTACAAGTTCGACGCCTACGTCTACATGCCCCCCGCCGCGACCAGCCGGCTGAATCCGGTGAGATCCGTGCTCAAGGTGCTGGATACGGCCGACCGGCCGGTGTATCTCTATCACTGTCCGCCCAACAACAACGTCAACTTCACGCTCGACGAATTCGCAACCATGATGGCCCACCCCAATCTCAAGGGCATAAAAAACTCGTCGTCCAACATGTGGCTGCGGCGCGAACTTCTGCTTTTGCGCGCCGAAAGAGGCTTCAAAACCCTCTTCTTCGAGGGACAGGAATGGGCCGCCGACGAAGCCCTGATCGCCGGTTACGACGGCATGATCTGCGGCATGGGCGCCCTCTGCTCGAAGATGATGAAAAAGCTGGCCCGCTGTGTCGACAACGGCGACATTCCCGGCGCCGTCGCCGCGCAGAACAACATGATAAAGGTCTTCCACGGCGTCTACGGCATCGACATCAAAAACTGCTGGAACGGACAGAAGTACGCGCTGGTTAAATTGGGATTGATCTCCACTCCCTACACCATCGCGCAGGAAATGAGTCTCCTCACCGATGAAGCCAAGAAAAGGATAGAAAAATGCCTGGCTCAGTTCAAAGAGGAGCTGGACTGAGAAAATGAATGTGCTTGAATCCTTTTCCTGCAAAGGCAAAGTGGCTCTGGTGACCGGCGGCGCCGGTCATCAGGGCGGTTTCGGCGCCCAGATATCCGAAGCTCTTTACGAAGCGGGCGCTGTCGTCTACACCGCTTCGCGGAACGTCGAAAAGCTTGCCGCATTCACGGCCCGGTATCCGGGGATGAAATATGTTGAGCTCGATCTAGCCGACGAGCACTCCATCTCCCGGTGCATCGAAACGATCGTCCGACAGGAGGGGAAACTGGATATTCTCGTCAACAACGCCGTCCTGCGCGCGACCCTTTCCGGATGGGACACGCCCACGGAACTTTTTGACCGGAGTATGCACGTCAATGCGTCAGGGCTGTTCCTCATCACCCGTTTGGCTGCCGCGGATATGATGAAGCGCCGTTCCGGCTCCATCATCAATATGGCAAGCTATATGGGTATGCTGGGGCTGGACCCCGCCAATTACAAAAATACGGGGATGCAGACCGACGGCGACGTGCTTCCCTCCCCCATCTATCATTACGAGAAGGGCGGCATGATCAATTTCACCCGCTGGGCTGCAAGCGTTCTGGGCAGGTACAACATCAGGGTAAACTCCATAAGTCCCTCGGGATTTGACGCCAAGTGGCAGGATCACCCCTCCGAGTTTACCCGCAACCACGCCGAAGCCACCATGCTGGGACGGTTGTGCAGCGCCTCCGACCTCAAGGGCGGAATCGTCTACCTCGCATCGGAAGCCTCCTCCTTCGTCACGGGAACAAACCTTGTCATTGATGGGGGATATTCCGCCAAATGAGTCCGGTTTTTTCGCATTTGATGCTGGGGACCGTTCAGTTCGGCATGAATTACGGCGTTGCCAACGTAACGGGAAAACCCTCGTATGAAACCGTCAAGGCCATCCTGAAAGAGGCCTACGACAGCGGGGTCACCGCGCTTGACACGGCCCCCGAATACGGAGACAGCGAAGAAGTGATCGGCAGAGCTCTGAAAGAACTGGGGCTCTCCGATCGCTTCGCCGTCGTCACCAAAATCCCGACCCTGCCCGAGGCGGGAGACCCCGAGGAGTTTATGAAAACGTCTCTTGAGAACTCCCTCAATCGTTTGGGTATCCCTCGCGCCGCGGCAGTTCTTCTTCACACGGAAAAGGACTGCATTTACCTCGACGTGCTCAAAACCATGTGCGCGCGGGGGTTGACGGAACGGGCGGGGATTTCCCTCAACACGCTCAAATACAAGGATGCGGGAAGCAGCGCCGACTGTCTTCAGATACCCTGCAGCCTGCTGGATCACCGGTTCGACTCCTGTTTTGGAAAAGGGGAAAGGCTCTGTTTCATCCGCGGCGCCTATCTGCAGGGAATGCTGCTCATGCCGCAGGAAAAAATCCCGTTCCCCGAAATCCGGGAAAAGAGACGCCGGCTGGAAAATCTGGGCATCCCCATGGCGGAACTCGCGTTGCGTTATCTGGCCGGAAAAAAGGGGCCCAAATGTATTTTAACAGGCGTGGAGACGTTGGAACAGCTGCGGGAAAATATCAGATTGTCCCAGCTTCCTCCTCTGAGCGCGGAGGAAACGGCCGCGGTGGAAGAGATCGTTCTGCCTCCGCTGGACGAGGCGTTGGTCAGTCCATGGATGTGGAACAGAAAGTGAAGGAGGTCTTCCGGACAGTCACACATACATCGGAAAAAGAACCACTCGGGAAGAAATATGAGGGGCTTCTCAAGTCCCGTATTCTTCCTGAATATCGAATTTTTCATAACAGAAGGAATTGATAACGAAAAAATGCTGCGCTATCAGGAAAACAATGAACTGCACCGGGATTTTCACGGAACAACCAATACGACGCTCAACTACATCGCGGAGAATTACGGCGTCGATGCACTAAAGGCCCTTCTGCGCAAGACCGGACACGATGTCTACAAATCCATCCGTGTAAAACTGGAAAAGGGCGACGCCAGTGAATTGATCGAACATCTCAACTGGTTCTTTTACAGGGAGAACGGCAAATTTCAGCTGACAGTGGATGGAAACGAAATTCGATTCGAAGTTTTCGAGTGTCCTGCTCACAAACATCTGAAGTCCCTGGGTATGGAGATATCGCCTTACAGCTGCCTCCAGACATCGGAAGTCAATGCCGGCATGTGCGAAGGAACGTGCTGGACGAGTTCCGTGGAGATCCTCGGCGAAGGACACTGCATGCAGATTTTCAGAAAGAAGGTGGACAAATGATTCCCAGCGACCATTTCGTGCGTTTCTACAATGAAGTTTTCAAGTTTCTGGACGAAAGGAACGGACTCGAAAAATACTATGCCCACATCAGCGCCCATCAGGAGTTCCACTGTCTCAAGGATTTCAGTGAAAAGAAACTCAAGGGCGTCTACGATTACTACGTCAAGATCCGCAAAGAGGAGAACTGCGGCATGGAGCTGCGGCTCGAAAAGGACTGCATCTATCTGGGCATGACCGCCTGTCCCAGTCTGGCCAAGGCCATCGACAACGATGCGGGCGCCTGTCCGAAATACTGTCTGCACTGTCCGGGATGGACCTTTCCGCTTTACCGCAAGGCCGGTCTGTTTCAGGTCAAGGACATGATGGGTCTGGACAATCCCGCCTGCCGCTCGTGGATCTTCGAAGACCGGGAAAAGGCGCAGAAAAAATATGAAGAACTGCTCAAGACCTGCCCGGCGGAAATGATAAAAAAGAATTTTTAACGGAGGAAAGCCCGAAATGAAGATTCTCGATCTTGCAGACCGCCGCGAGTTGTTCGTCGATAATTTTCTGATCGACACCATGGGAGACGCCGATCTGCGTCTGCATTCTCCCCAGCGGCAGGAGATATCCCTGGTGCTGGATACCAACAGCGCCATTTATGAACGGGTGCTGTACGATGATGTCAACAAACGGTTCCTGTTGTATTATCACTCCGGCAACATGGCGCCGACAGTCAAAAATCCGGAACGCAATTCCAACTTCCGCATGATGGTCACCACCTCAACGGACGGCATCCACTGGGGCGAGGCCCAAGTGGTCATGGATCAGACGGATGTGGCCGCGGAACCCGATATCTATATCCAGGGATCCCCCGCCCACATGGTTCCCTTTCTGGATACAAACCCCGCCTGCCTGCCCGAAGAGCGCTTCAAAGCGGTCATTGTCGCCCGGGAATCCCTGCGTCTGTTAGTCTCTCCCGACGGCTTGAAATACACGCTCAGGAAAGATATTCCGGCATTCAACATCGAAAGCCGCCGCGATTCCCAGAACATGGCCTTCTTCGACCATAATTTGGGGTTTTACCGCATTTATCACCGGGTCCGCCACTTCGGAGAGCGGGCCATCCGTGTTCATATCACGCCGGACTTCATCGATTTCCGCAACTCCACGGACCTGGTCTACAACGATACGGATTCCATGGCCTTCTACACCAATCAGATCGAGCCCTATTTCCGGGCGCCTCATCTGCTGATGGGCTTCCCCATGCGCTACGAGGACCGGGGACAGGTCTGGGACAGAAGAATGAATTACCTGCCCGCGCTGGAGACACGGCTGGCCCGCATCGCAACCGACAAGTACACCCGTCTGGGGACCGTCTCGACCGATACGGTATTCATGTGCAGCCGCGACGGCTGGCATTTCACCCGCTATCCCGAGGCGTTTCTGCGTCCGGGCCCCTCCCGGGCGACATGGATGTACGGAGACAATTTCGTCGCGGCGGGCATGGTCCCGACGGCTTCGACCCAAGGGGAGACCTCTCCGGATGAACTTTCGTTCTACGCCGTGGAGCGCGATCCCGAAAACGAGGGCACGGAGTATCTGCGCCGCTGTACCCTGCGCATGGACGGTTTCGTATCGCTGCACTTTCCCGGAAAAGGCGCGCAGGTCCTGACCAAGCCCTTCACCTTCAAGGGCGGAGCGCTTTCGCTCAACGTTTCCACAAGTGCATGGGGAGCCCTCTCCATCGAAATCACCGATCAGGACGGCATTCCCCTGCCCGGCTTCAGGGAAGAGGATTTCTACGAAATCAAGGCCGATGCCCTCGATCTGCGGCCGGAGTGGAAAAACACCCTCAGCAATCTGCGCGCCCTCGAGGGAAAGACCATCCGTCTGCGCCTGACCGGCCGCGACGCCGATCTTTACGCCATGCAGTTCGTGCCGTGGGAGAAGGAACGCGAGATCCCCGTGATCCCCACGAAGTACGAACCCGAAATGATCATGTGGTGAGAAGTGCTTTCTCCCGGGAAGGACCGCCCTGACCTGCGGTCCTTTCGTTTGCCGGGGGAAGCGGCGTCAGGTACAGAACGAAGTGCATGCACATTTTCTGCTGAAATTCCTCGAATGTTCCCTTTTCGAGGGCATCGCAGATCTCGCAGTGGGTCACGGTGCAGGCGGGGGAATCCTGAAGTTTGCGTCCGGCGTAGATGGGATAAAAGGCATTGTAAATGAGCTCGCGGAACTTGCCGGCCATGGAGTTGCCCGATATGGCCAGCAAAGCCGAGTGAAACGCCAGTTCGGCTCCGAATTCATGGATGTATTCCCCCTGTTCTCCGGCAAGTTTCCTCAGTCCGGCGATGGCCTCGGGAGTCTTGCGCAGATAGATAAAATGGGCCATGCCCAATTCGAGAGCCACGCGCATTTCCATGAATTCCCGGCACTCCTCCGGGGTGAGCAGATTCATGTCGGCGACTTTTTTCAGGCCGTCGAACGCCTCGGGGTGGACGATGACCGTTCCCCGGTGCTTGCGCGCTTCGACGATCCCCAGCACCTTCAGGCGGCTGATGCCCTCGCGCACGATGTGACGGCTGACCTCGAGAGCCGCCGCCAGCTCTTCCTCTTTCGGCAGAAGATCGCCGGCCTGAAGTCCGCCCTGACGGATGTAGTCGAGAAGCTGTTTTTCAACGACCTCAGCGAGAGTCCCGCCGGGAGGCAAATCTTTCTTCGTCATCGCAAATTCCCCTGAATGTGTAATCATCGCTTATAATAGCACATTTTTCCGTTTTTTTCAACTCCGCAATGGTAAAAGTGTACGGAAACCGCCGCGAAAATGATCATTTGATTTTCAGCGGATCCGTGATATATTATGTTGAACATATACTCCATAAAGAAAGGCGGTCCATCATGAAATTTCAGGAATTGTCATACTGCTCGTTCAGGGGAAGGCCCGGTTCGTGTTCACGCTTTCCCGGAGCGGCGCGTCTGAGCAACGGCAGACTGGTGGTTCTTTACGACGACGGCAAAGACAGTTTTTCCGCAGAACACGATATGAGAATCGCTTTTTCAACCGACAGCGGCCGCAGCTGGCAGGACGGCGGCGTGATGTATGACAGTTCGGCCCTCGGTTTGGCGCACCGTTTTACCGACAGCTGCAAGCCTACGGCAATAGACAACGACGAACTCGTTTCGGTCGGTTACGGTTTTATCCGCGAAAACTCGGAGGAGGGTCTTGAGGAGTATGCGCTAAAGCACGGAGGTTTCCCGGAGTCCCACAATACCTTCAGTTTCAGCGGCGACGGCGGTAAAACCTGGAAGGTTCCGAGTTTCATCGGCCACAGATTTGAAACGGCTCTCGAACTTTCCGGTCCCGCGTTGTGGTGTGCGGAAGAAAAGGTTCTTCTCGTCTTCGGTCCCCCGTTTGTTCTGAAAGGGCACCGGCAGCAGGGCGTAGTTCTGGGCAGCCGTGACCGGGGAAAAACCTGGGAACAGTACGGAACTTTTTTTGATTCGCCCTCCGTCGCCCCGTGGGAAGTCCGATCCCTGCGTGAGAAATCCGGACGTATTTGGCTGGTAATCTGGGCCTATGATTTTGAAAAGCAGGCGCATTTGTGCAATCAGCTGGTATATTCCGACGATCTGGGCCGCACATGGAGTCCTCCGCTTTCCACGGGAATCCGCGGTCAGGCCGCGAATCTTTTCATCGCGGAGGGGAAAAAGCACATCCTTTACACGGTCCGCGAGGGGGAAAACACCGGTATATACTGCGCGGAATTCAGTCTGGAGTCCGACAACGCCCTCTCCGTCGGGAAATCTGTTGCGCTCTGGAGCGCCTCGGGGATGGCCGGAGCCCAGGGCGAGCGTATAGAAAAACAATTTCGCGCGCTGAAATTCGGACAGCCCTCCATGACCTGTTTGGGGGGAAACGAGTATCTGCTTCTCTATTGGAGCTGTGAGGCGGATGGTTACGCCATCCGTGCGCGCGTGCTCGAAGTCAGCGCCTCCTGAAAAAGGAGAAAAACATGTCAGGGCAGGCAATAGAATTCAGGCGTGAAGTTCCCGTTCGCCACGAGGTGGATGTCTGCGTCGTCGGCGGGGGAGCGGCGGGCGTTGCGGCGGCGGCGGCGGCAAGCCGGGCCGGAGCCAGCGTTTTTCTCGGCGAGGCGACCGGATGTTTCGGCGGTTTGGGAACCGCAGGACTGGTTCCCGCATTTTGCGGAGTCGGCAACGGTGTGTCCGTTCTGGGGGGGCCCTTCTGCAATGAGATCCTCAAAGCCATGGACATTCCGCCGGGAGCGGAGAGCCGTGAATTCAGTTACATAGATGCGGAAAAGCTCAAACGTGTTTACGATGAGATTGTGGTTGAATCCGGCTGTATCTGTTCGCTCGAAGTCCGTCTTGCAGCCGTGGTCGCCGAATCGGGCCGGGTGGAGGCGGCGCTGTTCACCGAATGCGGAGACGAAAGCCTGTTCGCAGTGAAAGCCTCCGTCTTCATCGACGCCACGGGCAACGGAGATCTCGCCGCCTGGGCGGGGGCGGACTTCGCCATAGGCAATGCCTGCGGAGTCGTCATGCCCTCCACGCTCTGCTCAAGCTGGTCGGGGATTGACTGGCAGGCTTATGACCGGAAGGGAACACCCCTGTTTGACCTGCTGACGAAAGCGATGGACGACGGAGTTTTCAGCCTGAAAGACTGGCACCACTCGGGCATGTTTCCCGTGGGACGCGGTATTGCGGGGGGGAATTTCGGACACATTTACAATCTGCGGGCGGACAAGACCGATTCCCGAACATCCGGCTGGCTGGATATCCGCAAACGCATCGGGGAATTCAAGTATTTTTACCGCAATTACGTTCCGGGATTTCAACGGGCGGAACTGGTGGCGACGGCGGCCATGATGGGAATCCGCGAATGCCGCCGGATCACGGGAGACTACATCCTGACGCTCGACGACTTCAGGAAAAAAGCGCGTTTTGATGACGAGATCGGCGTTTTCGCCTATTCGGTGGATATCCATCCCCTCGATGACACGAAAGCTGAGTTCGAGCGTTTTCAGCGTGAATTTTATACGAATCTGCGTTACAAAGCAGGGGAGTGTTACGGCGTTCCCTATCGCGTTTTGATTCCGTCACGCCTGAAAAACGTATTGACCGCAGGGCGATGCGTCAGTACGGATCAGCCGATGGAGGCATCCATTCGCGTCATGCCGGGCTGTTATCTTACGGGCTACGCGGCAGGGACGGCCGCCGCACTTGCTCCCGGGGGAGACGTGCGTCAAGTCGCCGCCGAAGAAATCCGCAGGGTGATGAACGCGGCCCGCTGAATCCGGAGACGCCGTCGTTCCCTGCGGACGGGACGGAAAAAGCGTTCCACGGCGGCCGCCCCATCGGACCGCGGAAAGATTTGTCGGATCAGCGGTCCAGAAAATCCACGGCGCGGGGCAACTCGTCAAAACGATAAATGATATAATCCGGCGAGGCGCCGCGGGAGAAAAGAAATTCATCCTCTACACCGTCCGCGAGGGAGAGAACATCGGCATATACTGCGCCGAGTTCGACTTGACGGCGCAGAACACTCTTTCTGTCGGCAAGTCAGTCGCGCTGTGGAGCGCTTCCGGCATGGCGGGCGCTCAGGGCGAACGCATCGAGAAACAGTTCAGGGCGCTGAAATTCGGTCAGCCCTCCATGACCCGGCTCGGGGGGAACGAGTATCTGCTCCTCTACTGGAGCTGGGAACCGGACGGATGCGCCATCCGGGCGCGGATATTCGAACTTTTTTGAACGAAAAAAATAGGCTCTGTTCCCCACAAGAGTCGGTGACGGTTTTGACGACAGACAAACTGGACGACGCGGCTTGATTCGCACGTACGGTCCGCACTTCTCCGCCCAAAAACACTCCGCCTCGGAGTCCGCCGGGAGATGAATGACCGCCGATCCGCTTCCTCAGCGTGAAAGGGGCGGATCCTGCGTGATGGCCAGCAGGGCGGCTTCGACTTTGCGGCGCCAGAGTTCGATGCCCGCGTCGTCCAGACCGGGGGGAACGTCGATGCCCTCGCCGATGACAAGCGTCAGTTTCGAGAAGGGTTTGGGGATCTGAAAACCGTCCCAGCTGTGCAGAGACCAGCAGGAACTGGCGTTGATGGCCAGAGGCACGATCTTCGCCCCCGTGATGCCGGCCAGTTGAACGGGACCGCGTTTGATGACGTAGCGGGGCCCCCGGGGACCGTCGGGGGTGAAGATCACGTTCTTGCCCGCGCGGATGGCCTGGACCGCCCCCAGCTGGGCCGCCGCGCCGCCGCGGGTGGAACTGCCGCGCAGGGATTCCAGTCCGAACTGGGCGGCGAAGTCGGCGATGTACTGGCCGTCGCGGGAGGCGCTGATGACCGCCGTGGTGTGACGCCGGGTCTCCGCCGGAAAAAGGACGGGAAAGAACAGCAGCCGGTTGTGCCACGCCAGTCCGATCATGCCCCGCCCCGTGGACCGGTAGCCCATGGGATCGACGACCTCGAACCGGTAGAAGCACCTGAAAATGACCCGGTAAACCGCCGCCAGCACCCAAAAGATCCAATCCGGCAGTTTCTTCACGGAACGGAATTTCTGCTTCAGATAGCCCATAAGTTCACCTGATCCCCTTTTCGGGACAGAGGTCGTTCAGCACGCACTTTGCGCACTCCGGGCGGCCCGCATGACAGACTCTCCGCCCGTGGGTGATGAGCAGATGCGAAAAATTGGTCCACAGCTCCGGCGGCACGAGGGCGTTCACGACGGCTTCGATCTTTTCGGGATCCTGAGTTGCGACCGCGCCGAGGCGGTTCATCAGCCGCCGCACGTGGGTATCGACGGGAAATCCCGGTACGCCGAAAACATTGCCCAGAATGACATTGGCGCTCTTGCGGCCGATGCCGGGCAGAGAGGTCAGTTCCTCCATGGTGCGGGGAACGGCTCCCCCGAACCTGCTCCGGATCATCTCCGCCGCGGCCTTGATATTGCGGCTTTTGGCCTTGTGCAGACCGCAGGGCTGGACGATCTCTTCTATGCGTTCCACGGGCATTTCCGCCATGCTCCGGGCGTCGGGGGCGGCGGAAAAGAGGATCCGCGTGACCTGATTCACCCGCTCGTCCCGGCACTGGGCCGAAAGCGTGACGGCGACCAGCAGCTGGAAGGCGTCGGCATGCTCCAGCGGACACGTGCAGTCGCCGTAGACCCCGTACAGCCGGTCGTGGATCAGACGCAGATGTTCCGCCAGACGCCGCTCTTTTGCACTTTTCACGGCCATGACACGCCCTCCTTAAAAACGAAACAGATCCCGCGGAAACCGGATCTTCAGGAACCGGATCCGCCGCCCCGCATCGGGAACGGAGTTCCTCAAAAACAAAACAGATCCGGATCCACACGGAAACCGGATCTGTCGGAAAACTCGTTCACAAGCCCGAAATCACTTCGCGGCGAGGGAGTTGACCAGCTTGTCTGCCTGAGATTTCTTGTTGGCGGCGCGGTTGGCATGGATCGTGCCGGCCTTGGCGACCTTATCCAGTTTGCTGGTGAACTTCTTAGCCAGCTCTCCGGCGGCGGCGGCATCGCCCTCGGCGACGGCGGCGCGGAGACGCTTTTCGATGGTCTTGAGCTCGCTGATGCGGGCGCGGTTGCGGAGATTGGCCGCCTGACTGGTGCGGTTGCGCTTGATGGCGGATTTGATGTGAGCCATTGTCTGTTTTCCTTCAAATTGATGACTGTATCACCGAAAAAACATAAAAACTTCTTCCCAGCCCCCGCCACGGCCCGAACATGCGGAATATAGAGGATGAGATATTCCCGCAGAACACGCCGAAACAGGTCCGTCTTATAATATACTGCCTGTTTGGAAAATTGCAAGTCCTTTCCGGAGAGATCAGAAATTCAATTCGTCGCGGAAGATGACGAGCAGTCCCTCTTCGAAGCGGCCGCCCTTTTTGAGGTGTTCCACGACGCCGCGTTCGAGGGCGGTCCTCGCGGGCAGTTCATCGAAGGGACGCTCCCTGCCCGGCAGGCCCCACAGCCGCCAGATCACTTCCTGAGTCTGATCCCGGCCGGGACAGGTGAGAAGGTGTCCCAGCTTTTGGAACTGCACGATGTTGGACCCGGGCGCAAGAAAAGTCTGGAACAGGGGATCCAGCAGCCACGAATAGCAGACCACCGCCCTGAAATCGTAGTCGGGATGGAATTCCTGCGAAAAACGGCACATCCGGCGGATGGAGTCGAGACACTCCTCCCGTTTCAGCGGTCCCGAGGCGGGGATGTGCAGATTGACGGCCCGGTCGCGGAACGTGAGATCGGGATGCGGCGGATTGCCCCGCTGAAAACACGGCAGCGCCTTCACCGAACCGTCGGCCTGCCGGTACAGCGAAAGCTCCAGCTCGAAAAAGTGGATGTCGTTGCACTGCAGACGGCCGAACTGCTTGACTTCGCCGGTGAGGCACTGGACCGACCACGAGAAGAGCCGGGGCGAAAGGCCGCAGAAACCGAAATCGCGCACCCCCGTTTCGGCCCACAGCCGGAAATCGCCGCGGATCTCGTCCACCATTTCGCGCGGCCAGCCCTTCCTGCGGTAGATCTCCCCGGCCCGGTGAAAGTTGGCCGTGATGCACAGAAAGAGAAACTTCTCGAATTCCCCCGGCTTCAGTTTGTTCCGCACGTCGTCGAGGGGAAAGTCGCTGTCCAGCGCCTTCTCGGCGCAGGCGTTGAAAAAGCCGGCGTCCCAGCTTCTGAAGGCCGGTTCGAGACGGCGGAACTGCTCCATGTCGATCCGAAAAGATCCGGCGTCGGCGAGAAGTTCGTTCCATACGCGGTCGTGTTCACTCATGATATCCACCTTGTTTTGCGTCGTTCAGAAAATCTTCGAGATCGAGAGCGCCCCGGCGCAGGATGCGGGGAACGGCTCCCGAACAGTCGACCACGGTCGAGGCCAGCGCATGCGGCGAAACGGGTCCCCCGTCGGCGACGGCGTCGGGCGTGCCCGCCAGAACGGCACAGGCTTCGGCGCAGGTCAGCGCATTGGGAGAACCCGAACGGTTGGCGCTGGTCTGAAAAAGCGGCTCCCCCAGTTCCCGCAGCAGCGCCAGCAGCAGCGGATGCTCCGGTATGCGGAACCCCGCCGTGCCGCCGCCGGAACAGGCGGCGATGACCGTCAGCGGTCCCGGCATGAAATCGCGCACCAGTTTCCGGGCGGGGGCGTTCAGCACGATCCCGTACTTCTCCAGCTCCTCCGGCGAGGAGAAGAACCGCCCCAGGGGCTTGGCGCCGTCCCGGTGTTTGAGAGCATAGATCCTTTCGCGGCAGAGGGGATCGGACGCGCGTCCCACGAGACCGTAGACCGTTTCGGTGGGCACCACCGCGACGGCTCCGGGCCGCCGCAGGATGCGCGCCAGCTCCGGAACGGTCCCGGCCGCGTCACGGCTCCGCCAGTCGAAAAACATGACTTTCTTCCCCGTTTCAGCCGCGTTCCACCTTGGCGGTCAGCCGCTCGCCGAGGTAGGCGAAAAGGAACGTCACGATGCCCGAAACGAATCCGTAGACCGCGCCGCAGGTCAGCGAACGCTCGAAACGGGAACTGTTGAGGATCTCGCCGAAAGTGCCGCCGGAACCGCAGGAGGCGATGAAGGTGTAGACGATCCACACCACCGTCGAAACGATCATACAGGCCCAGACGCTGGAACGGCTGGCCTTTTTCACGTAGATGGCGATGACCACCGGCAGGAACACCACCACCAGCTGCGAGGCCCAGCAGTTGACCATGAGCGCGTAAATGCTGTTGGCGTTGAAGGCGAAGTAAAGGGCGACGAGGGCCAGCAGCACGGTGGCGGACCGGGTCTCGACCAGCAGCATGCGGCTGCTCTGCCTGGGGCGGAGCGCGCCGATGACGTTCCGCACGAGAAGCGAAGATCCGGCGAGAAGCGAACTGTCGGCGGAACTCATGATGGCGCTGACGAGGGCGGCGAGAAAGAGCGTCATGAGCACCGGATGGATGTTGCCCAGAATGATCATGGCCATGCGGGGCATGACCTGATTGCCCAGATTGTCGCCCATGACTTCGGCGGTGACGCCGTTTCTGGCCAGGACCGTGCGGGCGGCGAAGCCGATGATGATGGGCACGAACCCCAGCGCCGCGTACATGAACCCCGAGATGATCGAACTGGAAATGGCGACTTTGGCGCTCTTGCTCGACAGGGAGCGCTGCACGAGGTCCTGACCGACCATGCATCCCAGCCCCATGACGATCCAGCTGCCGATGTAGTAGGTGACGTCATTGGCGCACTTGATCTCTCCCGGTCCCATGGAGAGGTCGCCGGGCTTGAGATTCGCGGCGATGGCCTCGAATCCCCCCGCCTGGCTGACGGCGTTGGGCATGATGATGAGCAGTCCCGCGACGATGAGGCCCACCTGAACGATGTCGGTGACGGTCACGGCCCACATGCCGCCGGCGAAGGTGTAGAAGAGGATGATGGCGCTGCCGATGAGCGTGCCCTTCCACACCTCCATGCCGGTGATGACGTGAAGGATGGTCCCCATGCCGAGAAACTGGGCGGCGAGCCAGCCGATGTAAACGGGGATCATCCAGATCGAAGCGTACACGCCCGCCGCGGGACCGAAGCGGTTGGCGATGATGTCCGTGACCGTGAGGCATTTGAATTTGCGGAGCATGCCCACGATGAACACGCCGGCGAGCACCAGACTGATCGAAGCGCCGAAGGGATCGGCCAGCACGCTGCCGACACCCTCGCTGTAGACCGTGGCGCACACGCCCATGCTGGACCCCGCGCCGAACCACGTGGCGATCAGCGTTCCGGTGGCCATCCACAGGGGCAGACGGCGGCCCGCGACGAGAAAGTCCTTCATGTTCTTGATCTGCTTGCCCGACCAGATGCCGATGCCCAGCATGACGGCGAAGTAGGCGGCGATGCCGATCCAGAGAACCATAAGCGCGTTGTCCGACAGTCCCCCGGTCAGCGGCGGCCGGCCGGCGGCAAGGAAGATAAGATCCATGATTTCAAACGTCTCCGAAAGTTTTTTACCCGTCATATCCCCACGTTCCGGAAGAAAAAAGCCTTCTCCGGAGGTGCATTTCTAAAAATATAGTTCCTCCGCGCGATTATTCAAGCGCAACGGCAGTTGAAAAACGCCCCGAATGCAATTATTTTATATGCGGGACGGATGTTTTCGACAAACACCGTTTCCTTTTCAGACATCGGGATCTATTCTTCACAAAACAGGAGTTGGAAAATAATGGCGACGTTTCTTCCTTTCAACGGTCTTCTCCCCGTGCCCGAACGGGCCGACAAAGTCGCGGCGGTCCCCTACGACGTGGTGGACACCGCCGAGGCCGCCGCTCTGGCGGCGGGCAATCCCTTCTCGTTCCTTCACGTGTCCCGGCCCGAGATCGATCTCGAAAAAGGCATCGATCTTCACGACGACCGGGTGTACGCCCAGGCCCGGACCGCTTTCGACCGGCTGCGCCGCGAAGTGCCGCTGGTGACCGACAGGGAGAAGCACCTCTACATCTACCAGCTGGAAATGAACAGGCGCGTCCAGACCGGCGTCATCGGCGCGGCCTCCGCTTCCGAATACCGGGCGGGCGTCATCAGGAAGCACGAGCGCACCCGGGCCGACAAGGAGGACGACCGGACGCGCCATGTCATGACCCTGCGTTCGCACACGGGTCCGGCCTTCTTCACCTACCGGGATTCCGCCGCCATCGACCGCCTCGTCGCCGAGGAGACGGCGAAGAAGCCGCTGGTCAACTTCGTCGCGTCCGACGGGATCCGGCATACGCTGTGGCGGGTCGATGCCGCAAGAAGTCTGGAGCTCGCCGCGCTGTTCGAAAGCGAAGTGCCCGTATTCTACATCGCCGACGGCCATCACCGCAGCGCCGCCGCCGCCCGCACCGCGGCGGAATGCGCGCCGAAAAACCCCGGCCACACGGGCAGAGAGGACTACAATTTCTTCCTCGCCGTCGCCTTCCCCGCCGACCAGCTGGCGATCATGCCCTACAACCGGGTGGTCAGAAGCCTCAACGGCCTGAGCAAAGAGGAGTTTCTTCAGAAGCTCGCCCGCGATTTCACCGTGACGCCCGCTCAGGACGGCGCGGTGGCCGCCCCCGGGGAGTTCAAGTTCTACCTCGACAGAGGCTGGTATCTGGCCCGGCCGAAGTTCGACGTCGCCGGACTGGGCGTCATCGGCAGTCTGGACGTGAGCTGGCTGCAGGAGAAAGTCCTCGCCCCGCTGCTGGGCATCGCCGATCCCCGCACCAGCGCCGACATCGACTTCATCGGCGGCATCCGGGGCACGGGCGAACTGGAGAAACGGGTGGATTCCGGCAAGTGGGCCGTCGCCTTCTCGATGCACGCCGTGACCGTGGACCAGCTCATGGCCATCGCCGACGCCGGAGAGATCATGCCGCCCAAATCCACATGGTTCGAGCCCAAACTGCGCGACGGTCTGGTCTCGCACGATTTCTGACGGGAAAGCATCGCCTGAAAAATGAGTCTGATACTGGGCATCGAAAGCAGCTGTGACGAAACCGCGGCGGCGGTGGTCGAAGACGGGTTCGAGGTGAGATCGAGCATCATCGCCTCGCAGATCGCGACTCACGCGCCCCACGGCGGCGTCGTGCCCGAGCTGGCCGCACGGGAGCACCTCAAGGCCCTGACGCCCGTCGTGACATGCGCTCTTCAGGAGGCCGGAACGACCCTCGACAGGATCGACGCCGTCGCCGTCACTCAGGGTCCGGGACTCATCCCCGCCCTGCTGGTGGGGCTCAATTACGCCAAGGGTCTGGCTGCGGGCAACGGACTGCCCTTCATCGGCGTCAATCACTTCATGGCCCATATCTACGGGGCGTTTCTCGACGGCGGAGCCGGAAAACTCCGCGATCCCGAAACCTACCCGCTTCTGGCGCTGGTGGTTTCGGGCGGACACACTTCTCTGGTGCTCGTCGGCGCGGACGGCACCGCCCGGCAGATGGGATGCACCATCGACGACGCCGCCGGCGAGGCCCTCGACAAGGGCGCCAAACTGCTGGGACTGCCCTACCCGGGAGGTCCCTCCATCCAGAAGGCCGCCGCTGCGGGGGATCCGGAAAAGTACGATTTTCCCCGCCCGCTCACCGGAGCGGCGGGCAAGGCCCTGAGTCCGGAAAACCTCTACAACTTCAGTTTCAGCGGCATCAAGACCGCTCTGCTGTACCACCTGAACGGCAATCCCCTCAGGGAAGAGCCGCAGTTCGTCGCGGACACCGCGGCGAGTTTTCAGCGGGCCGTGGTGGACTGTCTGGTGCGCAAGACACTGCGCGCCTGCCGCGACGGCGGGGCGAAGACCATCGTCGTGGCGGGAGGCGTCGCCTGCAATGCCGAACTGCGGCGTCTGATGGCCGAAAAGTGTCCCCGGGGCGTGACGCTCCGCATCGCCCAGCCCAGGTTCTGCACCGACAACGCCGCCATGGTGGGCGGGATCGCCTGGCACAGCTTCAGACGAAAAGAATTCACTCCCCTGAACGCGGACTCCTTTGCCCGACTGCCGCGGATCGTCCGTGTTCCTTTCATCTAACACTTCACGGAGGAAGACATGCCGAAACTTGCAGCATTCGATCTTGACGGAACGCTGATCGACTCCCGGCTCGATCTGGCCGGCGCGGTCAATTACACCCGCGCCAGCATGGGCCTCGAACCGCTGGACGCCGAGAGGATCGTCCATTTCATCGGCGGCGGGGCCGCCTCTCTGGTGCGCCGCGCCATCGCCGACGCGGAGATCGACGTCGACGAGGCCGTGCGCCGCATGCGGGCCTATTACCGCGACCACATCACCGACACGACCACCCTCTACAACGGCGTGCCCGCCGGACTGAAACAGCTGCGCGCCGCGGGAACGCTGGTGGCGCTGGTCACCAACAAACCCGCGGGCGAAAGCGAAAAGATCCTGAACCAGCTCGGCATCAGGGAGTTCTTTTCGGAACTCATCGGCGGCGATTCGGATTTCCCCCTCAAACCGGAGCCCGACGGGCTGATCTCCCTCAAAAACAAATACGGTTTCTCCGGCGACGACTGCTGGATGATCGGCGACCATTACACCGACCTCGAGGCCGGACGCCGGGCCGGATTCCGGCGCATTTTCGTCACCTACGGATTCGGCGAGACCGGTTCGGAGACGCCGGACTACACCGCTGATTCATTTTCAGACGTCAACCTCATTCTGAGCGGGTTCTGAATGTCCGCGCCCGCCGACAGTCTGAGACCGGAGCTCGTCGAAGCGGTCCGGAGCATCGCCCGAACTCTGAAACGGCGCGATTTCGAGACCTGCGTCGTGGGCGGCGCGGTGCGCGATATGGTCTCGGGCCGCACGCCGGCCGATGTGGATCTGGTCACCACCGCAACTTTCGACGAACTGACGGAGGTCTTTCCCGAGGTGAAGATCGCCGGAGCCTGCTTCGGCGTCGCGCATCTGCGCCGGAACGGGTTCGAATTCGAGATCGCCTCGGCCCGCAGGGAGCGCGGCAGCATGGACGGCCGCCATCCGGAAACGGTCAAATTCACCCGCGACCTCGACGAGGACGCCCTGCGGCGGGACTTCACCGTCAACGCCATGCGCTGGGATCCTCTGACCGGGAAGATCGCCGATCCCGCCGGAGGACTGAACGACCTCGCCCGCGGTCTTGTCCGTACCGTGGGGGTCCCGGAGGAACGCTTCGAGGAGGACTATCTGCGCATGCTCCGGGCGGTCAGGTTCGCCTGCACGCTCGATTTCGCCCTCGAAGAAAGGACCTTCGCGGCCATCCGCGCCCTCGCTCCCCGCTGCGCCTCGCTTTCGGGAGAGCGGATCCGGGAGGAGGTGACCCGCATGCTGACCTGCCGTTTCCCCGAAAAAGCCCTGCGGCTCCTGTCCGAAACCGGCATCCTGCAGGCGGTCCTGCCCGAAGTCGCGGCGCTGAAGGGCGTCCGCCAGCCGAAGGAGTTTCATCCCGAAGGCGACGTCTTCGAGCACACCTGCCTTCTGCTGCGCCACATGGTCCTTCCGGACGAACTCCTCGCATGGAGCGCGCTTCTGCACGACACGGGAAAACCGGGAACGGCTTCCGCCGATCCCGACGGCAGGATCCGCTTTTTCGGTCACGAGGACCTGGGCGAAAAGATCGTGCATGCCGTCGCTCAGAGACTGCACTTTTCCACCGCGGCGAAAGAGGCCGTCGCCCACGCCGTCAGAAATCACATGCGCATGGCTTCCGTGCGCGAAATGAAAGAGGCGAAACTGAAAAAACTCGTCTCCGAGGAACACTTCGGAATGGAGCTGGAACTGCACCGGCTGGACTGCATCGCCTGTCACGGATGCATGGAGACATTCACGTTTCTCGTCGATCATCTCAGCCGCACACCGCAGCGGGCCCTGCCCGAACCGCTGGTCATGGGCCGCGATCTGGTGGCGGCGGGCTTTTCCCCCGGTCCCGCCTTCAAAACGGTGCTGGATCTCGTCTTCGACCGTCAGCTGGCGGGGGAATTCCCCGACCGCGCCGCCGCGCTGGAAGCCGCCTGCCGTCTGCTGCGGAAAAACACCGCGTTTCCCGATAACGTCAAACATAACACTCCATAAAAGAAAGGGTCAGCCGCCGTCATGAAAAAGAAACTCAAACTTGCGCTCATCGGCGCCCGCGGTCACGTGGGCTACGTCTTCAAAGCCCTGCCCGATCTGCCCGAAGTCGACCTCTGCGCCGTCTCTTCCGGCAGCGACGAATCTCCCGAAGCGCTGGTGAAAAACGCTTCCGACCGGGGATTCGCGCCCCGGGTGTACGGCGACTACGTCGAAATGCTCGACACCGAAAAGCCCGACGTGGTCTCCATCTGCGGGCCCTTCGAGCTTCACGCACAGATGTGCTGCGACGCCCTCGACCGCGGCATCAGCGTTTTCTGCGAAAAACCCATCGCCCTCGAACTGGCCGACCTCGACCGCATCCGCGCTTCCTACGCCCGCTGCGACAAGAGCAAAGTCGACATCATCTCGATGGTGGGCTACCGGGGCGAGGCCCCCTTCCGCACCGTCTACGACGTCGTGAAACGGGGACTGATCGGCAAGGTCAAGATGGTCAATGCGCGTAAATCCTACAAACTGGGCATCCGTCCCGGCTACTACCATGACCGGGCGACCTACGGCGGCACCATCCCGTGGGTGGGCAGCCACGCGCTGGACTGGATCTACTGGATGGGGGGCAACTCCAACTTCAAGACCGTGTACGCCGTCCACGACAAGTCCGACAACCGCGGCAACGGCGATCTGGAAATGACCGCGCTCTTCTCATGCGTCCTCGAAAACAACGTCATGGGCAGCGCCTCCATCGACTATCTGCGTCCGTCGGCGGCTCCGACTCACGGCGACGATCAGGTCAGAGTGGCGGGGACCCTCGGCGTCGTCGAGACCATGCACGGCAAAGTCACGCTCATCACGGCCGACGAAGCGAAAGAGCTGGAACTGCTGCCCGAGCGGGGCATCTTCTACGATTTCGCCCGGCATCTGATCTGCGGCGAACCCTGCGTGGTGGACGCGGAGGCGACATTCGAACTTACCCGGGCCTGTCTCGCCGCGCGCGACTGCGCGGACCGGAACGGCATCTGACCGGGCGGAAAGATCATGGACAGTTCCGGCCATAGAAAGAGACTGCGCGCCAGGTTCTCAGCCAACGGGATCGACTGCTTTCAGGAGTACGAACTGGTCGAGTTCCTGCTGACTTACGCCATTCCGCGCCGGGACGTGAAGCCGCTGGCGAAACTTCTGGTCGAACGTTTCGGCGACGCGGCGGGGATCGTCAACGCCTCGGCGCAGGAACTTCTTTCCATACCGGGCATGGGGACGGGCGCGGTGACGTTTCTCGTATTCATCCGCGCGCTGATGACCAAGTGTCTGGAGGAAAAGGTGCGCCGCCAGAAAACGATCGACTCCGTGAGCGACGTCAGCGACTTTCTCCGCATGAAGATCGGCAGCGGCGGCAAGGAGACGCTCATGGTGTTCTATCTGGATTCCCGCCGTCACCTGATCGACTACGAACTTTACCGGGGGACCGTGGACCATACGGCCATCTACGCCCGGGAAGTCGTGGAACGCGCCCTGCTCTGCCACGCCTGCGGCGTCATACTCGCCCATAATCACCCCAGCGAAAACTGCGAACCTTCCGGGGAGGACATTTCGCTCACCCGCAGTCTCAAGGAGACCCTTTCCCGCCTCGGGATCGAACTGGTGGATCATGTCATCGTCTCTTCCTCGGAGTGCCGCAGTTTTTCACCGCTGTTCTGCGATATCCCCGGACCGAACAGATTCTGCGCCGTGAGCGACGACAGAAAGGAACAGGACATCTCCGAATGATTCCGCTCTCCGCCGGACGGCGGCCGGACAGACCGCGGAGGAAAAGGTTTTCAGCGGGAGGCGGGACGCCTGCGGCCGCCGCTCGCGAGACGGATCTCACGGCAGAAGCCGGGACCGAAATCGGCGGCGATCCGGGCCTGGATCAGTTCGACGCTGGGGGCGATCATGCTCAGAAGCCCGCTGTGCGGCACGGTCAGCGTGAGGACGCCGTTGCGCAGTCCTCCCAGCGTCAGATACTTTTCGAGAGCCTCGCCGCAGTAGGTTTTCCAGTTGGCCGCAAGACGGGCGTAATCCGAAAGTTCGTCGCCTTCGAGTTCGTTCAGCACCCGGTCGAGGGCGTCCGACAGCTCCTCGCCGGGATGGGTGTGCGCGGCCATCTCCGTGCGCGCGGCCTCCTCGCCGTACCAGTCGCGGAGCAGTCCGAAACGCACCGCCCGCACCCGTCGTCTGCGGCTTCTTATCCGGTGGTCCATGGCCGTCAGACGTTGACCTCGACGCCGATCATGTACACCGGCAGAAGGAGCGTGTGAACGATGAGCTTGCAGGGCGCGATGCACCCCTTGATGGAGTAGATCAGTCCGGAACGGAAACCGCCGAAGGGATAGCCGAAGGACATCTTGCCCAGTCCGTAGGGCAGATACACCAGTTCGAAGAGGTCCTTGCCCATTTTGATCAGTCCGGTGCCGGTGTTTTTGGCGGCCCGCAGCACGTAGGGCGACGCCGCCTGAGCCGCCTTGATGGCGATGGGCGCAAGGATGGCGATGGTCACCGGGTCGATGGCCTGAACAGGCTGCGGGCAGAGAAACAGAAGTGACGCCGTAAGCAGCAGGATTTTCAGAGAACGGTTCATGCGCCGGAATTCCTATTCAAGAGTTTTTGACAGTTTCTCGATGATGCGGAAGTGCTTTTCCACCATTTCCGCAAGTTTTGCGCTTCTTCCGGTCAGGAGCTTCGCGGCCTTGCCGGCCTCGGCCGCGGCCGGTCCGGGCCGGCCGCAGTAGTGCAGTATCCGCGCGTAACACAGATGGGCGAACCCCTCCTCCTGACGGTCCTTGAATTTCGGCGACGAAGCCGCCGTCCGGGCCAGAAGCAGGGCGCCCTGCGGACACATCTCCGCCAGAGGCACGTTCATTTCGCGGGAGACCTGAGCCATGAGCAATGCGGGCTTGTCGCCGAATTTGGCGGCCATCTCCCGAAAGACCGGCATCACGGGCCGGCCGGGGGCGGCCTGACGCATGAAACGCAGTTTGAAGTCGTACAGCGCAAAGAGCGAGGGATCGGCCGCCAGCGCCCGGTCGATCTCCCGAAAGGCCGCTTCGGCATTTTTCAGCCGCCGCCACACACGATTGCATTTGAGACCCACCAGTTCCGTGTTGGCCGGTTCGAATTTCTGCTCGGCGGTGATGGCGTCCACCGCCTCCTGATACTTCCGGGCGCGGAGCAGAACGTCGAGGCCCTCGGTGAACTTTTCGCGGCGGGCGGCGTCGGGGATGCGGTATTTGCCCGAAGCAAGTTCCCCGAGCAGCGCCGGGACCCGCTCGATCCTGCCCCGCCAGGCCAGTTCCCCCTTCGGCGTGATGACCGCCGCGAAGGGGATCTTTTCAAACTTGCCGCTCAGGAGCTCGAAGAGGTCCGATTTGAGATCGAACATCACCGGGGTCTTCACATCCTTCCACGCCGGCACGTTCGAGGGATTCTTCGGCAGGCCCGGGGAGGAATAGAACACGCCGACGCCCTGCTTTTTCAACGCTCCGGCCACCTGCTCGACGCGGCGGAGCGCCAGAATGTCGGGCGCCGCGGGCGTGATGAAAAACACGGCGAAGGTCTTTTTGCCGAGCCACTGCTCCACGGGAGCCGGAGCGTTCTTATACCAGACGCCCACCGGCATGCTCGTCATCTTCTCCCCGATGGCCAGCGGCGCGGAAAATGCCGCAAGCCCCGGGATCAGAAACAGTACAGCAAACAGTCGTTTCATTTTTTACCTATGGATTTGAGCCAGGTGAACATGATCTCGGCCAGCACCATGAGTCCGGCGGCCACCACCAGCGGCCAGCCGGGCAGTCCCGTGAAGAGGGCCACAAGACCGCTGGTCGCGAGGACGAGGGCACAGAGCACCAGCGTGATGCGGAACATCCACAGGCACACCCGGGCAAGGCGGCCGGTGACGATGCTGCTTCCGGACTCCCCGCCGGTCCGGAAGATCGGACGGCGCATGGCCGAATACACCATGCCCGCGGTGAGCGCCTCGAAGGAGATGCCGCCCACCTGCGCGGCCTTGGGGACCAGACTGGTGGCGGTGCATCCGGGCAGCGCGTTGCCTTCGAGGATGTACGGCGTGCCGTCGGGAGCCACGATGAAGTCCACCCGCACCAGATCGCGGCAGCCGGTGACGAAATAAAACGCCTCGGCCAGCTGTTTCGCCCGGGCGATCTCCTCGCTCTTCAGGGATTCGGGCGGACAGAAATACTGCGTGTGACCGTTCTTGTAGACGTACTTCGCGTCCCAGTCGTAGAAGCCGCTGGGACTGCGTATTTCAATGGCCTCGAAGGCCTTGCCGCAGACCACCGGAACGGAGATCTCGATACCTTTGATGAACGACTCCACCAGAAGTTCGTCGGCCAGTTTGAATTCGCTCTCCAGCGCCTTGACCCAGTCCTCTTTGCGGTCCACCTTGACGATGCCCACGGTGGAGCCTTCGTTGGGGACCTTGATGATGAGCGGCAGACCCAGTTCCTCGGGAAAAGCGCAGTTGTCCCGCGTCACGATCCGCCACGGGGCGGTGGGCATTTTGGTCTTGTCCAGCAGCCGTTTGGTGACGATCTTATCCATCACCGCCGCGCAGGCCGCGGAACCGGAACAGGCGAAACGCACCCCCTCCCTCTCCATGAGCTTCTGGATGCGGCCGTCCTCGCCGAAGCCTCCGTGAAGCACGGGATAAACCACGTCGCAGCTGCGCATGCTCCCGGTGATGCGGCACCTGGTGATGTCCGACAGTTCCACGTCGAAACCGCCGTTGCGCAGAGCTTCGGCCACGGCGCTGCCGCTGCGCAGAGAGACTTCGCGCTCGCTGCTGACGCCGCCGCACAGCACGTTGACCTTGATGGCCGGCACTTCGCGGTAAAGGGTCTTCTCGAATTCGGGATCCACCGGGATCTGCTCCAGCTTGAGAAAGAAACCGCTGCGGTCGCTGACGGCCCGGCGGATGAAGATCAGCAGCCGGAGATAATCCGACGCCATGGTGTCGCCGGAGAGATTGACCATGTAGTTGGCGTGCTTGTCGCTGATCTGCATGTCCTCGCAGCGCAGGCCCTTGAGACCGCACCGGTCGATGAGTTTTCCGGCGGGCTCGGTCCCGGAGACGTTGCGGAAGGCGCATCCGGCGGTGCGGCCCCGGGGCTCCCGTTCGCGGCGCGCGGCCAGGACCTCGGAAATGATGCGCTTCTCGGCCTCAGGCGTCGAGGGCGCAAGTTCGAACTTCACACTGGTCACCACGGCGCCGTCGGGAACGGGACCTTTGCGGTAGCGCCATTCGAGGGTTTTTCCCTCCATGACCAGAGGAGTTCCGTCGGCGGAGATCCCGTAAATCCCGGTGACGGCGGAGCCCGTTTCCACGCCGTTGGCGCCGGCGTTCATGCGGGCGGCGCCGCCGATGGTGCCGGGGATCCCGGCCAGACCGGAAACGCCGGCCAGCCCCGCCGCCGCCGCGGCATTGACAAGTTCGGCCAGCTGGGCCCGCGCGCCGCAGATGAAGACGCCGTCGCGGCGCTCGATGCGGCTGAATTCCTCACCGGCGAGGCGGATCCCCAGTCCCCGGTAGGGCATATCCATACCGATGACGTTGCTGCCCGAGCCGAAGACGAAATACGGCGTCCCGGTGCGGCGCACGAAACGCAGAAGTTTCCGGAGCTGTTCATTGTTTTCCGGCTCGGCCAGAAGCGGCAGATCGGTCCCCACGCCGAGAGTGGTCAGTTCCTTGTACGACACGTTCGTGCGCAGCCGGATCCCCGGGACCGCGGACTCCACTCTGCTTTTCAGATCGCCCATGATATTTGCTTTTCCTCTTTCACTCCGGGCGGCTCTCAGGCCGCTTCCACAATGTAAAACCCTCTTTGCGCTCGAATCCGAGACGCGCGTAAAAATTTTCGGTCCCCGGCTCGCCGACGAGGGCGATCCAGTCCACGCCGCGGGAACGCGTCTCATCCGCGAGAAACGTCACCAGAGCGCTTCCGATGCCCCTGCCCCGGAAGGCGGGATCCACGACCACATCCTGGATGTACGCGTCGGAACACCCGTCCGAGAGGACCCTGCCCATGCCGACGAGACGCCCGTCTTCGAACGCCCCCGCCGCCAGGAAGGATCCCGCGACCGCCGCGCGGATGAAGGAAAAATCGGCGTCCTTCTCCACCCAGTCCGCCGCGGCGTAAAGCCGTGAAGCGCAGAGCAGTTCCCCGTCGGAAAGGGCGGCAAGAAGACGTATGCGCATTTACGACGCCCGTTCCTCCGCCTTGCCCTTGGCGATCTTGCACCGGGCCACGGCGCTGGTGTTCATGTCGCCGAGGAAGATGCAGATCCTGCGGATGTTCTCTTTGCACTCCGGTATCTTGACCTTCTCGAAAAGATTGACCCGCTGACTGGTGGTCCGCAGTTCGGCCGCCAGCAGATCGTACTGCACCTGAAGCACGCGGTGCGCCTCGCGCAGCGAAGCGGCGCTCTTCAGGGCCGCCAGCGCATCGTCCACGTACCAGTCCGTCGTCATGAGGTCGATGTGCTGCGGTTCGAACTCCACGTGGTCGAAGGTCGGGATATTGATCCCGGCGATGTTGGCCGTTCCGGTGACGACCCGGCTTATGACCACGTTGGAAGAGACCAGTTCCGACACGGCGGCGTCGCCGAAAAACGCGATGCAGACGGCCAGTTCCTTTTCGAGCCGCCGCTGTTCGCGGAGATTCTCCTCCAGCGCCTCGGCGCTCTGACGCACCTCCATCTGGAGCTGCTGTTTCTTGAGCTGGAGAGTCGGCAGGAAGCGCTCGAACTGCTTCTTGTTGTCCTGCTGCTTCTTGAGCTCGGTCTTGGTGAACTTGATCTTCGCCATGGTCAGTTTCCGGGCCAGTACCGGTCAAGCAGATCGGTCTTGACGCCGATCTCGGTTTTGTCGAAACAGTCGGCGAGGATCTTCCAGCCGAGATCCAGTCCGGCCTCGAGGGGGATGTTGACTGCAAGGGACATCATCTCGGCCTCGAAGCGGGAACCGTACTTGAGCAGTTTGTTGTCCCACGCGGACATCTTGAAACCCATGGACTGCTTTTCGAGGGTGCTCTTGTATTCGGCGTAAAGCCGGATCATGGCGTCCATGATGGCCCGGTGGTCGGAGCGGGTCTTGCCGTTCACCTGCTGCTTGAGGCGCGAAAGGGATCCGAAAGGCTCGATGCGCCCGTTGCGCAGATAGAACTGCCCCTCGGTGATGTAGCCGGTGTTGTCCGGCACCGGATGGGTCACGTCGTCGCCGGGCATGGTGGTCACGGCGAGAATGGTGATGGAGCCCGCGCCGTCGAAGTCCACGGCCTTCTCGTAACGCGAGGCCAGCTGACTGTAAAGGTCGCCGGGATAACCGCGGTTGGAGGGGATCTGCTCCATGGTGATGGCGATCTCCTTGAGGGCGTCCGAAAAGTTCGTCATGTCGGTGAGCAGGCAGAGGACCCGTTTGCCCCGCAGCGCGTAGGCTTCGGCCACGGCGAGGGAGAGGTCCGGCACCATCAGGCACTCCACCACCGGATCGGCGGCGGTGTGGATGAACATCACCGTGCGCGACAGCGCGCCGCGCTCGTCGAGGGTGCGCCGGAAAATGAGATAGTCGTCGTACTTCATGCCCATGCCGCCCAGCACGATCACGTCCACCTCGGCCTGCAGGGCGATGCGGGCCAGAAGTTCGTTGTAGGGCTCGCCCGCCACTGAAAAGATGGGCAGTTTCTGGGATTCCACCAGCGTGTTGAAGAGGTCGATCATGGGAATGTTGGTGCGGATCATGTTCCGCGGAATGATGCGCTTGGCCGGATTGACCGAAGGCGCGCCGATCTCCACCAGTTCGGTATCGACGTCGGGCCGCCCGTCCCGGGGAACGCCGCGGCCGTTGAAGACTCTGCCCAGCAGATCGAGGGAACCCGAGACCTGCATTTCATGACCGAGGAAACGCACCTGATCCTTCGTGCTGATGCCGCGGCTGCCGGCAAAGACCTGAAGCGACACCTTCCTGCCGTCGAGCCGGATCACCTGAGCCAGCGAAACGCCGCGGGCGCTCTCCACTTCGGCCAGTTCGTTGTAGGCCACGCCGTCGGCCTCGACGGTGATGACGTTGCCCGCGATATGACTGATTTTATGATAGACCTTGCGCATTATTTCACCTCCGCGGCAGCGCCGGCAAGTTTGCTGTCGATGGCCTGTTCCTGCACCTTGAACGCCTCGCCCTGCCAGGGAATGTAATTCCAGTCGAGGAAGAGCTGGCGCAGCTCGAGGAACCAGCGCCGCGCCGCGTCCTTGTCGGCAAAGGCGAAGGCGCGGTCGAGCACGCCGCAGACCTTGTCGAACACGTAACGCTGGCGGTCGGCGCAAGTGCTGGCGTCGACGGGATCGAAGGTGTTCTGCTGCAGAAACACGTAATCAAGAAATTCGCTTTTGAGATAGACGATGTAGTCGTCGATGCTGGTTCCCTCCTCGCCGATGACCTTCATCATCTGATTGACTTCGCTGCCCCGCGCAAGGATGCCGCGGGCGAGAGAGAGTTTTCGGGGATCGACGAGGCTTTTGTACTTGCTCCAGCTGTCCAGCGGATGGATGGCCGGATACCGGCGGGCGTCGGAGCGCTCGCGGGAGAGGCCCAGAAACGCGCCCACCACCTTGAGGGTCGCCTGAGTGACCGGCTCCTCGAAGTTGCCGCCCGCGGGACTGACCGCGCCGCCGATGGTGACGGAACCGGTCTCGCCCGTGCGCAGCCGCACGAAGCCCGCCCGTTCGTAGAAGTCCGAAATGCGCGATTCGAGGTACGCCGGGAAAGATTCCTCGCCGGGGATCTCCTCCAGACGGCCGGACATCTCGCGCAGGGCCTGAGCCCAGCGCGACGTGGAGTCGGCCAGCAGCAGGGTGTTGAGTCCCATCTGCCGGTAGTATTCCGCAAGGGTCACCGCCGTGTAGACGCTGGCCTCGCGGGCGGCCACGGGCATGGAGCTGGTATTGCAGATGATGATGGAGCGGTCCATGAGGGAGCGTCCCGTGCGGGGATCCTCGAGCTCGGGATACTCGCGCAGGATCTCCACCACTTCGCCCGCGCGCTCGCCGCAGGCGGCCACCACCACCACGTCCGCTTCGGCGTAGCGGCTGATGGAGTGCTGAAGAACGGTCTTGCCCGCGCCGAAGGGTCCCGGCGTGCAGAACGTGCCGCCCACCGCCACGGGGAAGAAGGTGTCGATGGTGCGCATCTGGGTCACCATGGTGCGCTCGGGCAGCAGTTTCTCGGCGTAATCCGAAATGGGGACCTTCACCGGCCAGAACTGGGTCATGGTGACATTGCGTTTCACCCCCTGTTCGTCCACGGCCACGGCCATGACGTCGTCTATGGTGTAGTCTCCTTCGGATGCTACGGACTCCAGACGCCACGCGCCGTGCCACGAAAAGGGGAGCATGATGTAGTGCTTGACGATCCCCTCGGGAACGCTGCCGATGCGGTCGCCGGGCCTCACTTCGTCTCCGGCCTTGGCGCAGGGGGTGAAGTGCCAGCGCCTTTCGCGGTCGAGGGCCCGCAGATAGACGCCGCGCTTGAGGAAGAAGCCGGAGTGCTCCGCCAGCAGTTTGAGGGGATTCTGCAAACCGTCGTAGACCTGGGTCAGGAGTCCGGGCCCCAGCTCGACGGAGAGCAGTTCCCCGGTGAACTCGACCTCGTCGCCGACCTTGAGCCCGTTGGTGCTCTCGAATACCTGCAGATCGGCCACGTCTCCGCGCACGCGGATGACTTCGCATTTGAGCCGGGTGTCGCCGACGCGGGCGTAGGCCACTTCGTTCTGCATGACGCGGCTGGTATACTGCACGGTGATGAGGTTGCCGTTGACGCCGACGACCTTCTCTTTTGCGGTTTGGGATTCTGCCATGATGAGGTTAAGCCTCCTTTACGGATTTGTCCGCGGCGCCGACGGTTTTCTCCAGCGCGGCGGCGAAATTGACCGTTCCGGACTCTTTCCGGAAATCGTTGTATTTGTTCACGATGAAAAGTTTCACGCGGTAGATGCACAGGGCGTCGAAATCGAAGTCGTGCCCGAGGGCCAGCTCGTCGAGGTGCGCCCAGCGCAGACGGTCGACGATGAACTCCCTTTCGAGAGGATTCGCACACGAGGAGGCCTGAGCCAGACCGAAATCGACCTCGCTGAAATAAGTCTCGGGGTCCGCCGGGGTGAAAGAAATCCCGGCGCGTTCGGCCCGTTTCTGCGCGATGCGGGTGCGCAGAAAGGTCTCGAAAGCCGCCATCTCGCGGTAGACGCGGCAGGTGTCGGGAAATCCGGCCCCGCCGCTGTAGGAAAAGATCGCCCGCCTGCCGGATTCGGGCAGGGCCTCCTCGAGCATTTCGTCGAAGTCCGCCGTCGTCAGCGGCGCGGGAACGCCGATCTCGAGGAGCGGAAGCGAAGCGATGAGGAAGTAGTACATGTCACCTTACCTGTTTTCCAGAATGGCGGCCAGTTTCTCTCCGGCGTACCCGGCAACGAGACTCGTCACCGCCTCTTCGGAGAAATCGAAGAATACCTCGTCTCCGGAGAAGCTCACCTGCAGTCCGCCCTTGACGGAGGCGTCGGCAAAGACCCTGGGCTCGGCCTTGAAATCGGCGGAAAGAGTGTCCCTGACGGCGGCGGCGAGAGCGTCGGCGTCGCGGGCGGAAGCGAGAACGGTGATCCGCGCATCGGGATCCTTGGCAAAATCCGCCGCCATGGTGCGGAGAAGCTCCGTCATGAACGCGGGGGTCATGGCCTCCTTGACGGAAGCGGAAACGGCGCGGCGCAGACGGCTTTCGAGTTCGGCCTTGAGTTTCAGCACGATGTCCCGTGCCGCCTGCCGGATGGCGTTTTCGGCGCGTTTTTTGGAAGACTCCGCCTCGGCCGCGGCGCCGTCGGTCAATTTCTTCGCCTCGTTCCGGGCCGCCGCGACGATCTCCCCGGCCTCGGTCCGGGCCTTTTTCAGGATCTCCTCCCGTTCCGCTTCGGCTTTTTCGATTCCGTCCGCGCGGATCTTCTCCAGAAGGCTCTGCAACTCTTCAGCCATATCGCAACTCCATTCTTTTCTCCGGTCGGCGTCCTTTCCGGGACGCTTTCCGGAATCGTTACTGTCCGTGAATTTTACAATCGCAAATAAAGTAGCCTCACTTTCGCTTTTTTTCAAGTCGATTTCACCGCAAAAGCGAAGGCGGCAGGCCGGAAGCGCGGCGGATGACCTTGGTGAAATAGTCCGCGGAGGCAAATCCGCACTGCGCGGCGATCTCCTTGACCGGAAGTCCGGTGGAGCTCAGCAGGGACATGCCCGCCTGTATGCGGCAGTTGCTCAGATACTCCACCGGCGAAATGCCGAAACGGCGGCGGAACATGCGGCTGAGAGAGACCCTGTGCATGTGAAAGTGCGCGGCGATGCCGCTGACATTGAGTTCGGGCCTGTGAAAATCGGCGTCGATGAACTCCTTGACCTGTTCCATGACCGAAAGCCGGTCCGGCCGGGGCGAAACGATCCGGGTGAGGATCTCGAAGGCGACGTTCAGGGCCTTGAGCTGGGACTCCTTGACGCTGTCGAACAGATGCTCTTCGAGCCGCCCGAAGAGTTCTCCGGGACACACCCCCGCGTCCGTGAGCCCCGGCCCGATCCCCAGAGAATCGAAGAGCACGGCGGCATTGGGACCGTCCACCGACAGCCAGTGGTAGTCGAGACAGGGCGCTTCAGGCGTGACGTCGTGCAGAGAACCGGGCGGAAAGTAAAACACGTCTCCGGGACGGAAAGCATATCTGCGCCCCTCCCAGCGGATGACCCCCGCGCCGCCGACGCACCAGAAGATCTCGCAGTGCAGGGCCGTTTTCACATTCTCTTTCTGTCTTATGACGAAATGCCCCGTTCCGCGAACAAAAAATCCGGTCGCCAGACACCGCGGCGCCATGATGAAGTGTCTTTTGAGTTCCATCCGACCCCTCCGTGATATAATATAATCCTGCTCAATACGGATTACAAGACCGCAGAAACCACGGCAGTGCGCGCGCCCTGTTGCAAAAGCGCTGATTTTTGTTACAAAATTACTTGCCGGTCCTGTTGCTCCCGAGGAAATTCCGGCTATATTATCCGATGGCGGGGAAATTTTCCGCCGCGGGAAATTTTTTATGGACAGAAAATATCAGCATCTCGAAAAGCGCCTGACGCCTCAGGACGCCCATTACTTTTTCGGCTACTTCGACAAATGCCCGTGGAACGCCGCGGGGGACCATCCGGTCCACCGGGTGGGTTTTGCGGGGAAACATCCGCGTTTCGGCGACAGGGCGGAGATCGGCGTGATGAGAAACGGCCGCTTCGAGAAGACCGCCGAGACCTTCGCCTGGTGCTGGCAGCAGGGCGCCATGCTGGAATTCTTCGATGAGGAGCGCCTGATCTGGAACGACATCGAGGGCGATCACTTCGTTGCACGCCTTTCGGACGGAAGCACACTGCCCCGGGCGGTGTACACGCTTTCGGCGGACCGTAAGCACGCCCTTTCTCTCAATTTTTCGCGTCTCGACGCGGAGCGTCCCGGGTACGGCTATCCCGGCGGCGCCGACCCCTCGGCGCAGCACGCCTTCCCCGACAACGACGGCATATTCCTCATGGATACCGCGACGAAAGAGTGCCGTCTCATCATTTCCCTGCGGCAGCTGGCGGACGGTTTTTACGCGCCGGGCGCGGACGCCAACATGAACTGGGTCAATCATCTCACCATCAGTCCCGACGGAAAGCGGATCGCCTTTCTGCACCGCTTCCGCTGTTTCGGCCCGTGGGGCCGGGGCGTCAAAAGTTATGTGACGCGGATGTTCACGGCCGACATCGGCGGCCAAAACCTGCGGCAGCTGCCCGTCGACTTTCACGCCTCGCACTACACGTGGAAAAATAATGACGAACTGATCGTCTACTCGCGCCTGCCCGCGGGGGGCGACCAGTACCGCATCTACCGGGTCGGGGAGAACTCCCCGCGCATCTTCGCCCGGGACCGCCTGCCCGCCAACGGCCACTGCTCCTTTTCTCCCGACGGCCGACTGCTGCTCACCGACTCCTACACAGAACCCGACGGCTGCCGGGAGCTGGTGGTCTACGACGAAGAAAAAGACGCCCGCTATTCGCTGGGGCGCTATCACTCGCCCGACATCCTGCAGTGCACGCGGTGCGATCTGCACCCGCGCTGGTCGCGGGACGGGAGGCGCGTTTCGTTCGATTCCTTCCACGAAAAATACCGCGGGACCTACGTCATCGACCTGCCGGAGGAGATCTTATGCTGAACCTTGACGGCATCTGGGAATTCGCGTGGACGGAGGACGATCCGGAGGAGCCGCGTTACGACAGTTTTGCCGCGGTGCCGGGGTGTTTCGACACCATGCAGGGGTACTTCAACCGGCGGGGATACGGCTTTTACCGCCGCCGGGTAACGGCGGGAGGGCGTCTGCGCCTTGCGATCGGCTCCTTCGGTCTGCGCGCAAAAGTTTTCTGGGACGGGGAAGAGATCGCGTCGAGCGCCCTTGCATGGTCGCCCCTCGTCGCGGAATTCACCGCTCAGCCGGGGGATCATGAACTTGTCATCCGGACCGACAACCGCCTTGAAGGACATCCGCTGTTCAGAGAGTTCTACGACTTCTACGGTTTCGGCGGCATTTTCGACCACGTGACGCTGGAGGAGGTCCGCAGGGATGAGATCGGGCGTCTTGCGGTGACGCCCGTGGACCACGAAACGGGCGAAGTGGAGATCGCCGTGGAGACGACGGCGCCCCTGCTCGAGATCAGTTTCGACGGCGGCCGCTGTCTGCGGATGGAAAACAGAAAAAAATTCCATCTGCAGGTCCCCGATTTCGGCGTCTGGAGCCCGGAGCATCCCCGGCTCCACAAGCTGCGCGTCAACGAAAAAGAGGTGGAGTTCGGGATCCGCACGCTGAACTGGCAGGGGGAGCACCTGCTGCTCAACGGCAAAGAGGCGGAGTTTCTCGGCGTGAACCGCCACGAGAGCCATCCCGAATTCGGTCCGGCGACGCCGGAAGCGCTGATCGCCTCCGACCTGCGTCAGATCAAGGAGGCGGGATTCAACTTCATCCGCGGCTGTCACTACCCCCAGCGGGAGTTCTTCTTCCGCATGTGCGACCGTCTGGGCCTCATGGTCTGGGAGGAACCGCTTTCGTGGGGGAACAAGGTCTGCGACCTGACGGACCCCGTCTTCGTGGACACCCTCGAAGAACAGCTGCGGCTGACCATCCGCAACTCGATCAACCACCCGTCTCTCGTCATCCACGGGTTTCTCAACGAGTGCGCCAGCGACACCCCCGAGGCCCGGCAGATCGTTCAGCGCTTCACGCAGGTGTGCCACGAGGAGGATCCCTCCCGTCCGGCGGCCTTCGCGACGAACCGTCCGGAACACGACATCTGTCTGGACGTGACCGACATCGCCGCCATGAACGTCTATCCCGGCTGGTACGGCACGGAAAAACTCGAGGAGATCCCCGGCTGTCTGGACAAGTTTGCTCTGCTTGCTCCGGGCAAACCCAAAGTCATCAGCGAGATCGGCGCCGCAGCCATGTGCGGCGACCACAGCGGCGCGCCGTGGTCCGAGGAGTTTCAGGCCGAATATCTGCGGCAGGTCGTCACGTCGGTGCGCCGCAACCGGGCGTGGTCAGGCGTGATGCTGTGGCAGTTCTGCAACAGCAACACCTACACGGGGACGGTCCACATGCCCGGCCGTCCCCGGGGCTTCAACAACAAGGGGCTCCTCGACGAATACCGCCGCCCCAAAACGGCGTGGAAAATTTTACCCGAACTTTTGAAAAAATGACCGGACCGATCAGAACACAGCAAAATCCGGCAGCCGGATGTCAGCCGAAAATTGACAGGAGGGACGACACGATGGTCTCTCTGGATGGATTCTGGGACTTCGGTTTCGTCGGCGAGCTCGACGAATACCCCGGTGCGGAGCGGGTGAAATTCACGACCCGGCTCCCCGTACCGGGGTGCTTCGACGTGGAACCGCAGTTCAAATTGCGCCGCGGCGTGGGCGTCTACCGCACGCGGGTCGTCATCGGCGGTCCCGTCACCCTGATCTTCGAAGGCCTCGGCCCCAAGGCCGAGATCCTGTGGGACGGCAAAACGGTCGGCCGCTGCGATCTGCCCTTTTCGCGGGAGGAGTTCCGGTTCGACGCGGGCGGGGAAAAGGAGCACACGCTTCTCATCGCCGTCGACAACCGCGCCGACGATTCTCCCGACTCCCTCTTCCCCGGCTTCTACGATTTCTACCGCCACGGCGGCATCTACCGCCCGGTTTCCATTTGCCGCACCCCCGACTGGGAGATCGCCCATCTGAAGGTCATTCCCCGCGACATCGTCAAGGGGATCGCGGGCATCACCGTGGAACTGGCGGGGAACTTCCCCGCGGAGGCCGCGGTGTCCTTCTCCTTCGACGGGAAAGCGCCTGTCCGTGAAAGACTTTCCGGCGGCAGAGGAACATTTGCCCTTGCCGTTCCCGATTTCCGGCTGTGGAGTCCGGAGGACCCCCATCTTCACCGCCTGACCGTGACCGTCGGTGAATACGTGCGCAAGACGACATTCGGCATGCGCATCGTGGAGGCGAAGCAGGGACGGCTGTTCGTCAACGGCAAACCGGTCAAACTCCTCGGGTACAACCGCCACGACTGCCATCCGGACTTCGGCTACGCCGTTCCGGAGGCGCTCGTCAAACGCGATCTCGAACTGATAAAGGCTCAGGGATGCAACTTCATCCGCGGCTGTCACTACCCCCAGAGCGAAACCGTGCTCGACTGGTGCGACAGACTGGGCATTTTCTTCTGGGAGGAGTCCATCGGGTGGGGAAACACGGAACCGTATCTCACCAGCGGACTCTTCCGCGCCCGTCAGCGCGAACAGACTCGCCGCATGGCCCGAAAAAGCGTCAATCACCCCTGCGTGATCCTGCAGGGATTCATGAACGAACTGCGCAGCAATCTCGAGTCCGGACGCACGCTGATCCGCGAACTGGCCGCTATCCTCAAGGAGGAGGACGGTTCCCGGCCCGTGACATTCGCCTGCGATATGCCGTTCGAGGATATTTCCATGCCGGAGGTCGATGTGCTCTCGTTCAACCTCTACCCCGGATGGTACTGGAATCCCCTGATGAGCGATGTTCAGCAGTTCGATCCGGAGGGACTGAAGAAAACTCTGCGAAAATACGAAGTCTTTCTCGAACGCCCGGAGTTCAAAGAAAAGCCCTTCATCATCAGCGAAATAGGAGCCGCGGCACTTCCCGGCTGGCACGGCGATGTGCGCTGGACCGAGGAGTATCAGGCGGATCTGACCTGCGCCGTGTTCCGGTACGTGCTCGATGCGCCCCGCTGCACCGGCGTGGCGATCTGGATGTTCTGCGACACCCGCAGCGTCAACGACTACCGCATCCACGACCGACCCCGGGGCTTCAACAACAAAGGACTCCTCGACGAATACCGCCGCCCCAAAACGGCGTGGAACGCCGTGGCCGGACTTCTGAAGCAATATCCGCAATCTTGCGATAACCCCAACTGACAGGAGGAAGGAAATGAAAAAAAACAACATGAGGGCGCTGAGGGGACATTTTCCCTTCAGCATCGCTGAAGGGAAGCACATGTGCTTCACCCTGATCGAGCTCCTGGTGGTGATCGCCATCATCGCCATATTGGCGGCGATGCTGATGCCGGCACTGCAGCAGGCCCGCGAGCGGGGCCGCGCCGCCAGCTGTCTCAACAACTTGAAGCAGCTGGGGCTCAACGCATTCATGTACATCGACGCCTCGGACGGAACTCATTATCTCCACGACGGCAACGGTCAGTGGGCCGGATGGTTCATCAACAAGGGCGTGTTCACCAAGAAGCCCGACTTCGTGGCCTGTCCGACGATCCCGCCGGGCAAATTCACGACGACGAGCACGGTCAACAACGCCTACAACACCTACACCTGCCGCGTGCGGAACAACATACCCGGCGGCATCGGCTACATTCAGGCCAAGAACGATTTCCTGCTGGCCACCAAGCGCATCGCCTACCCGGTGAAATTCATGATCTTCGCGGACTCGGTCGGCACCTCCAGCCGTATGCAGAACTCCTTTTCCTTCATCCACACCTCCGCCGCCATCACCTCCGGCGTCTACATGGCCCACGGCGGCGCGGCCAACATGGTCTTCCTCGACGGCCACGCGGGCTCTCTGCGCAACTGGAACGAGTGCTACACCGATTGGTTCGCCGAATACAAGAAAAACGGCTCCGCGACGGAAAAGGGCGGGTTCACCTTCCACTATATCGACAAGGATTTTTCGGCCATCCGCTTCAACGGCGGCGGTCTCAAGTAAGGCGTGAAAGGAGCGTTCCACCATGCGTTTCGCACTTCTCCTGACTCTGGCGGCGACGGGACTTGCCCTCGCCGCCGCACCGCTGAAACTCGCCGAAAACGGTAAAACAGACTACAAAATCGTCGTTCCCGCGCAGGCCTCCGCCGTGGACAAATTCGCGGCGAAGGAACTGCAGCTCTTTCTCAAAAAGATCACCTCTGCGGATTTCCCCGTCGTCGCTGAGGGGAAGAGCCCCGCGATCCGGATCGGAGCTCCCGAAGGAAAAGCTCTGGCGGATCAGGAAAACGTCATCGAGACCCGGGGGAAAGATCTGCACCTTTACGGCGGCGGGCTCCACGGTTCCCTGTGGGCGGTCTACGAACTGCTCGAAAACGAACTGGGGTGCATCTTCTTCAACGCCCACGGCGATCTCTTCGTTCCCGAACAGAAGACCCTCGTCCTGCCCGAAATGAAAAAGCGCAGACGCTACGCCTTCACCTCGCGGGCCGTCATGAACTGGTTCTACGTCGACAAGGAGACCATGACCCTCGCGCTGTACCGCAACCGCCAGAATCTGCTTCTGCACGACATCAATCATCCCCGTTATCCGGGGAAGGATCCGGGGATCGTCGCCCGCGCCGAAACCTTCGTGGGCGAGCACTCGTTTTCCATGCTCATCCCCAGCGGCCTTGCGGCCCAGAAGGGCTGGTCGAGCCACAACGCCGCTTTGCCCTTCCTCAAAGACAAGCACTATTTCAAGGAACATCCCGAATATTTCTCGATGGACAGCACCGGAAAAAGGGTGCCCAACTGGCATCTGTGTCTCTCCAACCCCGAACTGCGCAAGGAGCTGACCAAAAACGCACTTCTCTTCCACGCCGCCGAGAAGAAGCGCACCGGGGTGGACGGCGTCATCCAGATCAGCGCCAACGACATCGCCTACCGGCTGTGCTTCTGCAAAAACTGCGTCGCGCTGGAGGAAAAGTACGGCACCCGCGGCGGTCCGCTGTTCGACTTCGTGCTTGAGCTGGCCCGGAACAATCCGCAGATCAATTTCCGCACCACGGCGTACCAGCGCAGTCTGACCCAGTCGCCGCCGAAAATCAAAATCGACTGGCCGAAAAATCTTCAGCTGATCTTCGCCCCCATCAACGGCGATTACGCCCGGTCCTTCGAGGAAAACAAAAAGGACCCCACGGACTTCGACGACTTCGTCAACTGGACGAAGATCACCCGCGACATCCTCGTGTGGTACTACCCCAACCCCTACAACCGGGAGCGGGAAAAGTTCTTCATCGAACCGCCGACCTTCATTCTCGACCGGGTCGCCTCCGACATCCGGCTCATGGCCGCCAAAGGCATCGAGGGCACGTATTTCGAGCACGACTCCGGCGGCATCCGCTGCGGGACGAATTTCTCGGAACTGCAGACCTACGTCATGCTCAAACTCTTTCAGGATCCCGCCCTCGACGCGGATGAACTCGCGGAGAAATTCATCCGCGCCTTCTACGGTCCCGCGGCGGAACATGTGCTCCGCTATCACGCTTCCCTCGCCTCCGCCATGCGCGGGTTCGTCAAAAAAGGCGGCAGGTGGAATTACCGCAGCATGGACTCCGACTTCCTCGACAAGCCCCGCCTTTCCGCGTGGGACGGCATGCTCGACGACGCCGAAAAGGCCGCGCAGGGCGTCTACGCCTTCCGCGTGCGTCTGCTCCGGCTCGGACTCGACAGCACCATCGTGACCAAACTCGGCGACAGGACCCCCTTCCGCCTCGAACGCATGCGCAAGACCCTCGACGAACTTCAGAAAACGCGCAAGGTCAACGTGGACCGGAAAGGCTTCGAAGCCTGGAGCAGAAACATGCTCTCGCGGGGAAAAGTCCTGCCCCTGCCTTCCCGGCTTGCCGCGCTGAAAAACGCCGTCGTCATGGAGACGCCGGA
>JAFTDL010000269.1 GCA_017454215.1 Lentisphaeria bacterium | reverse complement strand
GCACGCAGGAGAACTCGAAGGCTCATCTCACCCGGCTCCGCCGCCGCCCCGAAGACCGGCATGGTGAAACGGATCATTGCGGATCGGTACGGAGCATCAAGTCCGATGTTCATGAAAATTCCGCCTTCTCCCCGGTCGGATGCGCCTGTTCCCGCCGGGCGGCCTCAGAACTCCCACAGACGGCAGGTGCGGGGAGCGAGCTCCGCCGCGGCGGGGGGCGTACCGACGGCGTCGGTCCAGAAATCCCTGACCTGCGCGGGACGGCCGCCGCACTTCTCCCACGGCAGCGGGAAGACGCCCGGTCCGTCCTGCCAGTTGACGACGAGCAGACGGTGACCGGTATCCGTCTGCTGGAACCAGTAAACGGGCCGGTCGCTCGTGAAAAGATCCAGCGGCACGGCGGCGCGGGCCGGGGTCGCGGAGACAGTCCGGCGGGCGAGGTCGAGCCCGGAAGCGTTGAGCAGATACATCCTGTCCGAAAGGTTGACCGCGCCCCCGGCCATCAGAACGACGGAGAGGAGGACCCGGGCCTCTTCGAGAGTCATCGAGGCCGAAAAGTCTTCCACTTCGGGCATGAATCCTGCCTCGGGCCGGACGAAGACGAAAAGCGGATCGAGCCGGTCGGACGCGGGACCGCTGGAGGGCTCCGGACCCCGGCACAGGGCGAAGTCGGGGTCGTTCTGCCACAGGGTCCCGTTCGCCCAGAACATGTAGGCGGCGGACACGGCGTTGCGCCTGATCTGGGGCCATGCGGCGTGAATGTCCGATGCCGTCCGCACGGAGGTGACGAAACCGCTGCCGCAGGCGAAGGGAAAGTTGCACCCGAGGAGCTTCGCCCGGCCCGCGATCCCGGCGCGGACGGACTCCAGCAGTTTGCCGACGAGACGGCAGCGGGGAACGCTTCCGTCGTGAAAACGCCCGGCCGTGAGGAGTCCGGCGAGAAAGTCCAGCTTGAAGTATCCGAATCCCATCGCGGCGTAGCGGTCGAAAAGCGCTTCGATGAACCGTTGCGAGGCGGGGACCGTGGGGTCGAGCACGAATCCGTGCCGCCGCATGCACTCGAAAGAGAGACAGGGCTGGCCCCCCCGGGACATGGCCAGCATGCCGCGCTCCAGCTGGGCGATGCGGCTCTGGGGCTCGACGATGGCGGGGGCCAGCCACAATCCCGGCGTGAACCCGAGTTTTTCCAGCCGCCGGGCCAGACTCTTCATGCCGGAGGGGAAGAGGTGGTTGGGCTCCCACTCGCCGTAGCAATACTGCCAGCCGTCGTCCACGATGATGCGTTTCACGTGACGGCTCAGCACCGGATCGGAAGCGATGAATTCGGCGTTGCGGATCACTTCGTCTTCGGTGACGGTCCAGCGGCAGTCGTCCCACGAATTCCATCCGCACGCGGGGGGAGCGGCGAGGTCCCGCCCGCCTCCGGCGTTCTCTTCGGCGTAATCGCGGAGTATTTCGAAGGGATCCCCCGAGACCGCGGTCACGGGGTCGAATTCCGGATCGGCAAGGCCGCCGGGCCGGAGTTCGTACGTGAGCCGGAAGTCCAGCAGCAGTTCTCCCGCGGCCCTGCCCGTGAAGCAGTTGTCGTAACTCTGGCGCAGGGGCGTGGAGAGGACGACGCTTTCGCCTCCGGAAGTGAGGACGCAGTTGTGAAAACTGCGCAGCGGGGTCTCTTCTTCCGCCGGGAAGCGCACGCTCTGCGCCCGGCCCATTTTTTCGCCGCACCCGGCGTAATGGTCAAGTTTCAGCGCGGGAAAACGCAGCAGATGCAGTTTCAGTATCCCGACGGCCCGCTCCAGTACGGCGCGGCAGGCGATCCTGACGCCGCCCGGAACGGTCCCGATGCGGCACTCGAAGCGCGCTCCGGGAACCTCCGCCGTGAAGACATCGCCGTTTTTGCGCCAGTTGACGGCGTATTCCGCACCGTCCAGCTCCGCGGTGGAAACGGCCCGCGACAAGTCGAGGTGCCCCGTTCTTTTTCCCGTCCACGGGAGAATGCCGTTCATAAAAAAATCCCGAATATACACACGCCCGGCCGGAACCGGGATCAAGACGGCGCCGAATACGCCGATTTCAAAGTTTCACACACCGCTTCCGGTAAAAATCGCCGGACTTGTCGACGATGGCGGTTCCTGCGCCGCATCGAAAGCTCCCGAAAACTTCGATCGGACGCAGGAGGCCCGGCAGTGTCCTACTATAGCATCTTTCAGCAGCTTTTCAAGTTCATCCCCCGGTATCGTTCCGACAAAGCTCCGTTCCCGATAAGGGGCGGCGGCCGCGCGCCGTTGTCCGCCCGCTTTTTTCTCCCCGCTCTTCCTCCCCGGCCTCCATCCTTTTCGTGAACCGCGCGTCCGAAAAAACGTGAAGAGAGGACGCGCGGGCTTGAAAATTCCGCAAGTCGGATGTATACTATGCACATGCAACGGGAACAAAGGTTTGTTTTATGACACGGCTTGTCGATATAGCCAGAGAATTGCGGCTGGATGTGTCCGTGGTCTCCCGCGCCTTGAATCCGAAGCCGGACAGAAATGCCGTGGTCAAGGCCGAGACCCGGGCGCGCATACGCGACGCCGCGGCGCGGATGGGGTACCGTCCCAACCGGCAGGCCGCCTTTCTGAAAAAAGGCGGCGACGCCACGCTGCTGTGCTATCTGCCCGGCACCGCCGACCGCCTCGTGGCCGACCTGATGTTCGGCATCTCCGAGGCCGCCGCGGGGGAGGGGTTCCCCCTGACGTTTTTCAACGGCCGCAACACCGGGGATTTCAGCGGTTTTCTCCGGCGGGCCACGGCCGCCTGTCACTCCGGTCTGCTCACCTATCCCCCCGGCAAGATGGACGACACCGCCCGCCGGGCCTTCGACCGCTATCTGGAGCAGGGCGGCAACGTGCTGATGCTCAACGCCGTCTCGAACAATATGGATCGGCCGCTGGAGATCACCCATCCCAATCTTGTCCGTCTGGATATCGACGATGCTTTCGGCGCCGCGCTGGCCGCGGAGCATCTCGCCGGAAAAGGCTGCCGGCAGGTCCGCTGTGTGGAGTCCTGCATGCGCCACCGGACCCGGTGCTTCGCCGGGAAAGCCCGCGAATTGGGCATGACCTGCCGCGAACTGGATCCCGCCGAACTGCCCGGCCTTGTGAAGACGTCCGCGCCCGTGGGCATATTCACACCCCGGGACGCCGACGGCCTCAACATGCTCAACGAACTCATGCGCATGGGGTTCCACGTCGGAAAGAATGTCCTTCTCGTGAGTTTCGACGACCTCAGCCAGTGCGTGTACTCCGTTCCCAGCCTGAGTTCCGTCCACCAGCCCACCCGCGAGGAGGGACGCCGGGCGGTGGAGAAACTCGTCAACATGATCTTCGGCCGCCCCGAGAGCGACGAGACGGTGAGACCCTATCTCATGGTGCGTGAAAGCTCCGGCGGCCGCCGCCCCGATCCCGCCGATCCCGCCACCGAAACCGTTTTCCGCGGAACGGAGCGACAGGTATGGACCGCAGGTACGCGGGCCGTCGCGAAACAGGAAAACGTCCGAACTGTCAGAAAAATGCACAATTTACCATAACGCCTTGAGCAGAAAGGAAAATCATTATGCGGAAACATGACATGATCTTTTCAGCCCCGTCTCCCGAGCGAAGACTCTCCGGCCGGTTCACCCTGATCGAGCTTCTGGTGGTGATCGCCATCATCGCCATTCTGGCGGCCATGCTGATGCCGGCCCTGCAGTCGGCCCGTGACCGCGCCAAGGCGGCGAACTGCGTGTCGAACCTGAAACAGCTGGGCACCGCCGTGCTGATGTACCAGAAAGACGCCGACGGTTTCTTCATGCCCTACATGATGGGTTCGGGGGAGTCTTTCGTGTACTATATGTGGAAACACTACGTGCCCAGCGACAAAACCTTCAACTGCCCCAAGAAGAAGCGCGTCTGGTACAAGGGCAGCGAAATTCCCAAAAACTACGTCAACAGCTACGGAGCGAACCAGTTCGCCATTTTCGGCAGTTACTTCACGACCAAGACGGCAGGGGTTCCCGACGATTGGAAGTACATTCCCGCCAAGGAGTCCCAGGTCGCCCGGCCGACGGCGACGATCCTGCTGCTCGACAGCTACAACTACACCGATCCCACCATCGGCGGGTCGGGGTGTTACTCCTACAGCCGGACCGACGGCGTCGTCGCCTATGCCGAACACAACAGTACCTGCAATGTCGGCTGGGGCGACGGTTCCGTCCGCTCCGTGAAGGCCGAAAGCGAGTTCGGCTGCTACAAAGTTCTGGGCAACCTCAACGGCAAATCCGCCGTCGGCAACGGCAATTTCTGGGACCGTACCAGCTTCAGAAACAACAATTTCTGATTTCCGGCGGGGACAGGGGGCGTGCCATGAAGAAAAAAAATGAAGCCGCCGCGGGCGGGAGCGTTTCCGGCAGCTGCGGCGTGAAACTCGTGCAGTGGAATCTCCATATCGGCATCGACATGACCTTCCGCTGGAACCTCAAGGCTCAGGCCGACGTGCTCAATTCCCTCGGCGCGGATGTGATCGTCCTCAACGAAGTGGACAAAAACTGCCGCCGCACCGGGTACACGGATATGACGAAGGATCTTGCTTTGCTCACGGGCAGCATGTTTTCGCAGTTCGGCTCCGCCCGGACCCTGCCGCCCGACGGGCTCTACGGCAACGCGGCGCTCTCGCATTTCCCCATGGAGTTGGTCGGCGCGTGGCTCATCCCCGCCCCCGCCGACGAAAGCCGGAGCATGACGCTGGTGAAGATCTCCTCAGCCGTACCCTTTTATCTGGCTTTCACCCACCTCAATTTCCGCGATACGCCCGAGGAGAATCTCATCCGCGTTGCGGCGGTGCGCAGGATCGACGAACTGATCTCTCAAAACTGCACGGAGGATCTGCCCGTGGTCCTCGCCGGGGACTTCAACTGCGTCCCCGGCAGCGACCCCGTGAAAGCCCTCGAAGAGGCGGGGTGGACGCTCGGAAAACCGCTGCCCACCTTCCCCTCCGCGAAGCCGGTCACGCCCATCGACCACATCTTCTTCCGCGACGGACGGGCAAGACTTGCAAATCGCTTCACCGTGGATGAAAAGAACGCCTCCGACCACGTGCCCGTGGTCAACGAGCTTGAAATTTTCCGCAGCACTCCGAAGAAGAGAGGGAAAAATGATGAAAACGCTTGAGATCCTGACGGCGGCTCTGTTCTGCGCCGCCGCTTTTGCGGGAACGGCTCCCGCAAAGCCCGCCGCCGGGAGGACGGCTTCGGGACACTGCAAAGTGAGACTCGTGCAGTGGAACATCCATATCGGCATCGACATGACGTTCCGCTGGAACCTCAAGGCTCAGGCCGACGTGCTCAACCGCATCGGCGGGGACGTGGTCGTTCTCAACGAGGTGGACAAAAACTGCCGCCGGACCGGGTACACCGACATGACCGGGGCTCTCGCCCTGCTCACGGGAAATATGTTTCACCAGTTCGGCGCCGCCCGGGCGCTGCCGCCCGAAGGACTTTACGGCAACGCGGTCCTGTCGCGCTGGCCCATGGAACTTGTCGGGGCGTGGCCGATCCCCTCTCCGGCCTACGAAAGCCGGAGCATGACGCTGGTGAAGATCGCCGCACCGGCGCCGTTTTACGTCGCTTTCACCCATCTCAATCACCGTAAAGCGCCCGAGGAGAACCTCATCCGCGTCGCGGCGGTGCGCAAAATCGACGAACTGATCTCCCAAAACTGCAAAGACGGCCTGCCGGCGGTCATCGCGGGGGACTTCAACTGCGTCCCCGGCAGCGACCCCGTGAAAGCCCTCGAAGAGGCAGGGTGGACGCTGGGGACGCCCTTGCTCACGTTTCCCTCGAAGAAACCGCGGGTTTCCATCGACCACGTCTTTTTCCGCGAGGGCATGGTGAAACTCGAAAACCGCTTCACCGTGGATGAAAAGAACGCCTCCGACCACGTGCCCGTGGTCAATGAACTTGTGATTTTTCGCAGCACTCCGCAAAAGAAAGGAAAAAAATAAATGAAAACAACGCAGATACTGGCCGCCGCCCTGATCGGCGGAACGGCTTTCGAACTTGCCGCGGCCCCCAAGGCCGAGGAGATCGTCGGGGCGCGGATCTTTGCCGTCAACTACACCGCAAGTCAGACCTCGGTCAAGGCCGCCTTCGCCAAGGGCAGTCCCGAGGGGACGCTCCTTCCGGCGGGCCGCGCCCTGCGGTTCGACTTCGACCCCCTGTCCACGACCAACTACGGACTTCTGGTGGGGGCGGACCGTCCCGGCGTGCGCTACGCCGCTCCCGGCAACTTTCCCGCCCGCGGCGGGACCATCGAGATGACGGTCAAGAACTGCGACTGGGAGTACAAGGCTCCCAAGGTCCACATGTTCATGAGCACCGTGGCCAAGGACCTCACCATGTACGTCTACAAGCACAGCAACGACGGCGTCGGCGTCTACGCGAGGAACAACCTCACCAAAAAGTCCCTCTTTCTGCGCGCCATGCCCAAAGACTGGGTCCTCAACGGCATCCATCATCTGGCCTATACATGGGACGGCGCGGGCAACTCCGTGCTGTACCTCGACGGCCGTCAGGTCCGCAAGGGGTTCATCGAACTGCCCGAAACGCCGGTCAAGTTCATCGACGTCGGTCCCACGGGCCGGTTCGGCGCCAACGGTCATACCGCCATCGGTCACCTCCGGATCTATGACCGGGCCCTGACCGACAAGGAGATCGTCGCCGTCGCCGGGGAACTGATCCCCGAACTCAAGAAGAAGGGCGTGCAGGTCGTGAAGGAGATCGTCATGGAGCCCAGTCCGTGGTTCAAGAACAAGGTCCGTCTCGGCCTCGAAGCCCTCGACGGCGATTACGTGCCTTCCCCCTTCATTCCTGTTTCGGCAGGGAACGCGACTCTTTCGGTCTGGGCCCGCGACTACGATTTCGGCGGATCGGGCCTGCTGGATCAGGTCACGGCGAAAAACGAGAAACTTCTGCGCAGAAGCGTCAGTCTCACCCTCAACGGCAGGGAAATTTCCTTCGGAGATTTCAAAGTCGTCAAACAGCAGAAGGGCCGGGTGGAGTTCACCAAGAAGGCCTCAAATGCCGACCTCGCGGGGACCTTCGAATATGACGGCCTTGTGCATCTGCGCGTGACGCTCCGGCCGCAGGATAAAGTCCGGGAACTGACTTTGCGCATGCCCATGGCGGCGGGCGCGTCGGAGCTTCTGCACTTCGTCGGCGCCACCGACCGCATCGGCGGCGACTACGGTCCCAGCAGTCCCAAGGGGAGCAACACCTTCAAGCTCTCCGAAAAGCCCGGCGTCATCTGGCAGAAGCGCTTCGGCACCAACACGTGGCTGGGCTCCACCCGCAGCGGACTGCAGTTCTTCACGGGCAGCGAGCAGTATTACTACCCCCGCAAGCGGACCGATCTTTTCGAGATCGTGCGCAACGCCGACGGCAGCGCCGATTTTCTGGTCAAGATGATCGTGAAGCCCCTTCCCGACAACGCGCCCCGGGAGTTCACCCTCGACTTCGGCTTCATCGCCACTCCGGTCAAGCCTCTGCCCCGCGGCTGGCGCGCCATGACCATGAGCGCCCAGTACGATGCGTTCAAGGGCAAGCGCCGGGGATCCATCCTCGTCTACTGGCCCAACGAATGGGCGCAGATCAGCCTTGACCCCGAACCCTACCGCGGCCTCAACAAGCAGCGCACCATCGACAAGGTCAAACTCGACCGCGCCGCGGGCAGAAAAGTCGTGCCCTACTGGGACCGCCGCCATCTGCCCATCTCGCAGAACAACAAACTCAATCCCGACGCCGAGGGCGTTTACCTCGACTGGGGAACCGATCCCCAGCGCTCCCGCGCCGGACGCTTCGACTGGATGCGCTGCTCCGGAACCAGTCCTTGGGCCGATTATCTGGTGTGGTGCATCGACCAGTGGGGCGAGGTCTACGGTCACATCGACGGCGCGTACATCGACGAACTGATCCTCGACCCCAACAAGAGCGCCCGTTCGGGCGGCGGCTACACCGATTACGACGGCGAGCGGCGTCCCACCTATTCGTGGCTCGCCGACCGCAACACCTACAAGCGGATGCATTACGTCATTTCCAGGCGCAACGGCGGTCTTCCCCCGTGGAGCATCGCCCACTGTTCGGCCACTACCATGATGGAACTGCTTTCGCACTTCACCGTCTTTCTCACCGGCGAGCATCTTTACAGCGGCTACTTTCCCGACGACCCCGTGCTGATCCCGCCCAAGCACGACCGGCTGTATTACTACAGTTACTGCCTGCCCATGGAGCGGGTGCGCGGCGAGTTCTACCACCGCCAGTGGGGCGCGGTCATCGCGTGGCTGCCCTGCCTCAAGAACCAGCGCGACATCATGGAGCATCCCACGCCCACCCGGGACCTCATGAGCCGCATCATGCACGCCGACGTGATCTTCTGGCCCCTGTGGTGCAACAAAAACGAGATCTACAAAGTCGAGGACATCCGCGCCAAATGGGGCATCGGCGATCCCGCCGTGGAGTTCATCCCCTACTGGGAGAACAAAACCGTCACCACGACGGCCCCCGAGGTCTGTATAAGCTGCTACGACAAGAACGGTGAAAAGCTGGTCCTCGTGAGCAACCTCGCCCGCAAGGCCCAAACGATCCCGATCAAAGTTCCCGAGGGAACGAAAGCCGTCATTGACGCCGAGAAGGAGACGAACATCCCCGTCGCGGACGGAAAAGTCCAGATCAAGTTGCCCCGCAACGATTTCGGTATGCTCATCATCAAATAGAAGAGTCGTGTCATGGCCAAGAAAAACTGGAAGATCATCCCCGTCGACGATTTCGTGATATTCAAGGCGTCCGACGACATCGTGGAGTCCGCCAACGCCAACTACGCCCGGGCCAACGAACTCAACCGGCGGTACGTGGCGGACCGTCCGGTCCCGGAGCCGCCGGTGCCCGTCACCGGCACGTTCATCTGCGCCCAGCCCCCCAACTACCGGGGGCTGCCCATGCTTCACGCTTCGGTCGAAGACTGGCAGAAGAAGTTCGAGCTGCTGAAAACTTTCGGCGTGGACACCGTCATCTTTCAGGCCGCGGTCTGGTTCGAACTCGGGACGGTCTATTATCCCAGCCGGCGCTTCGCGGATTTCCGCAAGTTCGACCAGATCGGCAACGTGCTGACCGCCGCCGAACGCACCGGGCTGGACGTCTATCTGGGGGGCTACGGCTCGGTCTCCGGCTGGTGCATGGGCAAGGATCCCGCCTATGTGGAGCAGGAAACGCAGAATCATTTTGCCGTCCAGGACGAGCTTTTCGAGCTGTACGGCGGCCGTTTCAAGGGCATTTACTTTGCGCCCGAGACCGCCTACCGGGGAGAACGGGACACCTACACCGAGAAGGCGCTCAACTCCATCTACCGGGATTTCTGCGGGCGGCTGAAGAAACTCCACCCGGAATGCACCATCGTCATGTCCCCCGCGACCAAGTATTTCGAGGGGAAGCTGGACGAAATGGTCGAATCGTGGAACACGATCCTCGACGGCGTGCAGCTTGACGTCATGGCTCCGCAGGACTCCATCGGCTGCTGCGGGAACACCCTCGAACATCAGGAGATCATGTTTCAGGTCTGGCGCAGGATCTGCGACGGTAAGGATATCCGTTTCTGGAGCAACGTCGAGCTCTTCGAGGACGTGGACTGCTCCAAGGTCGACTCCCTCATTCCGGCGGATCCGCGGCGCATCGCGCACCAGATCTGCAACGCCGCGAAGGTCGCCGAGAAACTCATCAGCTGGGAGATGCTCTATCTCACAGATGACAGCTGCGGCGGCCGCGGCGCGGCGCTCCGGAGTTTTCTCCAGCGCTGCAACACCCTCTGCCGTTCCCGGCAGAACGCCTGACGCCCGGCTTCACGAGTTTTTCACGCGCTGAAAGTCGAGCCCGGAACGGGCGGGGTATTTGCCCGGCCGGTCCGGTTTTTGTTCGGAGTTCTCCCGTCGCTTTCGCGTGTTTCCGCGTCACAGGTCCCGGCGGACGGGGCGGGTGCGCGCGAAACTGCCGGTGGAAGTGCGGCGCGGTACGCAGGTCAGTCCCCGCAGCGAAACGTAGCGCTTGCGGGGCGACGAAAAATACGCGGGCAGCTTGATCTTCTGACGCGAAGAGAGGAGTTCCACGCTTTTCGCCACCGTTTCGATGACGGTCTGCGAGTTGCCCGAACAGCAGAGCCACTTGTTCCGGAAGTAGCGGAAGCCCTCCTGCGGACAGGCGATCTTCTCGAAGGGGTAGGGCGGGTGTTCGCCCTGAACGATCTTGCAGTGGTCCTTGCCGGGACTTTTGCGCAGACCGCGGCCGCCCATCTGGATCGTCGGCAGCCGGCTGGCGTCGCGGATGAAGACGCTCGAGAGTTCCGGCAGGTCGAAGCCCTCGCTCAGCACCGAAACGTTGGCGATCGCCGGGAGTTCGCCGTTGAT
>JAFTDL010000268.1 GCA_017454215.1 Lentisphaeria bacterium | reverse complement strand
GGTGACGCGCGACAGGATCTCCGCGCCGGTTTTCCGTGCGGGGCGGTGTTTCAATCTGGTGGACACTGGGGGGCTGGGGATGCTCTCGGGCGAGACGCGCAAGGTGGATGTCTGGGACGCGAACATCGCCTTTCAGGTGGAAGCGGCGGTGGCCGATGCGGATCTGCTCATCATGGTGGGCGATGCGCAGGCGGGAGTGACGCCGCTGGAGCATGACATCGCCGGACGTCTGCGGGCGTCGGGACTGCCGGTGCTGGTGGCGGTGAACAAGTGCGATTCGCCGCAGCAGAAGGACGATGCGGCGGAGTTTTCCGTTCTGGGTTTCCCGAAGGTGTTTCCCATCTGCTGCAAACACAGGGGGGGGATCAATGCGCTGCTGGAGGCGGCGTTGAAGGAACTGCCCCGGTCGGGGGAGGATGTGCCGCCGGCGCCGGCGGTGAGTCTGGCGGTGATCGGGCGGCCCAACGTGGGCAAATCCAGTCTGATCAACGCGCTGCTGGGCAGCGAGCGGGTAATGACGAGCGCTGTGGCGGGAACGACCCGGGACGCGGTGGAGGTGGAGTTCTCCATATCCTACCGCGGGGAGTACCGTCCGGCGGTGCTGATCGACACGGCGGGACTGCGCAAGACGGCCAAGGTGGACGATCTGGTGGAGTATTTCAGCGTCATGCGGGCCAAAAGTGCGATCGAGCGGGCGGATCTGATCCTGTTCGTGGTGGATTCCAGCGGAGACGGGGTCACGGCGCAGGACCGGAGGATCTCGGGGCTGATCCAGAAGGCGAACAAGCCCTGTGTGATCGTGGCGAACAAGTCCGACGCGTGCGGGGGCAGGAAAAGGCCGCAGCTGCTGGAGGAATTGCGTCAGGCCCTACCGCATCTGGGAACGCTTCCGGCGGTTTCGGTGAGTGCGAAGGAGCGGAGGAATCTGGACGCGCTGCTGGACGCCGTGGCGGAGGTCATGGAACAGCTCGAAGTGGAAATTTCGACCGGGGTGCTGAACCGGGTGCTGGCGCAGGCCTTTGTCAGGCGTACGCCGCCGGTGACGGGCACGCGGCCGCTGAAACTGTATTATGCGACGACGGCGGGGATGCATCCGCTGCGGATCAAGCTCTTCGTCAACCGTCCGGAGGGGGTTCCGGACAACTACGCGGCGTATCTGCGCAATCAGGTGCGGGAGGCCTTCGGACTTTTCGCCGTGCCGGTGCTGCTGGAGTTCTGCGCGCGCCCGAAGAAGGTCGAGAGCATAAGACGAAACGAAAACAACGCCATCCGGCGGAAAAGGAGGAAAAAAGGGTAATATGGACAAGGCACTTGAAAACGAGATCAAAGCCTACATGGCCGACCGTATCGCGCAGGGCGTATCGCTGTCGGACATCCAGACGGAAGTGAACGAAAAGTTTTCTCAGAAATACACGTACATGGATATCCGCATTCTGGCTTCGGCGCTCGACATCGACTGGGAGGCCAAAGGCAAAGAGAAGAAGGCCGAAGAAAAGCCTGCGCAGGAGAGCGCGGCGGCTCCCGAAGAGGCTCCCGCGGCGGAGGAGCCCGCGGCGGCGGAAGAGCCCGCCGGAGGGGCTCCGAACGGTGCGGCGGGCAAAACGGTGGTCGAGGTGAGCAAACTGATGCGTCCCGGGACGGCGCTTTCGGGAACGGTGAAATTCGCCTCCGGGTCCACTGCGGACTGGTACATCGACCAGACGGGCCGTCTGGGACTTGAAAATCTGCAGGGCGACCGTCCGACCCAGGAGGACATCCGGCAGTTCCAGACCGAACTCGAACGGGCAGTTTACGGCGGGCGCTGAGATCCATGGCCGACAGAAAAAAGATCCTCATCGCCGACGACGAGTTCAATACGCGGACGGCGCTGGAGCGCTATTTCAGGCGCAGGTACGACATCGTGACGGCGGCGGACGGCGGGGAGGCCCTGCGTCTGCTGGCGGATGGCGGTTTCGATCTGGTGCTGACCGATCTGCGCATGCCCGGCGCCGACGGGATGGCGGTGCTCAAGGCGGCCGCGGCCAAGGGGATCTCGTGCGTTCTGCTGACGGCCTACGGCTCCATCACCGATGCGGTGCAGGCGGTGAAGCTGGGCGCCTATGATTTCGTCTCCAAGCCGGTGAAGCTGGACCAGCTGGACGCCGTGGTGGAGGCCGCGCTCAAAAACGAAAAAAAGCAGGCAGGGACCGAAGAAAAGAAGTCCGCCGCACCTTCTCATCCCCGGGGCGTGGTCACGCCGGAGGGGATCAGCACGCCGATGCTGGCGGTGTACGACACGGCCCGTACGGTGGCGCCCAGCCGGGCGTCGGTGCTCCTGCGGGGCGAAAGCGGAACGGGCAAAGAGGTGATCGCGCGCCTCATCCACGAGACCAGCGGCAGGACCGGCGCGTTCGTGCCGGTGCACTGCGCCGCGCTGACGTCGACGATCCTCGAGAGCGAACTTTTCGGCTACGAAAAGGGGGCGTTCACGGGAGCGAACGAGCGGAAGACCGGTAAATTCGAGCAGGCCGACAAGGGTACGCTGTTTCTGGACGAGATCGGCGAGATCGACGCCGCGACGCAGGTGAAACTGCTGCGGGTGCTGGAGACCCGGGCCTTCGAGCGCGTGGGCGGCATCGAGACCGTCCACAGTGATTTCCGTCTGATCTCGGCCACGAACCGGGATCTGCGTCAGATGGTGCGCGACGGTTCTTTCCGCGAAGATCTTTTCTACCGGCTGTCGGTCATCAATCTGGAGCTGCCGCCGTTGCGGGAGCGCCGGAACGAGATCCCGGCGCTGGTCGGGGAATTCGCGGCGGAATTCGCCTCCGAAAACGGCAGAAAGACACCGGAGATCCCGCGGGAGACCATGCGGAAGCTCTGCGAAGCGCCGTGGCCGGGCAACATCAGGGAGTTGCGCAACTGCATCGAATCCATGGTGGTGCTGAGCCGGGGAGACGTTCTGGACGCGTCGCTCCTGCCCTCCGAGATCGAAAACGGAGCCGGTTCCGGAGACGCGGCTCATCCGCAGGGACAGGCGGCGCCGCCCGCATCCGGCGGCATGGCCATCCGCGACGCGGAATCGCGGCTGATCGAACAGGCGCTGGAGAAGTGCGGCGGCAACCGCACGAAGGCCGCGGAAATGCTGGGCATCAGCCGGCGGACCCTGCAGAGAAAACTCGCCGAAAGAAACAACGAAGGGGGAGAGGGTTGAAAAGCCTCTGGGGGTTTTTCCGGACGGAACGGGGCTGGCTGACGGCCGGTTTCGTTTTCGCCGCGGCGATATTTCTGGTGAATCTGGGGAGCGACGGCATCTACGCCGCGCAGGAGGGGCGGACGGCGATGATCGTCCGCAACATGGTGCGTTCCGGGAATTACATGGAAATGCACTTCGAGCACGCCATCCCCTACGAAAAACCCATCGGCCACTACTGGCTGTGCCTGCCCGGAGCGCTGGCGGGAGGACTGGGCGGCGACGCGCTGAAGGTCCCGGCGGAGCGGATCCTGCGTCTGCCCTCGGCGCTGTGCGCGCTGGCGGCGGTGCTGGCGGCGGCGTTTCTGGCCCGGCGCCTGTACGGGGCGAAAACGGCGGCGCTGACCATGGTGGTGCTGAGCGCCACGCCGACCTTTTCGAACCTCGGCCGTCTGGCGCACATCGACATGCCGCTGGCGGCGGCGTTCACGATCGCCATGTGTTTTCTCTGGTGCGGGTACTTCGAGGAGTACAAAAGCAATGCCCGGATCTACGGATTCTACATCATGCTGGGGGCGGCGGTGCTGCTCAAGGGACCGCTGGCGATCTTGCTGGCCGGATGCGTCATTCTGGGCATGCTGCTGTGGAGCCGGCGCTGGAAGATGCTGTGGGAACTGCGTCCCCTGACGGGGGGACTGGTGTTCCTGGCGGTGGCGCTGCCGTGGTACATCGCGGAATACGTGCGGACCGACGGCGCATTCTTCGACGAATTCATCGTCAATCAGAATTTCCGGCGTTTCACGGGGGTGGGCTCCACCTACCGGGGCGGCAAGCGGATGCCGCTGTACTATTATTTTCCGAAACTCTTTGCCGGCATGCTGCCGTGGTCGCTGGCCGCGATCCCGGGGGCGGTGTGTTTCCGCAGGGCGCTGATGAAGTTTTCGCTGCGGCGGGGAACGGTGTTTCTGCTCATGTGGGCGGGGACGCTCTTCATATTCTTCAGCTGCTCGGCGCTCAAGCGCGGGGACTATCTTCTGCCGCTGTATCCCGCGGCGGCGGTCCTGCTGGCCCGGGTGATCGTGCTGGGATGCGAGAACCTGCCGGGCCTGACGAAAAAATGGAAGATCTTCTGGCTGGGACTGTGCATTCTCATCGCGGCGGCGGCGGTCGTCAACCGCGCCGGCATACTGATCCGCTTCGGCGAACTCATCGTGGCGGACAGGATCCCCCACGCGTCGGAACGGGACGGCGTGACGCTCATCATGATAAGCCGCTTCATCAACGATCACTTCTGCTGGGCTCTGGCCGGAGCGGCGGGAGCCGCCGCGCTGCTGTTTCTGATCTTCAGAATGATGGAGCGGAGGCGCTACTTCACGGCGCTGAGCGTTTTTTCGGCGGCGGTCCTGGGCGTTTTCACCTGCTATCACGCGGTGATCCAGCCGGGAACGGATGGCCTCAAAACGGTCAAATTCTTCTGCCGCAAGGCGGTGGAGATCATTCCGCCCGGGGAGAAAGTCTCTTACCACGGGGATTTCAACACGGAACTGATCTTTTTCATCGACCGGCCCTACGGAACGGACATGGACCGCGACGGGACGCGTTTCGTGCTGATGCCGCCCGAATACGCCGACCGGTTTCTCCGGAATGCTCCCGATGCGTGGAAAGAGCATCTGCGCACCCCCGAAGGGCACCAGTATCCCGCCGTGCTTCTCGAAAGGCGGAAATAATTTCCTCCCCCCTGTTGCAATCGGCCGAACGGGGGGTTATATTATATATAATATAATATTTTCCGAGAGATCACACAAAATAATTTTTGAAAGAACAGCAGACATGAGCGATAACGTGAACGATCCGCAGCTGAAGCCCGAGACCGCTTCGGATGAATACAGTGCAAGCAAGATCACCGTACTCGAAGGACTTGAAGCCGTGCGCATCCGTCCTTCGATGTACATCGGCGACACGGGTCAGCGGGGACTGCACCATCTGGTGTACGAGGTGGTCGACAACTCCATCGACGAAGCTCTGGCCGGTTACGCAAGCGACATCGCGGTGACCATCCACCCCGACAACTCCATTTCGGTGGAGGACAACGGCCGCGGCATTCCGGTGGACATGCACGAAAAAGAGAAAAAAACCGCGGTCGAGGTGGTGCTGACCATTCTGCACGCGGGCGGCAAGTTCGACCACAACTCCTACAAGGTCTCGGGCGGACTGCACGGCGTGGGCGTCTCGTGCGTCAACGCCCTCTCGGACTGGCTGGTCGCCG
>JAFTDL010000267.1 GCA_017454215.1 Lentisphaeria bacterium | reverse complement strand
TCGCCCTTGAGCAGACTGCTGGACTGGGCCTGCATGTTGACGATGTCGGCCGAGAGGCGCTGTTCGGCAAGTTCGAATGAGACCCGTGTGCGGGTGCTGGGTTCGACGAAGAAGTTGACCACGGTTTTTCCGCGGAGCGCGGGCACTTTTTTCACCCGGCGTTCGGAGACTTTCTTGAACTCTTCGGCGGTGTCGAGGATGTAGGTGATCTCGTCACCCGAGAGATCGTAGAGCGAGAGCAGATCTTTGCGCGTCCATTGCATGGTGTATGTGATCCTTTATTTGGGCCATCTGATGTCGTAGATGCCGGGAGAACCGTCCTGATCGGATTCGAAACGGACCTGGATCTTGTGATCGGGGGGAACGGCGAACTTCATGCCGATGAAATCGGCGCGGATGGGGAATTCCGGTTCGCCCCGGTCCACCAGAACGGCCAGACGGATGAGGCGGGGCCGTCCGTAGTCGGTGAGGGCGTCCAGCGCGGCCCGGATGGTGCGGCCGCTGGAGAGGACGTCGTCCACGAGGATGATGAATTTGTCGTTGACGTCGAAGGGGATGCGCGTCTCCCTGATGAGCGGCAGCCGGGAACGGTTGCCGATGTCGTCGCGGTACATCGATATGTCGAGGGTGCCGAAGTCGGGGGAAAAGCCGAAATCCTCCTGCAGATGATTTCTGATCCGCTCGGCCAGCGGCACGCCCTGCTGGTGGATCCCCACCAGTGCGCCGTCGCCGGGATGAGGGGCCAGAACCTTGCCGATGCCGCGGGCGAGCCTTTCCACCGCCGCATTCATCTCCCGTTCATCGCACAGCAATTCGGGAATGTTGTCCATTTTTTCGCGGTCTCCCTATGTTTGACGGTCCTGCCGTCCGTGTTTTCTGCCGCCGCACAAAAAATCCGCCGGAAGAACCGGCGGAGTCGAAAGTCATATCAAGTGATGTTCCCTGAGCAATTCCAGCTCTCTCACGAGATTGGGGGTGAAGAGCGCCTGATTTCCCGGCTCGAACAGGGATTTCGCGCTCCAGAAACGCACCTCGTCGATCTCGTCGCGCTGAAAACTGAAGGGTCCGCCCAGCTTGACGCCGAAGACGCGGATGTCCTCGGATTCGATGTCGTTGCGCAGCTGCATGTCGAAGAGGACTTCGAGTTCGGCGTCGCCGTCGTAGCCCAGTTCTTCGGCAAGTTCCCGTCTGGCGCCTTCGAGGTAGTCCTCGCCCAGCACCAGGTGGCCGCCGACGGCGGTGTCCCATTTGCCGGGCTGGATGTCCTTCTCCATGGAGCGCTTCTGCAGCAGGATCCGGCCGCCGTCGGGATGAAACACCACCACGTGGGCCGTGTGGTGCAGAAGCCGCGGGTCGCCGTGACACTGGCTCCTCAGCGCCATGCCGATGCGCCAGCCGTGCCGGTTGTAGATGTCAAGCAGATCGTCCATGAGCAAGTCACCCCCTGATGATCGCGAGCAGTTCGTCGCGCTTGGTCTCCATCAGCTCCCGCGTGTCGGCTTCGACGATGAGCCGCAGCAGCGGTTCGGTGTTGGAGGCGCGGACGTTGAACCACCAGTCGGGGTACTCGGAACTCACGCCGTCGAGCTCGAACATGCCGGGCCCGGCGTAACGCTTGCGGATGGCGTCGAGAATGGGAGCAACGTCCGCCACCTTGGAGTTGATCTCGCCGCTGGAAAAATATTTGCGCAGCGGCCTGACCAGTTCGCTCACGGGCCTGTTCTTCTTGCAGATCAGGTTCGACAGCATGATGAGGGCCAGACCCTGGCACTCCGCCGTGAAGTTCTGCTTGAAATAGTAGTGGCCCGAAAGCTCTCCGGCGAAGACGGCGTCGTTTTCGCGCATCTGCGCCTTGATGAAGGCGTGACCGACGCGGCAGCGGATGGCCTTGCCGCCGTTGGCTTCGATGCATTCCGGCACCGCGCGGCTGCTCCGCAGGTCGTAGAGGATCGTGGCGGGGCCGGAGGAGAGGATATCCTGCGCGATGAGGGCGGTGAAAAGATCCATGGGGATGATCTCGCCCCGGTCGTCGATGAAGCCGCAGCGGTCGGCGTCGCCGTCGAAGGCCGCGCCGAAATCGGCTCCGCACTCCCTGACCTTGGCGCGGATGGCGTCGAGGGTGTAGGTCTTGAGCGGATTGGCCTCGTGATTGGGGAAGGTGCCGTCGAGCGTGTCGTACATGGGAACGATGTCGAAGAGGTCGGTGACACCGGCGATCTCGTACAGGCCCATGGCGTTGGCGTAGTCGACGACGACCTTGAGTTTTCGGTCCATCTTCGCGAAGGAGCGCAGAAAGGCGGCATACTCCGGCCTGATGTCGTAAGTGCTGACCTTTCCGGGAACGGCGTTTTTCTTCCACGCGCCGCTTTCGGCGATGCGCTTGATGTCCATGATGCCCGTCGCCCCTGAAATGGGGACGGCCTGAGCTTTGCAGAGCTTGAAGCCGTTCCATTCACCGGGGTTGTGGCTCGCCGTGATCATGACGCTGCCGTCGGCCTTGAGGGTGCCGTTGGCAAAGTAGCTCTGGGGGGTCGAAGAGAGTCCCAGATCGATCACGTCGGCCCCCTGTGCGGTCATGCCCCGGGAGAGGCCTTCGAAAAGCTCCTCCGAGTGGGGACGCATGTCCCGGCCGACGACGACTTTCTTCGCCCCGGTGAACTCGATGTACGCCCTGCCGATCCTTTCGGCGACGCCGCCGTTGATGTCCGCGGGATAGACGCCGCGGATATCGTAAGCCTTGAAAATCTCAGCCATGTAGGACTCCTTTGCGGAACTGTATCCCGTTACTTCTTGCAGTTGCAGCCGCAGCCGTCTTCACAGTCGCAGTCGTCGTCATCGCAGCTGAAGAACTCCTCGATCTGCGAAACGATGCCCTCGGGCGTGAAACCGAACTTCTCGGCCAGCACCTTGTAGGGCGCGGAGGAGCCGAAATGGTCCAGACCGATGGCGAAGTTGGCGAAACGGTTCCAGCCGAAGGTGGAGGCCGCCTCGATGGAGACCACCGGGCAGTCCTCGGGAAGAACGGCGTCCTGATATTCGAGATCCTGCTTGAGGAAGAGTTCCTGAGAGGGCATCGAGACCACGCGGACGCGGACATCGTCCTTGCGGAGAAGCGCCGCCGCCTGAAGCGCCAGATTGACTTCGCTGCCGGTCGCCAGCAGGATCAGGTCGAAATCCTCCTCGTCCTCGATGACGAACGCGCCCTTGGAGACGTCGGCCTTCTTCGCCATCTCGGGGCTGTAGGGCTCCAGATTCTGGCGGGTGAAGAGCAGGACCACGGGACCGTCGGCCTTGAGCGCACAGGCCCAGGCCTGAGCCACTTCGTGGGCTTCCGCCGGACGGATCACCGTCACGCCCGGAATGCTGCGCAGCATGGCGATCTGCTCGATGGGCTCGTGGGTCGGGCCGTCCTCGCCCACGTAGAAGGAGTCGTGGGTGAAGATGTAGATCTCATGCAGTTTCTGCAGCGCGGCCAGACGGATGGCCGGCTTCATGTAGTCCGAGAACACGAAGAAGGTCGAGGTGTAGGGAATGGCGGTGCCGAAGAGAGCCATGCCGTTGCCGGCAAGTCCCATGGCCAGTTCGCGGACGCCGAAGTGGATGTTGCGTCCGGCGGGATTCTCGGCCGAGAAGTCGCCGCCGCCCTTGACGTCGCTCTTGGTGGAGGGCGCGAGATCCGCCGCGCCGCCGAAGAGGGCGGGAACCAGTTCCGCCGCTTTCTGGAGCACGGCTCCGGAACTGGCGCGCGAAGCGACGGCCTTGTCCACCGGGGCGGCCTTGAGCAGTTCTTCCTTGATGTTGGCCGGAACTTCGGTGTTGAGGAAGCTGGAAACGACCTTGGCGCGGGCCGGATCGGCGTCGAGGAAAGCCTGAAATTCCTTGTCCCAGGCGGAAGCGGCCTTTTCCAGTTCGGCGCAGCGGGCGTCGCAGTAGGCGCGGACGTCGGCGGGAACGGTGAAGGGCTCCTCGGTGAAGTTGAGATTTTTGCGCAGAGCGGCCAGTTCCTCGTCGCCCAGCGGCTCGCCGTGGCTGCTGGATTTGCCCTGCTTATTGGGCGCGCCGTAACCGATGGTCGTCTTGCCGACGATCAGGGTCGGGCGGCCGTCGGACTTCATGGCCTGAGCCAGGGCGGCGTCGCACTGGGAAGCGTCGTTGGCGTTGGCCACGCGGATGATCCGCCAGTTGAAGGCCTCGAAGCGGGCGGCCACGTTTTCGCTGAAGGCGAGACCGGTGCTGCCCTCGATGGAGATGGTGTTGTCGTCGTAGAAGACCACCAGTTCGTCAAGTTTGAGGTGTCCGGCCAGGCTCGCGGCCTCGCTGCTGCAGCCCTCCATCATACAGCCGTCGCCGGAGATGACGAAGATGCGCGGGTTGTAGAAGCTCGTCTTGTCGAGGCCGGTGAGCGCGGCGAAACGGCGCTTGGCGATGGCCATGCCGACGGCGGAGGCGAATCCGCTGCCCAGAGGTCCGGTGGTGATGTCCACGCCCGCGGTGTGACCGTATTCGGGATGGCCGGGAGTGAGGCTGCCCCACTGACGGAAGTTCTGCAGATCCTCCTTGGTGAGACCGTAGTTGAAGAGGTGCAGCAGGCTGTAGATCAGCATGGAGCCGTGTCCGGCGGAGAGGATGAAGCGGTCGCGGCCGATCCATTTGGGATTGGCCGGATTGTGACGCAGATACTTGTCCCACAGGGTGAACGCGTAGTCCGCGCATCCCAGCGGCATGCCGGGGTGTCCGGACTTCGCCTTCTGGATGGCCTCCGCAGCCAGAACTCTGATGGTGTTCGCCGATTTTTTCGCCAGCTCTTCGTTGTACATGAAACAAACCCTCACTTTTTTTGTTGGTTGTACTGGTAATTTTCAAGTTTTGCGTTATCTTTATTAAAGTAACACTTCCCCGCCGCAAAAACAAGGCCCGAACGGGGAAAAAAGACGGGTTTTTCAAGATAACGGACTTTTTTGACATGACGGAACGGTTCATAACATCCACTCTCACCCGCCGGGACGCCGCCCGCGAAGCGACTTTGCGGCCGCCGACTTTTGCCGAATTCCCGGGACAGGACAGAGTGAAGGAGCAGCTGGAGCTCTTCGTTCAGGCCGCCAAGGCCCGGGACGAGGCGCTGGAGCACATCCTGCTCTCGGGCCCCCCCGGTCTGGGCAAGACGACTCTGGCCTACATCATCGCCAACGAGCGCGGCACCAACATCAAAAGCTCCAGCGGCCCGGCCATCGAGAAGCCCGGCGATCTGGCCGGACTCCTCACCAGCCTCGAACCCGGCGACGTGCTCTTCATCGACGAGATCCACCGGCTGAGCACCACCGTCGAAGAGTACCTTTACAGCGCCATGGAGGACTTTTTCATCGACATCATGCTGGAGCAGGGGGCGGGAGCCCGTTCCGTGCGGCTCTCGGTGCCCCGGTTCACCCTGATCGGCGCCACGACCCGGCAGGGCATGATCTCCGCGCCGCTCCGGGCCCGGTTCGGGCTCAACATCCGGCTGGACTATTACGACGCCGGACCGCTGTGCTCCATCCTGCGGCGTTCCGCGGGGATCCTCGGCGTCGAGATCGAACCGGAGGGGGCCGAAGTCATCGCCTCGCGCTGCCGGGGGACCCCGCGAATAGCCAACAATCTGCTGCGCCGGGCCCGGGACTATGCCCAGATCCGCGCCGATTCCGTCATCACCGGAAAGGTTGCCGAGGACGCTCTGGCCATGCTCCAGATCGACACCGACGGGCTGGACGAGATGGACTTGCGCATCCTCGACGTCATCATCAGCAATTTCCGCGGCGGTCCCGTGGGACTCAAGAACATCGCCGTTTCGGTGGGCGAGGAGGAGGACGCCATCGAGGACGTCTACGAACCCTTCCTCATCCAGCGGGGATACCTGACCCGCACCAGCAAGGGACGGGTCGCCACCGACAAGGCCTGGCGCAAGCTGGGCATCAAGAGGACTCTGGGCGGGACGGGAGATCTGTTTTGAACACCCCCCGCGGTCAGGAACACGAACAAGGAGAAAACAAAAATGCCGCTGACTGATATCGATTCTCTGCTCGCCCTTCAGGAAGTCGATCTGAAATTGAGGGACATGGAGTCCCGGCTGAAACTTCTGCCCAAAGAGATGCAAGGTCTCATCGGCCGCCGCGACGAACTTCTCAAGCAGAGCGCCGCCGCCGCCGACCGTGTGCGTCAGGCCGAGCTGGAGATCAAAAACACCGAGAACGCCATTTCCGGACTCGAGGCCGAGAACCGCAGGCTCCAGCAGCAGTCCAGCATGGTCAAGAAAAACACCGAGTATCAGGCCATGCTGGCCGCCGTGGAGAACAACAGGAAGAAGATCGGCGAACTGGAGGAAAAGACTCTGCTGCTCTTCGACAATCTCGAGGAACTCCGGGAGACCGCCGCGAAAGTCAAGGCCGACAACACCCAGACCATCAGGAACATCAAGAGCGAGTTCGACGAACTCTTCGCCTTTTCCAAGACCGTCGAAGCCGAGATCGCCCGGCTCCGGGAGGAGCGTCCGAAGCGGCTCTGCGGGATCGACCCCGACACCATGGCCCACTACAACCGTCTGCTCAACGCGAAAAACGTGCGCACGCCCGTGTCGAAGGTCGAGGAGGGCATCTGCGGCAACTGTCACCTGCGGGTGACGCCCCAGTGCATGAGCGACCTC
>JAFTDL010000266.1 GCA_017454215.1 Lentisphaeria bacterium | reverse complement strand
GGAAAAAACTTTTTTTTCACGTGAAAAAAAGTTTTTTCCCTCTCCCGAGGTTCCCTCAGCCTTTACCGGACGAATTCCAGCACGGGGGGAACGCCGTCGAGGGTGAGCAGGACGTCGCCGCCGGACCAGGTGAAGAAGCGGTAGACCTCTTCCTTGGAAGCGTCGTCGCGGGTGATCTCGACGTCGCAGCGGCTGCCGTCTCCGGTTTTTTTCACCCACGGCAGCTGGACGGAGCCGTTGATCCTGGACGCGACGTTCCTGACCTTGCCGTCGGGACCGATGGTGACGATGCCGTACAACCCCAGATGACAGCCGGTGCATTTCACCTTGAAGCTCTTCACGCCCGCGGGGACGCGGACGCCGAAGAAGAGCGAAACGCCGTTGGCGAACTGCGACACGGCGGTGGTGTGCACCCGCACGGGGGTCCGGTTCGAGGTGTACACTTCCCAGTAGCTGCTGATGTTGTCGGTGATGGAGACGGTGTATTTGTCCCCCGGCTTTCCGTTGAGGACGCAGCTCTTTTTCACCTCGCTGCGGTCGTTCACGTTTACGCCGAAAGAGAATACGACCCAGCCCGCGGGATCCTTCACCTCGACCTTGTATTCGGTGACGCTGCCCTTGCGGGGATTGTAGAAATCCCTCTCGAAGAAGAGGGTCGTGCCGGACTCGCGGAGGGTCAGATCAAGCGTCATGTGTTCGGGACCGCGCAGACGCATGAGGTGGGGAACCTGCGAGAAATCGTCGATGAAGTTCTGAAGCGAAAAGGCCTTGCCGGCCGGCTGGGCCTTGAGCATCTCGAAGGCCACGGGGGCAAAGACCAGATCCATGGCCAGATTCTTGCCGTCCCCGCCGGAACCGACGCCGCGCAGAATGTAAAGTCCGATGCCGCGGCGGATGATCGCCAGCCCCTCCGGATCGCCGTCAGCCGCGCTGGCGGCCAGCATCAGCATGTTGAGATTGGAGCCGGGAGCCCACATCGCCTTGCCGTCCCACTGCGCCACGTAGGGCCAGCCGACGGCCCCCGGCACGTGGGATTTGCGCATCCAGCCCGCGGCGGCGGCGATATTCTTTCGTATCTCGGGCCGGTTCGCCCGCAAATAATAGTGGTGCAGCGCCTGAATGACGATCCCCATCTGGAAACAGCTGGTGCCGAACCCCTTTTTGCGTCCTCCGCTCAAGTACCCCCGGGGCAGATCGAAGGGCCACGCACCGCCCTTGTCGAGGGCCTGACACTTGAAGAAGCTCTCGGCGACGGACTTGCCCGCATCGAGGTACTTTTTGTCTCCCGTGGCGTCGAAGGCCTGCATCAGGCCCTCGAGCATCCAGCCGTGACTGCGGGGATTGCCCTGATTGCGGTAGGGACTGCCCGAAAAACGGATCATTTCCGCAGCCAGCAGCCGGGCGGAGTCGCCGATGTCGGATCTGCCGCTCATGAGGAAGGCCGTGAACAGGCCGCCGCACCACGAGTGGCCGTTGGTGGGCGCGGCGTAGCCCTGACAGTCGCCGCCGGTGAACCACGGCGCGGGCTTGCCCCCGGGCTCGCCCCGGCGTCCCGTGTGGCCGACGCAGTGCATGTAGTTGCCGCCGATATAGTTCCAGTAGGGCGTGGCATGGATGATGTCCACGTCGGACTGGTGCCGCGCGGCCTGCATCCCGAGTCGGTAGACATCGCGGTTGCCTGTGCGTGCAAAGAGGGTGAGCAATCCGTAGGCGAAATCATACTCGTTGTTGCCCCAGTTGCATCCGGCGCGTTCGCCGAACCAGTCGCCCCAGTTGAGAAAACCGTACTCACGCTGAAACGCCTTGCGCTTCAAATGCTCGTAAAAAGCGCGGATCGCGTGGTCGTCGAAACTCTTCACGGTATCGTCGGCAAAGACGCCGCGGACGGCCCCGGTGCGGGCGTACCACGACGGAGGGATGACGGCGACGACGTCGCGGGAAGCAAGGTCCGCGCCGCTGAAATCGAAGGTGACTTCCTCGGTGAAGTTCATTCCGGCCATGAGACGGTATTTGCCATCCATGTAGTGGAAGCGCAGATAGCCGGGCAGATCGCTGTTGAAATCCTTTGACGGCTGAGGCGGAAGAAGCTGGATGTCAAGCCCCTTCTCGTCGGCGGCAAAGGCCTTGGGATAACGTTTCCCGGCGTCGGCCAGCGCAAAGGCGACGGTCCCGGCGGGAGAAGTGAACTTGTCCGTTTCGGGCATGAACCCCTTCTTTTCGGTCCCGTTGACGGTGTATTTGAGATCGTTGCCCTGAAAGATGCCGCCGGAGGCAAGTTTGCCCGCGCCGCAGGCGAGCACGAGATGCAGGGAGTCCAGTTCGTTCATCTCCCGTTCAAGATTGTCCGCGCGGAAGGTGACGACCGTCCGCAGGACGGGGGACGTCGCGGAGAAGATCAGGCGCACGGTGAAGCCCCCGGCATAACGGTCGGAAACGAGTCTGCCGTCGAGGCGGAAGGTGGTGTCGTTCTCTCTTGTCACGGCGAAGATGCGGCTTTTCGCATCTTTATCGGCAACCAGTTTCAGGTCGCCGAAACTCTTTCCCGCGCAGACGATGTTTTTGAGCAGCGCGTCGGAATCGGGGTCGATGACCGCGGCAAGTTTTCCGGCGGAGATGCTGTATTTTTTTCCCTCCGTCGCGACGGCGGGAACTTCGGCGGGAAAAGCCTGCACGCTTTTGCCGCCCCTGACGGTAAAGACCGCCTTTTCGCGGGCTTTCAGGGGCGTCTCGAACTCGATGAGGGCCCATTTGACCGACTTGTCAGGCCAATATCCCGTGGCGTAGACGGCGGCGGGGACCGCCCTGCCCTGCGGGTCGGAAACGGCGATGTTCTTCACATCGTAAAAGGATCTTTCAGGGAGCGGGAAACCGAAGCGGACCACGGTCCTGCGGGCGACGCCGTCCTCTTCGAGGATCTCCACGGGCACGGAGAAGTCGCATGCGGGGGACTTGTCCGTCCGCGGGCGGTCGAAGGAGGCCTTTTCGCCGTTGAGGGAGTGGAATCCCGAACCGCCCCAGGTGAAGGACGCGCCCCGGTCGTCCCCGGCAAGGAGCTTCATCAGTTTGTCCTGCCAGCCGACATGATATTTCTGCGGCAGCGGCCACCAGTCGTTCCGGGCGTACTGGGCCTCGGGCTCGGCCGCGGCGGCGCGGGCCTCGAATTCGACGGTGACCGGCTGTCCCTTTTTCACGCGGACATTGTCGCAGAGCGGGGCGCGGTCGCACATGCGGTCAAG
>JAFTDL010000265.1 GCA_017454215.1 Lentisphaeria bacterium | reverse complement strand
TGATCTCCTTTGCCTTGGTCCAGGCGCCTTCCTGCGGGATCGGCGCGGGCCCGTGTTTGGGTCCCTTGGCGACACAGGTCATCTGCTCGACTTCCTTGGTGAAGTTCATTGCGGATCTCCAATTTTTATTTGTTGAAACGTTGGTGGATTGCCTGATGAGGATGTGCGCGCCGGGCGCGCAACAGCCATCCCCTTAATATACAGTTTCCCCGCCGTTTTTTCAAGGCCTTTTCACCGCACGGGGAACAGAGCCTCAGAAGAAGAGGAGCTTGAGGGCGCCGATGACGGCGAGGGCCATGACGATGTCGTTGAAGAGTTTCTGCGGCATCTTTTTGAGGAGGAGGATACCGACGGCGGCCCCGGCGATGATGACGGGGAGCATGAGCAGATCGAGTTTGACCGACTGCAGGGTTATGCGGCCCTCGGCGGAAAAGATGGGGACTTTGATCCAGTTGACGATGAGGAAGAACCACGAGGCGGTCCCCATGTATTTTTCTTTGGGCAGCTTCATCGAGAGCAGATAGAGTGCCGAAATGGGACCGGCGGCGTTGGCCAGCTGGGTGGTGATGCCGAGAAGGATTCCGTATCCGGCGGCGGCTTTCGTTCCCGAGGGGAGGGCGTCGGGAGCGAGGCGTTTGCGGACGATGCTGAATACGGCCAGTCCGAGGACGATGGCGCCGATGAGGATGTTCATCGTTTTCGTGTCGTCGGGCGGGATGAGACGGAGAATGGCGGATCCGGCGGCCAGTCCGGCGAGGGCCCACGGCAGGAGGCGCAGGAGGATCTTCCAGTCGGCGTGACGGTGATACCAGGCGACGGCCATGACGTCGGCCATGGCCAGCATGCCCAGCTGGAGTCCGGTCGAAAGACGGGTCTCGAAGGTTGAGGCCAGAAGTATGACGGGCAGGAGACCGATCCCCGGCACGGCGGTCTTGTTGATGCCGATGAGAAAGGCCGAAAGGGCGAGGATCAGCACTTGAACGGTCCCGATGCCGCCGAAGAGTTCACTCATGATGAAAAGCCTCGTATCTTATTTCCGGTTGCGGAGTTCTTCCAGCTGCTGCTCGCAGGCGATCTTGAGGATCTGATTGAGGATGAGATCCATTTCGCCCTGCATGATCCTGGGAAGATCGAAACAGGAGACGTTGTACCGGTGGTCGGTGACCCGGTTCTGGGGAAAGTTGTAGGTGCGTATGCGTTCGCTGCGGTCTCCGGTGCCCACCTGCGAGCGTTTGTCGGCGGCCTGTTTCGCGGCCTCGGCGGACTGCTTCTGTTCCAGGAGCCGGGCGTAAAGGATCCTCAGGGCGATCTCCTTGTTGCGGTGCTGGGACTTCTCCTGCTGGCTGGCCACGGAGAGTCCGGTGGGAATGTGGGTCACGCGCACGGCGGAGTCGGTGGTGTTGACGCACTGTCCTCCGGGACCGCTGGAGCGGAAGACATCGAAACGCAGATCTTCGGGCTTGATGTCCAGTTCGACCTCCTCGGCCTCGGGCATGACGGCCACGGTGACGGTGGAGGTGTGGACCCTGCCGCCTGACTCGGTCTCGGGCACCCGCTGGACGCGGTGGACGCCGCTTTCGTACTTCATGAGGCTGTAGACGTCGCTCCCCGACAGGGAGAAGGAAACGTCTTTTATCCCGCCCAGATCGGTGTCGGTCTGATCGAGGATCTCGACCTTCCAGCCCTGTTTTTCGGCGAAATAAAGATAGGCTCTGAAAAGTTCTCCGGCGAAGAGGGCGGCTTCGTCGCCGCCGGCGGCGGGTTTGATGCCGACGATGATGTTTTTGGAGTCGTTGGGGTCGGGCGGCAGCAGAAGAAGCTGGATCCCGTCCTCCAGCGCCGCGGCTTTTTTCTCGAGTTCGCCGATCTCGGCGGCGGCGAGTTCGCGCATTTCCGGATCGTTTTCGGAAGCCATGAGTTCGTGATTGTCCCTGATGTCTTTCAGGGCCTTGACCCACGCGTCGAAATCGCCGAACAGGGTGGCGAGTTTGCGGTGCTCCTGCGTCAGGGCTTTGAACTCCCCGGCTTTTGAATAGACGCCCGGATCGCCGAGTCTGCGCTCAAGCTCCGCGAAGCGGCCTTTGAGTTTTTCGACGTAACCTGCGATGTCTTCGGGGACCATCTTCTTTTGCCTCTTTCAATGCAAAAAGGTCTGCCCTGTGAGGCAGACCGGAAATGCAGTGCGGAAGTTGCGGGACCTACGCCTTCTTGTAGCGGCGGTTGAACTTGTCGATGCGCCCGGCGGTATCGACGAATTTCTGCTTGCCGGTGAAGAAGGGGTGGCACTTGGCGCAGATGGCCACTTTGGTTTCGGGGCGGGTGGATTTGACGTGCCAGACTTCGCCGCAGGCGCAGGAGATGGTCGCGTCCCCGTACTTGGGATGAATATCTTTTTTCATTTTTGCCGTACTCCGTTTGTGATGCAAAACCTGTAATTGCTCGTTGACCGGAAACCTAATATAGCACCGGTCCTCGTATTTTTCAAGCCGCTTTGTCCGGCGGGGACGGGCGCGGCGCGGAAAATTTTCTGAAAAATGGCGCCCCCGATGCGGTTCGAACGCATGACCTGCTCCTTAGGAGGGAGCCGCTCTATCCAGCTGAGCTACGGGAGCGCCAGAAACACTTTCCTTTCAGTTCATTCTGCCTTCTTGAGGGAGACGACGACCTTCTTGAAATTGCCTTCGCCCTCGGATTCGGTGGTTATCTCGGGATCGTCCTGCAGGGCCAGATGGATGATCCTGCGGTCGTGGGCGTTCATTTCGGGCAGCTTCACGGGTTCGCCCCAGCGTTTGACCTCTTTGGCGGCGTCGCGGGCCTGCTGCTCCAGCTGTTCGCGGGAGGTGCGGGGACCGTCCTCGCTGCGGCGGGACTGGCGGCGTCCGGAGTCGCCTCTCGCCGGACGGCGGGGTTCCGCGTCATCGTCGCCGTCGCGGCTTTCGCGTTCGCCGCGGGCGTAGCCGTCGATATCCAGCATGACATGGGGAAACTCGTTGTCCGTCTTGAACATGATGCGGTTGGCCAGCAGCTGGAGACTTTCGAGGGTCTGGCCCTTGCGGCCGATGACTCTGCCGGCGTCGTCGCTGGCGATCTTGACGGAGATCCTGTCGTCGCGCATTTCCACCCGGAAGGTGCCGTTGAGGCCGAGGTAGTCGAACATGGTCGCGAGGGTGCGGATCAACTGTTCTTTCTGCTGTTCGAACTTGGGATTTTCTTCTGACATGATTGCGTGTTCCTTGTTGGCTGACGGGAGTTCCCGCTCCCGGTTGTGTGATTCAGGCCTTTCCCCCGGTCTTTCGGGAAACGCCCCGGTTTTCCTTTTCCCGGCTCCGCTGCTGGAGTTTCAGCTGAATGATACTGAAGAAGTTGCTCACGGTCCAGTAGAGCGTGAGTCCCGAAGGCAGATCATAGAGCATAAACAGCATGACTATCGGCATCAGAGCCATCATCTTCTTCTGCACCGGATCCATCGACATGGGCGTCATGTGCTGCTGAACGACCATCAGCGCGGTCATGGCCAGCACCAGAGGATTGACGGGCAGGCTGAAGAAGTAAAGCGGTATGGTCGCCACGGTGTCGGCCGCGGCAAGGTCCCTGCACCACAGGAACGGCACCTGCCGGAGTTCCACCGCGCCGTCGAGCGTCGCATAGAGCGCGAAGAATACGGGTATCTGCAGCAGGATGGGCAGACAGCCGCTGAAGGGACTTACGCCCTCCCTGCGGTACAGTTCCATCATTTTGGCGTTCATGAGCTGGGGATTGGACTTGTATTTCTCGCGGATCTCCTTGAGCTGGGGCTGGACTGTCTGCATCTTGCGCATGGAGGCGTTGCCTCTGGCCGTCAGCGGGTAGAAGACGGCGCGCACGACGATGGTCAGCAGGACGATGCTCCAGCCGTAGGAGCCGAGAAGTCCGTGGAACTTGACCAGTATCCACAGCAGGAGCCGGGCCAGATAGTCGAGAGGACCCCAGGCCAGATGCATGACCCGGCCGGTGGAGGCGTCGAATCTGTCCAGATCGGCGATGATCTTGGGGCCGCTGTAATAGGCGAAGTCGAAACTTTTGCTCTCTCCGGGAGCCAGCACGACGTCGCCCAGCACGGCTCCGGCGGAGATCACGGGGTAAGACGACTTGCCGCCGTTGAGGAACACCCGGCTCTGGTGAAGCGTGAAGGGAACGGACGACGCGAGGATCGCCGTGAAGTATTTGTTGCCCAGCGACACCCATTTCACCCTGGGCGCGGGCTTGACGAAGAACCCCTGATCCTTCTTGTCGGCTTTGATGTCGGCGTAATCCCCGGATTCGGTGAGATAGTCCATGCGGTGCGAGGGAATGCGCACCTTGTCGCCCGAGACGATGTGCCACGGGGGCAGATCGGCGCCGCACAGCACGGTCCCGGCAAGGGTGACCGGCGTTTTTTCGGGGTTGGAAAACACGGCGCGGTATCTGGCGGCATAGCCGGAGGGCGCAAGCTCCCAGGTCTGGGTGACGGCGAAACGGTGTCCGCGGCCGTCGCGCATCATCCGCGACAGGGTGTAGATGCGGCCTTCGGAGATCTTCGAGGAAAGAATGTTTTCCACCTGCCACGGGGTCGCGCCGTGGAGCGACAGCGCTCCCTGAGAAGAGTCGGCGATCCGGTCGAGTTCGACGGGAGCGGTCCGGGCGGCGTTTCTGTACTTGAGGAGAGTTATGGCGTCGATGCTTCCCGAGGCAGGCGAGATCCGGTAGACCATGTCGGGATTCGCGATCCTGACGGGAGGCAGTTCGAGCGTCGCTTTGACGGGCGGCAGGGCCTTCTCCGGTTTTCGGGCGGCGGGGACGGCGGACTGCTCCGGAGCCTTTGCCGCGGGGGCGGGGGCCGCCTGGGGCGCGGGCGCTTCGGACGACGTCCGGACCGCGATCTGCGGCCGGGGCGCCGGGGTCCAGCCCATGTACCGGCAGAGGGGGTCCCAGCCGAAGAGAACTACGGCGCAGATGACGACCGCCATCACTATGTCTTTGTCAAACTTCATGTACGAAATCCAAACCTTATTTTCCCGTCGGAGGCTCTATCTGCGGCGCGGCGGGACCGGATCGAAGCCGCCTCTGCAGAAGGGCTGACACCTCATGAGACGCCACACCGTGAGGACCGAACCTTTCCAGAAACCGTGCACCTGAAAGGCCTCGACGGCGTAGTGCGAACAGGTGGGCTCGAAACGGCAGCACTCCGGCAGGAGCGGCGCGATCAGTTTCTGATAGACGCGGATGCATCCGACGACCGCGCGCACAAAGAAACCGCAGCGTCCCGGGTTATCACTCCCTGTTTCGCGAGGAGTTCCGCAAGTTCCGCAAGAACCTGTCCGCTCTTGTACGTCTTGAGCTTCCGCCTCGGGATCAGCACCAGACGGCAGGGCGGAAGGTGAGGCTTCAGCATCCTGAAACTCTCCCACAGCAGCCGACGGGCCCGGTTGCGTTCCACTGCCAGCAGACTGTACTTTTTCGAGCATATCACGCCGCATCCCGATTCGCTGCAGGGCGCCACCACGGCCACAAGCCCCGGTCCCGCCGATTTCCGGCCGTCTCTGCGGACCTGATCGAACTGGGACTTGCGGACGAGCTTGTCGCTTTTTCTGAGCGACAGACGCCGACCGCTGTTGTTTCCTTGCAATCGAACGAACCTGCAGATGAACTTCAGGCGGTCAGCTTCGCGCGGCCCTTCTGGCGGCGGCGCTTCAGGACCAGACGCCCGGCGCGGGTCGCCATGCGGGCGAAGAAACCGATACGGCGTTTACGGCGGCGGTTCGAGGGCTGAAACGTTCTTTTCATTTTGACTTTTCCTCAATTTTCTTCCTGTTTCGATCTTCTTTTCTGCACTTCATCAACGCATTCTTTTCGTAAAAATGCGGCATGTACACCAGTCAGAACAAATAAAATAGCACCTGTCGGCAAATTTTTCAAGTCGCGATTTTCTCCGGGGCGCGGAAATATCGAAAAAAAACGTTTTTTCCGAAATCCGGCTTGCGGAACGGGACGGTATGCGTTATATTAACCGCCGTCTGACGGACGCCGGGCTTCCGGCGTGTGTTCCCTGAATACCGGTTCCAGCAGGTGATTTTTTCGGTTATGGACATGAAAAACATACAGCCGGAAGATGTTGAGAAAACCGTCATCATCTCCGAGCAGGAAGCGAAGACCGTCGGCGGTCCGGCGCCTGTCTCCGGGACTCCCGCGGCCGGGGCGCAGGCTCCGGCTCCCGCTCAGGAGGAACCGGCGGGCGATGTCCGGCGAAGCATCCTGAGCGATCTTGGCAACTTCCTTTTTCCTCACCGCCGGACGCTGGTGGACGAGACGCTCGAACTGATCTGCTCCGGGAACGATGTCCCCGTGTCCGCAGCGCCCCGCGCTCCGGAAGGCGAACTGATGGATGTGAACGAGTTCTATTCCGTCGACGGGAAAAGCATCGCCGTCGGCGGGCAGGGCAGCATCAGAAAGGCCGTGGACCGGTCGCTGGGCTGTGTCGTCGCCGTGAAGACGCTCCATGAAAAACTCTGCTCCGACGAACAGGCGCGGGAGTCCTTCATCAACGAAGCGAAGCTGACCGCTTCTCTGGATCATCCGGCGATCATTCCCATCCACGGGCTCTTCAGCGACGGCGGCAAGGGCATGCATCTGGCCATGAAGATGATCTCGGGCCACACCCTCAGCGACTATATGAAGGGCATCGTCGACATCTATGAAAAAAAAGGCATCAGCCGCTTCGACGAGAGAAAATCGCTCTACAACCGCATCGAGATATTCCTGCGGGTCTGCGACGCCATGGAGCACGCCCACTCCCGGGGGATCATCCACCGGGATCTGAAACTCGAGAACGTCATGATCGGCCGCCACCGCGAGACCTACGTCACCGACTGGGGCCTCGCGCTGAAACTGGAGGAGGCCGAGGACCTTCCCAAAGTCACCGGCACGCCGGGCTTCATCGCGCCGGAAGTGCTGGTCACCCGCAAGGCGGACATCCGTTCGGACATCTACTCGCTGGGCATCATCCTCTTCGAAATGGTCACCCTGCGTCCGGCCTTTCCCAAGGTGGAACTCGCCGAACTGCTCACGCTCGTCAAGCAGGGACGGCATGTGCCGCTGCGCCACCGCTTCGGCTGCCGGATCGACGCCGATCTGCGGGCGATCATTCTCAAGGCCATCGACGTGGATCCCGACAAACGCTATCAGGAGGTGAAGGACCTTTCCGCCGATCTGCGGCGCTACCTCGTCAACGAGGAGACCACTGCCCGTCCGGATTCGCTTTTCACCAGGGTCGCCCGCTGGGGCGTCAACCACCGCCGGGGCATGCTGACGGCGACCATGATCATCCTGCTGTTCGGGATCGCCGCCGTCGCGCGCACGCTCTACCGCGAGATGAAGTGGAGCACGGAACTGCGGCTCCGCGACAACGTGGTGGGATCGGTTTACAGCGAAGCCACCGCCGCCGCCGCAAAACTGAGCCGCGATCTGGAGCGCATCGAGTATCAGGCGGAGCAGCTGCGGACGAACATCTTGTTTTCATCCATGAAGGTCCGTTCCGTCCCGGATCCCGGGAAGCGGTTTTTCGTTCCGGTCGAGGAATATGTCACTTCTCCGCCGCCGGGGTATGTTTATGCCGAGTCCTACCGGCACCGCATAGATCCCGACACCGCCTGTGTGTTCAATTACCGGGGCGGACGGCCGGATATGAAGGAGCTCCGGTACTTCGGGAACACGGCGCAGTTCATGCGGCAGGCAGTTCTCTCTCCGGGGGAGGGCGGCGAGAAGAAGGCCGTGGAACGGCTCCTCCGTCAGGGATGTCCGATCATGTCCATCTACTTCGCGCTGACTGACGGCACCTTCGCCTGTTATCCCGGCAGCCGCGACGACTTTCCTTCCGATTATTTCCCGCCCTCGCGGCCATGGTACAAACAGGCGCTGGAAGCCGGGGGCCGTCTGGTGTGGAGCGTCCCCTATCAGGACAGCGGCGTCAACGGCGAGACGGTGCTTACCTGTTCCTCCGCCGTCTACGATGCCGACCGCAAACTGATCGGCGTCGCGGGCATAGATTTCTCTCTGACGAATCTGGCCCGGACCATGTTGGAGAACGAAGGCCGTTACGCCCGCTTCACCAGTGAAAGAATGCTGATCGACAGCAGGGGGAACATCCTTCTGCGCATGGTCCCGTCGCGGCGGATCGTCGCCGTGCCCTTCAACGATGTCAATCTCATCCGGCGCATGGTCCGGCGGAAATCCGGCACCATCCTCACCGAGCAGCACGGCCGTGAGATGCTGCTGGTCTTCGCCTATCTGAAGGCCGTCGATCTCCTGTACGTGGAGTACCTTGACGTGGCCGTGCTTGTCGATTACTGGCGGCAGAGCGTTCCCGAGGAGCGCTGGACCGTGCGCGACCACCTGTAAGGGTCAGTCGGCCTCTTCTCTCCGGTAGCAGGAATCACCCAGTTTTTCCACGTCGTCGACGGCGACGAGGAGACTGCCCGCGACGATGCGGCCCTCTCTGAAGGCCTGCTGAAAGGCTTTCTGCGCGGAGTTGTGCGCTTCCAGTTCCGTCGGCGGGACGTCGCTGCGGCCGAAGAGGAACTTCATCCCGGCGGAGGGACCCCAGTAGAGACTTGCCAGCGCGTAACACTCCCGGCGGAAGGCCGCCATGTTGGAGCGCGGCAGAAGCTCCTGCCACGCGGGATTGAGGATCCACGAGGCGCAGCAGAAGAGGGGGACTTTCCGTCCGAAATACCTGAAAAAAAACTCCTTCGCCCGGCACAGGGAGTCTTTGACCGCCTCGAAGGGCATCGGTTCGCCGCCCGGGATGTGGATCGAGGGACAGAGGTCCCACGGCGAGGCGAGGGGACGCCATTCCCGCGTGTCGAGGGCAAGTTCGCGTCCGAATTCCACTGTTCCGTCGGGACGGATCGGGGTGCCGGAAACATGGACGCCGTCCTCCGCAAGGCGGGTGCGGCGCACGATCAGCGCCGGATCGTCGGAGCGGCTGCCGTCGGCCCGGAAGCCCCAGCCGTCGCGGCAGAGCACGCGCAGTTTCCCCTGGCCGTTGCGGTAGACCGCGGGGAGCCAGTCCGGGCAGGTGTGCATCAGGTACTCCAGCCGCCCGATGCGGAAGAGTCGGCCGTCGACGTGATTGCGGAGCCAGGAAAACTGCATTTCGCGTCCGGGGACGCCCCCGTGCGCTTCGGCGTACTGGAGCATCGAGCCGCCGAACCATCTCTGCGCCGCCACGGCATATTCCCCGGGGATGCCCCGCGTCCGGCACGCCTCCTTCATCAGGGGAACGGCGGCAAGGGAGATCATCAGACTGAAGACGCCCGTATCCTCTCCGAAACAGGGAAGGGGGTCCGGCAGCGTCTTCAGAAAGACTGCGGGAGTCGAAACGAACGCTCCCCTGTAAAGGACGTGTCCCAGCAGCGCCGCCGCGGGCAGACGCCGGAGCGTTTCCAGCACCCGCCGCACCCGGGGCAGGAGGGTCTCCATTCCGGGACCGTGACAGGGAGGATAGTGAGACTTGAAAAATTCTTCGTCGAAAAAGAACGGCACCCTGCTGTTCCAGCCGGAGATCAGTTCTTCCCAGTTCGGGGCCAGTTCGTTCCGGACCGTCCGGTCCAGACGCAGTTCCGTGCAGAAAGCGGCGATGTCCATAACTTCAGCGACCTCGTTCCATCCCGATGCTCCGTTTCCGGCGGGGGCCGGCGGTTCCGGGCGCTTCGAATTCGCCATCGACCGCAGGCACTACGCGGACACCATCTGGGCCGCCGCCGGACGCGGTTCGGCCAAGGCCGTGCTGGACTCCTATCCGCATCTCTTCGCCGCAGCCGTTCAGGACGAGACCGGCCGCGTGGCCGTGACGCCCTTCTTCCCCGTCATCGCCGACATGGGCGAAAGCCGTCCGTACAAGGGCGTCCTGCCCGAAGTGCCGGGCGTCATCGACACGGCGAAGTATGACGAGGGCGGCATCGGTTCCTCCTGCTACAAGCAGAAGCGCGGCGGCGGGACCTTCCCCGTGGGCCGCGAAGGCATGTTCTCGCGCAAGAGACTCAATCTGCGGGAAGCCGGCGAGTGGGTCAACTTCAGTTTCAATGCGGCCAAAGCCGGCAGATATGACGTCGTTCTCAACCGGGACGGGTACCGGCGTTTCTGGCCCATGCGCGCCATGGTTCTGATCGACGGCGTCTACGCGGGGGACTTCCTCGCGTCCGAAAACGCGCCGCAGGCCGTGCTGAAGAACGTCTCCCTCGCCGCCGGAAAGCACCGGCTCACGCTGATCTCCGCCTGCGACTACGGCGTGTGGCCCCTCTCTCTGGAGTTCAAAACGGCTTCGGGACGCTGAGAAGTCCGCGGAGCCCCCGCATCACGGCCGCCGCCCATGCCGGGCGGCGGCTTGATATTTTTTCGGCCGAAGTGTATATTATGGAACATGGGGAAGCCACCTCAAAACAAGTTTTTGCGAAAGGATATTATCATGGCCAAGACAGCATTGGTGACCGGCGCCGGCCGCGGGATCGGCGCGGGGATCGTCGAGAAACTCGCTTCCGAAAAGTGGAATGTCGCCGTCTGCGACCTCAAACCCGTGGAAGAGGGCGTTGCCCAGTGCGCGGATCTCGAAAAGCGTTTCGGCGTTCAGGCCCGCTACTACCGGGCCGACATCTCTTCGGGCGCCGACCGCGAGGCTCTGGTCAAAAACGTGGTCGCCGATTTCGGCGCGCTGGACGCTCTGGTCAACAACGCGGGCGTCGCGCCCAAGGTCCGCGCGGACATCCTCGAAATGACCGAGGAGAGCTTCGATTTCGTCGTCGGCGTCAACCTCAAGGGAACGTTCTTCCTGTCGCAGGCGGTGGGACGCTACTTCGCCGAACGCAAGGCGGGCGGCGTCATCGTCAACATCGGCAGCTGTTCGGCCACCGTGGCCAGCATCAGCCGCGGCGAGTACTGCATGAGCAAGGCCGGCGTCTCCATGATCACGAAACTCTTCGCCGTGCGCATGGCCGAGTGCGGCGTCAACGTCTACGAGATCCGTCCCGGCGTCATCTCCACGCCCATGACCAGCGTGGTCAAGGCCAAATACGACAAACTCATCGCCGAGGGTCTGACCCTTCAGCCCCGCTGGGGATATCCCGAGGACATCGCCAAGGCCGTGGCCATGCTGGTGCGCGGCGATCTGGGCTACTCCACCGGTCAGGTGATCAACGTGGGCGGCGGCATGGACATCGCCAGACTCTGAGGAGCGTTTCAGCATGAAGAAGGTTCATACTCTGGTCATCGGTTCGGGAGCGGCGGGACTGGCCGCCGCGCTCAGGCTCCACGCGGAGGGCGTGAAGAACATCCTTCTGGTCTCCGAAGGGCTCCGGCGCGGCACGTCCATCAACACCGGCAGCGACAAGCAGACCTACTATAAGCTGGGCATGTACGGTTCCGAACCGGATGCTCCGGAGCTCATGGCCGCAAGTTATTTCGACAACGGTTCGTGCCACGGCGACGTGGCGCTGATCGAATCGGCGCTTTCGGTGCGCTGTTTCATGCATCTGGTCAATCTGGGCGTGCCGTTCCCCTGCGATTCTCTGGGGCAGTATATCGGCTACAAGACCGACCACGATCCCAAGCGCCGGGCCACCAGCTGCGGACCCTACACCTCGAAGGAGATGTGTCTGGCCCTCATCCGCGCGGTGAAGGCCGCGGGGATCCCCATCCGCGAAAAATGCACGGTCGCCCGGCTGATCACCCTGCGCCGCCGCGCCGCCGGAGCGGTGATCTTCGACAACGTCAAAAAGAGTTTCGACACGGTCCTTGCCGAGAACACGGTGTTCGCCGTGGGCGGACCGGGGGGACTTTACGCCCAGAGCGTCTATCCCTGCGGCCATACCGGAGCCATCGGACTGGCGCTGGCCCGGGGCGCCGCGGCTCAGAATCTGCCCGAATCCCAGTTCGGACTGGCCTCCATCAAGTTCCGCTGGAACGTCTCCGGCACCTACATGCAGGTCCTTCCCCGCTTCATTTCCACGGAGCAGGACGGTTCCGGCGAGCGGGAATTCCTGCGCGACTGCTTCCGCGACGACGCCCGGCTCAACTCCAGGGTGTTTCTCAAGGGCTATCAGTGGCCCTGCGACGTGCGCAAGGTGCCCGACGGCTCCTCCATCATCGACATGCTGGTCCACCGGGAGACGGCTTCGGGCCGCCGGGTGTGGCTGGATTTCCGCTCCAACCCCGCCGGGCTCGATTTCAAGGCCATTTCATCCGAGGCACGGGAGTATCTCGAGCGCTCGGGAGCCCTTTCCGGAACGCCGCTTTCGCGTCTGCTCAAGATGAATCCCGGCGCGGTCTCGCTCTATCGCGACCACAACATCGATCTGGCGAAGGAACCTCTCGAAGTGGCCGTCTGCGCCCAGCACAACAACGGCGGTCTGGCCGGAAACATCTGGTACGAGTCGGTCAACATCTCCCATCTCTTCCCCATCGGCGAAGTGAACGGCTCCCACGGCGTGGCCCGTCCCGGCGGTTCCGCGCTCAACGCCGGACAGGTGGGCGCGTTCCGCGCGGCGGAATTCATCGCCCGTTCGGGAAATGACGATCCGCTGAGCGTCGAAGCCGCCGAAAGGGCCGCCGCCCGGGCGCAGAAGGAGCTCGAAACTCTGCTCCGCGGCCGCCGCAGCTGGCAGGACGACCGCCGCGAACTTCAGGCGCGCATGACCCGTGCCGCCGGTCATCTCAGACGGCCGGACGAACTCGGAAAAGAAGTCAGGGCCGCGAAAAAACTCGTCCGCGCCATCGAACGCGAGGGGTATCTCCCCGGAGCCGGAGAAAACGGACTCATCAACGCTCAGCTGGCCTTTGCGCACTGGGCCTATCTGTCGGCGATCCTCTTCCAGGCCGAAGCCGGGGTGGGCAGCCGCGGTTCCGCGGCCGTGCTGGATAAGGACGGCAAGATCGTCCCCGAGGACGTCTCCTTCCGGAAAAAGGTCCTCGAGACCCGCTTCGACGGGCAGAAGTTCGTGCACCGGTTCGTCGACTGCCGTCCGATCCCCCATGAGGACGGCTGGTTCGAGACGGTCTGGGCCGAGTACCGCAACGGCGACGTATACAGGAAGTGAATTATTGAAAAACAGGATCCCGGGACATCATGGCAGCAGCAAACTATCCCCGCATCGCAACGTTCAAAACGGCGGCCGATTTCCGCCGGCACATCGCAACTCTGGGGATCGACCTCGAAGTTGACGACGCCATTCTGCCGGCTCCCGCTTCACCCATGGCGCAGCCGCTCGCGTGGAACGGGCGCACCATCGGCAACCGCTGGTGCGTTCTGCCCATGGAGGGCTGGGACTGTCTGCCCGACGGTTCCCCGAGCGGCCTCACCCGCCGCCGCTGGCTCAATTTCGCTTCCGGCGGAGCGAAACTGCTCTTCGGCTGCGAGGCCTGCGCCGTGATGCACAGCGGCAAGAGCAACACGCGGCAGCTGATGATCTCCGAAAAGACCATGCCCGCCGTCAGGGCGCTCCGCGAGGAGATGCTGGCCGTCCACCGGGCGAAATTCGGCACCTGCGACGATTTCGTCGTGGGACTTCAGCTGACCCACTCCGGCCGTTTCAGCCATCCCAACGACGATGCGAAGCTTGAGTCGGTGACGGCCTACTGTCATCCTCTGCTCGACGAGCGGTTCCACTGTTCCGAAAAGAACGTGGTGAGCGACTCCGGCGTCCGCGAGATCGTCGCGGCTTTCGGCCGGGCGGCACAGCTGGCTCAGCAGGCCGGATTCGATTTCGTCGACGTCAAGATGGCCCACGGCTATCTGGGGCATGAGTTTCTGAGCGCGTTCACCCGCCCCGGTCCCTACGGCGGCAGCTTCGAGAACCGGACCCGGTTTTTCCGCGAGATCGTGGAGACCATCCGCCGGGCCGCTCCGGGACTTGCCGTCGCCACGCGGCTTTCGCTCTTCGACTGTCTGCCCTTCGAACCCGGTCCCGACCGGGTCGGCATCCCCATGGAGCGCAACGGCGTCGGCGTCGGCAGCTACCGGTACGCCTTCGGCGGCGACGGCACCGGACTGGGGTATGACTTGACCGAACCCCTCAAGTTCCTCGAAATGGCCCGCGACATGGGCGTCACGCTCGTCTGCACGACGGTGTGCAGTCCCTACTACAATCCTCATTTTCAGCGTCCGGCCTACTATCCCGTTTCGGACGGCTATCTGCCGCCCGAGGATCCCGTCAGGGGCGCGGCGCGCCAGATCAACGCCGTCGCGGCGGTGAAGAAGCATTTTTCCGGGAGCGGTATGATCTTCATCGGTTCCGGCTACAGCTGTCTTCAGGAGTATCTCGTTCCCGTGGCCCAGCGGGTCATCCGCAAGGGGATGGCCGACATGGCCGGTTACGGGCGGCTGGTGCTCTCCTATCCCGACATGTGCGCCGAAACACTGGCCGGACATCCGCTGGATCCCCGGCGCATCTGCCGCACTTTCGGCGACTGCACCACCGCGCCGCGCCACGGGCTGATCTCCGGCTGCTACCCGCTCGA
>JAFTDL010000264.1 GCA_017454215.1 Lentisphaeria bacterium | reverse complement strand
GTATCCCCGCTGTTCGAGATAATGACTGATCCACGGCGCGTGCGTTCCGGTTTCGAGCACGACAGTGATTTCTCCGGCCGGCGCGGAGACTTTGTCAAAGAACTCTGTCAACCCCTTCCGGGTGTTGGGAATTTTCCCGAACGGGACTCCGTTTTCTCCGATCAACGCAAAAATTTCGATCGTTTTTTGGGAAACGTCCAGTCCAAAGTAGATTTTTTTCATTTCGTGTGATACATTATCCATGGTTTGTCCTCATGATTTTTGAAGCGCCCCGTGCGACTTCGTTGTTCTTGGATTAACATAAATCCGTTTTAATCAAGAGGCAAACCACTTTTTTGTCTTGCGACGGAAAAATGAGAGACCTCTTGAGTCTCTCATAATATCTTAATGCTCGACCTCCGTTCATCTGCGCTCAGACTCTTGAGCGCATCCGGCAGCCGTTTGGCTGCCGGTTCATTCACATGCGGTCTGCGCGCTCGCGGGCGACCCGCTCGCCTCCCGGGAGAAAAAGTGTGCCGCCGTTGTTTTCATTCGGCGGCTCCGCAAAGCTCCGCTCAAAACACCCCGCTTTTTTTGAAAAGGATGGGGGGCTCGGGGGGCAGGAAAGAACTTTTTTTCCCGTGAAAAAAAGTTTTCCCTGCCCCCCGAAACCACCGACCTTGTCGAAAACGGCGGCTGTGTTTCGGCGGCGGTTTCAGGCCGCATAGGGGTCGAGGGCGTCGCGGAGGGCGTCGCCGAGAAGGTTGAGGGCGAGCACGAGCAGAAACATGACGCCCGAAGCACCGGCCAGTTCCCACCAGACGCCGCGCCACAGACGCTCCTGGCCGTCGGAGATCATGACGCCCCAGCTGGGCGCGCTCTGGACGCCGAAGCCCAGATAGCTTACGATGACTTCCAGCATGACGGCGCTTGCGAAGGAAAGCGTGAAGTAGATGACGGCCAGATGAAAGACGTTGGGCAGGATGTGCCGGAAGATGATGACCGTGTCGGGCACCCCCGCCACTTTTGCCGCCTCCACGAAGGCCCGGCGCTTGAGTTTCATGGTCTCCCCGCGGACCACCCGGCAGAGCGTCACCCAGCCGGTGAGGCCCACGGCCACGTAGACGGCGAGCATGCCGGGCTCCACGTTGACGATCTTTGCGCAGATTTTCACCGCGCCCATCAGGCCCGGCGAGAGAAATCCCCGCGACACCAGAAGCGCGAAGGCGAGGATGAAGAGCAGTGTCGGCATGGAGGCGATGGTGCTGTAGAGCCATACGACCAGATCGTCGGTCCTGCCGCCGCGAAAACCCGCGGCGCAGCCCAGCGCCACGCCGATGACCACGGCGATGGTCCCCGAGATGGTCCCCACCTTGACGGCGGTGGAACTGGCCGCGAGACTCCGCAGAAACACATCCCGTCCCTGATAGTCGGTGCCGAAAATATGCCGGCGCGAGGGGGGACCGTAATGTTCCTGCGAAATGCGGGCGTAGACGGGCGTCTCTCCTTTATATGTACAGAGCAGACCGTGGATCTCGAAGCCCGCCGCCGCCGCGAGGTACAGCAGTATCACGGCAAGGGACGTCATGGCGACGGCGCTGCGTCTGAGTTTCGACCATGCCGTGTGGGGAAAGCTCATGCTTTTTCTCCGCGTTTGATGGCCACCTGGAGCAGGGCGGTGTCCACGGGGGTGACACCGTCGATCCTTGCGGCCTGACCCAGCGTTGCCGGGCGCAGTTTGATAAGTTTCTGCCGGGCTTCGCTGCACAGCCCCTGAAGATGTTCGTAATCGACGTCCGCCGGAATGGCGGTGTTTTCGAGGGTTTCGCGGCGTTGGATCTCCTTTTCTTCGCGCTGGAGATAGCCGTCGTAGATGCTTTCGACGAGGACCTGCCGGGAGGCGCGGCTTTCGGGATCCCACTCGGGGAGGAGCTCCGCGGGGAAGGGCAGTTCCGCGTGCACGTCTCCCTCCATCTCTTTCATCAGCGACAGCAGGGGGCGGCCCCGGTATCTGCGCTCGCGCACGGCGGTCAGCAGTTCCGAAAAACTTTTCCGGTACGCCTCGAATTCCCTGTACTTCTCTTCCGGCAGCAGACCGTTCCGCCATGCGAAGGGGCAGAGCCGCAGATCGGCGTTGTCCTGCCGCAGGGAGAGGCGGTATTCGGCGCGGCTGGTGAAGAGCCGGTAGGGTTCGACGATCTCCTTGGTGGTGAGGTCGTCCAGCATGACGCCGATGTACGAGGAGTCTCTTCCGGGGGCGACTGGCTCCCGGCCCAGCACGCTGCGGGCGGCGTTGAAACCGGCGATCAGTCCCTGGGCGGCGGCCTCCTCGTAGCCGCTGGTGCCGTTGATCTGGCCGGCGGTGAAAAGGTTTTCATAGCGTCTGTTCCGCAGGGTGCGCTCCATCTGCGCGGGGGGCAGATAGTCGTATTCGATGGCGTAGGCGTAGCGGCTGATGACGGCGTGTTCCAGTCCGGGCAGGGAATGGACCATCTTTCTCTGCACCTCCACGGGCAGGCTCGACGAGAAGCCGTTGAGGTAGTATTCGTCGGTCTCGGCGCCCTCGGGTTCGAGAAAGAGCAGATGCCGGGGATGCTGGGGAAAGCGCACGACCTTGTCCTCGAAACTCGGGCAGTAGCGTGTTCCGATGCCCCGGATGACGCCGCTGTACATGGGGGACTTGTCGAGATTGTCCCGGACGATCCGCGCCGTCTCTTCGGTGGTGTAGAGCATGTGACAGGCCAGATTTCTCCGTGCGGCCCGGGGCAGGGCGGGACGGCAGTCTTCGCTCCAGAAACAGAATTCCTCCTGCGCGGTTTCGGAGTCCTGCCGCTGAAGATTTGAGAAATCGATGGATTTTTTGAGGATGCGCGGCGGCGTGCCGGTCTTGAGCCTGCCCGTGACGAGCCCCAGCTGGTCCCGGAGCGCGGAAGAGAGGTGCGAGGCGGGGAAGTCCCCCGCGCGGCCGCCGGGAAAACTGCACAGTCCGTAATGGAGTTTTCCGGCGAGAAACGTTCCCGTGGTCAGCACGACGCTGCGGCCGGGGATCTTTTCGCCGAACTGGTTGACCACGCCCGCGATCCTGCCGCCGTCGAGAATGAAGCCCGTGACTTCGCACTGCAGGATGTCGATGTTTTCATTCCGTTCCAGCAGAAGTTTCATGGCCCGGCGGTAGACCGACTTGTCGCACTGGGCCCGGGGCGACCACACCGCGGGACCCTTGGTGCGGTTGAGCATGCGGAACTGGATGGCCGCCGCTTCGGCGGCGATGCCCTGAAATCCGCCCAGCGCGTCGATCTCGCGCACCACCTGACCCTTTGAGATGCCGCCCACTGCCGGATTGCAGCTCATCTGGGCGATGTGGTCCGGTTTGAGGGTCAGCACGGCGGTGCTCGCGCCGAGCCGGGCCGCCGCCAGAGCCGCTTCGCATCCGGCGTGTCCGGCTCCGACCACGATGACGTCGTACACCTTCAAGGTGAAGATCCTTCAATCTTTCTTCTGCTTGAGATAGGCTTCGATAAAGGCGTCGATCCTGCCGTCGAGGACGCCGCCCGTATCGCTGGTCTCAAGTCCGGTGCGCAGATCCTTGACCATCTGGTAGGGCTGCAGGACGTAACTGCGGATCTGACTGCCCCAGCCGTTGTCCAGCTGTTCGCCGCGGGCGGCGTCGGCGGCGTCTTTGCGCTTGGCCATCTCCTGTTCGTACAGGCGGGCTTTGAGCATTTTCATGGCCGTGGCCCGGTTCTTGTGCTGCGAACGCTCGTTCTGGCAGCAGACGACGATGCCGGTGGGCAGGTGGGTGATGCGCACGGCGCTGTCGGTGGTGTTGACGTGCTGGCCCCCCGCGCCGCTGGAACGGTAGGTGTCGATGCGCAGATCGGCCTCCGATATTTCGATGTCGATGTCGTCGTCCAGTTCGGGAAAGACCTCCACCGAACAGAAACTGGTGTGCCGCCGGGCGTTGCTGTCGAAGGGGGAGATGCGCACCAGACGGTGGACGCCGCTCTCGCCCTTGAAATAACCGTAGCTGAAATCGCCGGTCACGTGGAGCGTGGCGCTCTTGATGCCGGCTTCCTCGCCGGGCTGAAGATCGACGACTTCGTCTTTCCAGCCCCGGCGTTCGAAGAACATCCTGTACATGCGCAGGAGCATGTTCGCCCAGTCGCAGGACTCCGTGCCGCCGGCTCCGGCGTGGATCGAGAAGTAGAAGTTGTTGCGGTCGAGACGGCCCGAGAGGAAACTCACGATCTCCAGCTTGTCCATCTCCTTCTGCAGTTCGGAAAAGGCCCTGTCGGCCTCGGCGAGAAAATCCTGGTCCTCGGCGGCCAGTTCCAGCATGGCGGTGTAGTCGTCGAGGGCCTTCTCCTGCTTTTTGAAGGGTTCCAGGACGTTGCGGCACGAGGTCATGGCGCCGATGGTGGTCTGAGCGGACTCCTTGTCGTTCCAGAAATCCGGAGAAGCCATCTTTTCTTCGAGGGAGGCCAGTTCCCGGCTCTTTTCGTCGATCTTGAGGAATTCCCGCAGATGTTCGAGGCGTCCGGCGAGGTCCTTTCCCGCGCTTTGGAGTTCTTCTATGGTCATCATTTCTGCGCCGCCCTGATCTTCCACATGTCGTCGAGGATGCGCTGGATGTCGTCGAGGCACGCGCCGCAGGCGCCGCCGGCCTTGCAGTAGTTGGTGACCTCTTCCGCCTTGTGCAGATCGTTCTCTCTGGCCACCTTGAGAATTTTGATGTCGGTGACGCCGAAGCAGCGGCAGATGATCTTGCCCTCGTGCTCCTTGTCGCGGGCGAAGGGACTCTCAATTCCCTTGTACTGGGCGATTGCGGCCTGAAGCGCCTCCATGCCCATGACGGAGCAGTGTTTCTTGGCTTCGGGGAGGTCGCCCAGACGGTCGACGATGTCCTTGTTGGTGACTTTTTCGGCCTCTTCGAGGGTCATGCCCTTGACGATCTCGGTCAGCACCGAACTCGACGCAATGGCGCTGGCGCAGCCGAAGGTGCGGAACTTGACGTCGGCGATGCGGCCGTCGGGTCCGAGTTTGAACGTGAGTTTCAGCGCGTCGCCGCAGGCGGCGTTGCCCACTTCGCCCACGCCGTCGGGATCCTCCACTTCGCCCACGTTGCGGGGATTCATGAAGTGGTCCATGACTTTATCAGTGTATTTCCACATGGTGAACAGGCGTCCTTCTGTTGGAGATCAGATGTCGAATTTTTCAAGTCCGGTCTTCACGGCGCGGGCGACGACTCCGGCGGCTTCGCCGACGGCCGGCAGTTCCGCGTCGCGGCTGCCCCGGCGGCGGAACTCCACCTGACCCGCTTCCAGCGTCTTGGGCGAGACCACGATCCGCAGGGGAATGCCCAGCAGATCGGCGTCGCTGAACATGGACCCGGCCTTTTCGCCCCGGTCGTCGAGCAGGACTTCCACGCCCAGAGACTCCAGTTCGCGGGCGATGGCCTCCGACGTTTCGCTCACCCCCGGCTTGCCGGGATTGAGGGCGCAGACCTCGACCTGCCACGGGGCGATCGAGAGCGGCCAGATCGGACCGTAGTCGTCGTGAGAGAACTCCACCACCGAGGCCATGGCGCGGCCCACGCCGATGCCGTAACAGCCCATGACCATTGGCGCGCTTTTGCCGTCGCGGTCGAGATAGCAGCAGTTCATGGCCTTGGAGTATTTCGTGCCCAGCTGGAAGATGTTGCCCACTTCGATGCCGCGCAGCATTTCCAGCGGTTTGCCGGTTTTGGGGCAGGGGTCGCCGGGACGCACGGTGGCGATGTCGGCAACGGTGTATCCGGAACCGGCCATGTCGCGGTCGGCGTTGAAGTTCCTGTAGTGGAACCCCTCTTCGTTGGCGCCGACGACCAGATTCGAACTCTCCGCCGCGGAGCGGTCGAGCACGATCCTGACCTTTTTGCCGTCCACCCCCAGAGGACTGGCGTAGCCGGGAACGGCTCCCGCCGCGAGGATGGAAGCATCGTCGGCGAACTTGAGTTCGTTCACCTTGAGCAGATTGGCCAGTTTGCTTTCGTTGACCTCGAAATCTCCGCGGATGAGGGCAAAAATGAGGTCGCCCGTGACGGCGTCGCAGTAGAACACCGCCTTGCCGGTGTTTTCGGGCTTGACGCCGAGGAAGTTCGCCACCTCTTCGATGGTCCTGCAGCCGGGAGTGGCCACTTTTTCGAGGGGCAGGGGGGCGGACTTCTCGAAGGTCCACGCGGCGGTGGCGATCTCGCGGTTGGCGCGGTAGCTGCGGTCGGGCGAAACGAAGATCGTGTCCTCGCCGCAGTCGCAGACGGCCATGAATTCGTGGGAGACTTTTCCGCCCATCATGCCCGAATTGGATTCGATGCTCAGCACGTTGTCGAGGCCGATGCGTTTGAAGATGCGTTCGTAGGCCTCGTGCGCACGTGCGTAATACTTCTCAAGGTCGGCCTGATCGGTGTGGAAACTGTAGGCGTCCTTCATGGTGAACTCACGGGTGCGGATGAGTCCCGCCCGGGGACGCGCTTCGTCGCGGTATTTGGTCTGGATCTGATAGAGCATCACGGGCAGCTGCTTGTAGCTGTTGACCTCGGTGCGCACCAGAGCGGTGACGCATTCCTCGTGGGTCATGGCCAGCAGCATGGGCTTGTCGTTGCGGTCGGTGAAGCGCAGCAGTTCGGCGCCCACGGAGTCGTAGCGGCCGGACTCCTGCCAGAGATCGGCGGGCAGGACGACGGGCATGAGGATCTCCTGACCGTCGATGCGGTCCATCTCCTCGCGGATGATGCGTTCGATCTTGTCCACGATGCGCTTGCCCGCGGGCAGCAGATCGTAGATGCCCGCGGAGACCGGACGGATGTATCCGCCGCGGATAAGAAATTTATGGCTGTCGGTTTTGGCGTCCTTGGGCACCTCTTTGAGGCGCCGCCCGACCAGTTGGCTCATTTTCATCATGATGTCGGTCTCTTCCTTCTGTGATGTCCCGCAAAGGAGGCGTGCGTTTCCCCGCGCGGGATGGCGTTTTTCAGTTCCCGTTGTTTTCCACGAATTCCCGGTGCAGGGCGATCTGGGCGTTGGCGAAGTGCCTGCGTTCGATGACGAACTGCATGTTGACCTGGCGCATGCACTGGTCGAGGGCCAGCACGTTGATGCCCGATTTGGCCAGCGCGCCCGCCGCCCGGGACAGAAAGCCCGGCAGCTTCATGTTGGAGCCCAGCACCGATACGATGGCCACCTCGCTGGTGTTGACCTTGGCCGACGGAAAGGTCTCTCTGATCTCGCGGATGCAGTCCTCGAGCCCCTCCTGACGCACCGAGACATAGTGGGTGATGGTGTTGGCGTTGGTGTTCTTGGCGATGTAGCTCACTTTGCGGGCGGCGAAGTTTTTCATGAGATTGTAGTCGTAGCCGCTGACGCCCACCATTTCGGGGTCGAAGACTTCGATGGCGATGAGGTCCTGCCGTCCGCAGATCATGTCCACCCGGGGTTCGGGGGAGACGTAGTCGCGGCTGATGAGCGTGCCGGGATTCTCCGGATCGAAAGCGTTCTTGACCCTGATGGGGATGTTGTGCAGTTCCATGGCCTTGGACGCCTTGGGATGGATCGCCTCCATGGCCATGTCCGACAGCTGGTCGGCGATGTCGAAATTGGTGTGGCCGATGATGCGCACCTTGTCCGCGCCGATGAGTTTCGGGTCGCCGGTGGAAAGATGGTACTCCTTGTGGATGACGCCCTCTCTGGCTCCGGTCACCACGGCCAGTTTGCTGAAGGTGATCTCGCTGTATCCCCGGTCGAAGCGGGCCATGACGCCCTCGGCGCACTTGGCGTAGCCGGTGACGATGGGCATGCACTGCGAGAAGTCCAGTCCCTCCATGTGCCTGCGGATGTTGTCCTCCATGGTGCCGGTGTCGTGATCCCGCCAGCCCGAGAGGTCGACGAAGACGGCCTTGACGCCGTGTTTGTGGAGGATGTTCACCGAGTTGAAGGCGCTGTGGGCCTCGCCGATGGAGGAAAGCATCTCCCGCGCGGCGGGAAGGTAGTTTTCTTTCTGGAAGTGGCCGAAACTGCCCAGCTGGGCCAGATGGATGAGACAGGACCGTGCGCCGTCCATGCGTTCGTTGACGAACTTGTCGGCCTTGTCCGTGTCGAGGCCCAGTTCGGCGAAGTTCCGGTTGATCGAGAGCATTTCCTCGCGGGTCTCTTCCAGTTTCCGCAGACCGGCTTCGTTGTCGCCCGCGGCGAAACTGCCGTAGATGCCGGGGGCTCCGGTCTTCTTGTTTTCGAGCAGCAGATTGGTGATGCCGCCGTAGGCCGAGACCACGAAGATGCGGTTGTAGAGTTCGGACGCCTTCCTTTTGCCGATGATGACGTTTTCCATCAGCTCGCCGAAGCGGCTCATGCTGGTGCCGCCGATCTTTTCAACGGTATGCTCACCCATTTGCGCGGTTCCTCCCGAAAGATCAAAGGTCTTCTATGCGCAGCAGCTTGACCGGGGACCGGTTGATCGAGAGGACTCCGATCTCGGCCAGCGCCGCGTTCATTTCGCTTTCGGGGGCGGGGTGGGTCAGGATGACCAGCGAGACGGCGCCCGCCTCCGGTTTCGTTTCGTGCTGGATCAGGCTGGAGATGCTGATGGAGCGGTCCGCGAGGATCTGGGTGATCGACGCGATGACGCCGGGGCAGTCCTTGACCTCCAGCCGCAGGTAGTACCTCGACGTGATGTCCTTCATGGGCAGGACGCTGTCGAACTGGGCTCCGGGCCGGAAGGCCGGGACTCTGCCCTTGCATCCGTGCTTGATGTTGAGGGCGGCGTCGATGATGTCGGCGGTGACGGCGCTGGCGGTGGCGCTGCGTCCGGCGCCGCGGCCGTAGAAGAGGGTCTGGCCCACGCGGTCGCCTTCGACCATGACGCCGTTGAAGACGTCGGAGATGTTGGCCAGAAGCGAATCTTTGGGGATCAATGTCGGATGCACGCGCATCTGGACCTTGCCGTCGTCGTTCTTGATGACGCCCAGAAGTTTGATGCGGTAGCCCATTTCGTTGGCATAGACGATGTCGCGGCTGTCGAGGTCGCGGATGCCCTCCACGTGGACGGGATCGAGTCCGAACCAGCGTCCGAAGGCCAGCGCGCTCAGAATGGCGGTCTTGTGGGCGGTGTCGAAGCCGTCGATGTCCAGCGAGGGATTGGCTTCGGCGTAGCCCAGTTTCTGGGCGTCGGCGAGGACTGTGGCGAAATCGGCGTTCTCGCGCTCCATGCGGGTGATGATGTAGTTGCACGTGCCGTTCATGATGCCGTAGATGCGGCGGATCCTGTTGGCGGCCAGACCTTCGCGCAGGGATTTGATGATGGGGATCCCGCCTGCGACGCTGGCTTCGTAGCAGAGATCCGCGCCGGATTTTGCGGCGGCGGCAAAGAGTTCCTCGCCGTGGAGCGCCAGCAGGGCCTTGTTGGCGGTGACGACCGACTTGCCCGCGTTGAGGGCGTCGAGGATGAACTTTTTGGCGATGGTGGTGCCGCCCACCAGTTCCACCACGATGTCGGAGTCGGCGATGGCCGCGGCGGTGTTGGTGGTGAGGATGCCGGGAGGCACTTTCACGCCCCGGTCGGTGGTCACGTCCAGATCGGCGATGTGTTTCAGATTGAGTCTGACATCGCTGCGGCGGGTGATGACATCGCCGTTGTTGAGCAGTATATCCGCGACTCCCGCGCCGACGGTTCCGAATCCGATGATCGTGACATTGTATTCTCCGGACATGGTATCCTCCTTTGATCCCTCAAAAATTCGCCGTTTCGCGCAATTCGGCACTGCGCGCAAGGTCCTGTTGTCGTTTACGATGTTCGCAAAAATTCCGTATCTGCATAATATAGCACGTTTTTGCCGAAAAATAAAATGGCAGGTTCCGAAAAAGCGGAAAAAAGGTTCTCCGGAGCTTTTCGGGGAGGAGCTCCGGGGCCGTTTTCACTTTCTGAAACGGGGGAGGGAAAAGTCGTTTTCGGTGAAGCCGTACTCCGTCAGGACCTGTTCGGTCTTCCGCCGTTTTTCGGCGTTGTAGGGGGCGCGGTGCAGATCGCTGCCGTAGGTGAATTTCACGCCTTTTTCGCGCCAGCCGGCCAGCCGGCTCATGTAGAGATGAAAGACCTCTTCGGGCATTCCGAAACCGAGATTGATCTCGGCAAGTTTGTGATTCTCAAGAAACAGTTTCGCCATTTCGTCCCAGTATTCCTGCGGGATCATGGCGAAGGCGTCGTACCGCAGGTCCGCGGGGTCTTTGGTGACGACCGACCAGCCGGACCAGAAGGCCAGCATTTCCCACGGATGGGCCAGAATGTCGATGGATTCATGCCTGATGAGAAAGCAGGACTGGTTGAAGAAGTCGTCGATCATGTCCCGGGGATTCTGGTCGGTGTAATTGGGTTTGTGGACGCCGCCGATGAGATATTCTATGCCCAGACGGCGGATGTCATCGGAGGTGATGTCCACCTGCAGCGGCCCCCCGGCGGGACCGCCGTACATGACGCCGTCGATGGGGGTCATGGTCTGAAATTTCTTCCCGTGGACGTCGCAGGTGAAGCACGAGGCGTAGTCGCGTTTTGCGATCTTTTCGCACTCCCACGCCGTGGCGCAGGTGATCTCGAGCCCGAAGTGGAACCCCTCCGCGGGTCCGTATTCGAGAAACTCCCTGCGGGCGACCTCGATGTCGGGCAGATTGAAGCGCGTGTGCAGGTGATCCGAAATGCCGAAATGCGCCAGACCGTTTCTTCTCGCGGCTTCGACGATGTCCGGTATCCGCGCATCGGCCGAATCGCACGAGCAGTGCGTGTGGATGTGAAAGTCCTGATCGATCTTCATGAAATGCCTCCTGAAAGCAGCTGCCTTGGTTTTTACCGTTCGCGAATAGCGGAAAATATCATGATTTCTCCGGTTTGTCAAGTCTGAACGGGGCGTTCATCTCCGGAAACGGCGCGAATTTTTATGAAATATCGGCCGATCCCGCCTTGAAAAACGCTGCCGGTCAAGCTAAATTATCTGCGTTCGAACGGTCGTAAAAACAAGGAAGCTGAAAATGAGTCCCGATGATTTCAAGATAACCCGCCTCGGCGAGGCCATGCTGCCGTCTCCCCTCAAAAACCACGTGTTCGTGCCTGACGACTCCTCGGTGTGCTACGAGACCGACGCGCGGGCCATCGCGCAGTATGTTTCCTCGGGACAGGCCGTCCCCGCCTTCGAGAAGGCCGGAGCCCGGGCGAAGATCTTTCACGATCCGGCGTGGAGCAAGGCCGCCATCCTCACCGCGGGCGGACTCTGCCCCGGTCTGAACGAGGTCATCAAGTTCCTCACGCTCACGCTCATCAACCGCTACGGCGTTCCCGTGGTCTACGGCATCCGCTACGGCTACAAGGGGCTGAATCCCATCCACGGCCTCTCCCCCGTCCAGCTCACGCCCGAAATGGTCGATGACATCCACGAGGCGGGCGGGACCATTCTCGGCTCCTCCCGGGGCCACGAGGACACCGGCATCATCGTCGATACCCTGACCCGCATGAACATCAACATGCTGTTCTGCATCGGCGGCGACGGCACCAGCCGCGGCGCGCACGACATCGCCATGGAGATCCAGCGGCGCAAGCTGGCCATCAGCGTCATCGCCGTTCCCAAGACCATCGACAACGACATCAGCTACATCGACAAGTCCTTCGGTTTCGCCAGCGCCGTTCTGGCCGCGGGCCCCGTGGTCACCTGCGCCCACACCGAGGCCAAGGGCGCGTTCAACGGCGTGGGACTCATCAAGGTCATGGGCCGCGACTCCGGATTCATCGCCGCGTACACCACGCTGTCGAACCCCTTCGTCAACTACTGCCTCGTGCCGGAGCGTCCCTTCACGCTGGAGGGATCCGACGAGAACGCGCTCCTGCCCAATCTGCTCCGCAGGCTCAACGCCAAGCATCACGCGGTCATTCTCGTGGCCGAGGGCGCCGGGCAGGATCTGTTCAGTCAGGAGTCCGACCGCCGCGACGCTTCGGGCAACAAACTGCACAACGATATCGGACTTCTGCTCAAGGAGAAGATCACCGAATACTGCGCCCGCAACAAAGTGCCGCTCACGCTCAAGTACTTCGATCCCGGATACACCATCAGAAGCGTCAAGGCCGAGGGTGAGGACGCTGTGTTCTGCGCCATGCTGGCCACGGGCGCGGCCCACGCGGCCATGTCGGGCCGCACCGATATGATGATCGGCAACTGGAACGGTGAACTCACCCACGTGCCCATCGCTCTGGCCACCAGCGCCCGCAAGAAACTGGATCTGGGCAGTCAGCTGTGGAGCACCGTCCGCGACATGACCTGTTTCTGAGTTTCCCCTCAAAAAAACGCCCTGACGCTCTGTTCCCGGCACGGGGCGGAGACAGTCGCGACCGGGAACGCGCGGATGAGAAACGGTCCGCTCCTGTTTCGCCGCCCCGCGTATCTCCGCTCAAAACACCCCGCTTTTCTCGAAAAGGATGGGGGCTCGGGGGAAGGAGATCCTCTTTTCCCGTGAAAAGAGGATCTTCTTCCCCCGAAACCTTCTCCTCCCCTCATCCGGCCGCCGAGAATTCGCGGCCCAGGGCGGCAAGAATGGTCTTGGCGTACAGGAAGTGACCGAAGTCGTTGGGGTGGTTGACGCCGTTGCCGGTCAGGGAAAAGAAGCCTTTGCGTTTCAGGACGAATTCCCAGACGGCGGAGACGTCCGCGAAGACGATCTTCTCATGTGCGGTCCAGCGTGACAGGGCCTCGGCGAAGGCCAGGGTCTTTTCCACCGGAGTGCGGGACCACTCGGGGTTGCCGCTCATGGGGGAGATCACGGCGATCAGCGCCCGCGGCAGTTCACGCCGCAGTTTCCCGACGCCGGAAGCGATCTTTTCGAGATACTGTTCCGCGGAGTACCGGGTCAGGTCGTTCATGCCGTAGGCGACGGTTATCAGGTCTGGGTTCAGCTCGGCGGTCCGGCCGGTCAGGGAGTCGAAGAGATCGACGGAAGCCCCGTTTCTGCCCAGATTGAAAAGTTCCGCGCCCAGAGCCTGCGCCGTCAGCCCCGCATAAGGCGGACGCCGGGGCGGCCCGCCGATGTAGCCGGAGGCGTTGAAGCCCTCGGTGATGCTGTCGCCCAGCGCAACCATCCTCCGGATCTCCGGCGTCTGCGAAAGCCACGGGGATCTTTTGAAAAACTCCTCCGGCCAGTCGGGCGTGAGGGTTTCGTAATCGGCCTCCGCCTGCTGTTCGGCAAAGAAGAGCCCGGCGTCGAACCGCAGATTTTTTCCGTCGGGCCCGCCCGTGATCGCATTGGCGTCTGCTGCCGGATAGCACGAGACATTTTCCGCGGGGTAAAGATCCCGTTCCCGCAGAAACGGGATCGCCGAGCCGCGGGTCCGGGCGATGGTTCCCGCCGCCCGGTCCACGGTGAAGTCGATATTTTCCCGGTAGACCCGGCCGGTCACCGGATTGCCGAGCCGGACCGGTCCCTCCGGCCGGAACAGCAGTTTCGCCGGAGCCTCTCCGATGAAGATGCAGCTTTCGCCCGTGATCCGCCGCATGACCGCT